>NZ_QWKZ01000030.1 GCF_003574085.1 Meiothermus luteus | reverse complement strand
GGGGTGCTTTTAGGAGCGGTTCTAGGGCTGCACATAAGCGGCCTGCCTTACCTCCACACACTGGCGGTTCTTCTGCTGGGGGCGCTGGCCCTTCTAACCCGCTACGTTTCGCTGGCGGTCTTGGCCCTGCCTTTGGGTTTGGCGATTCTCACCGTGGTTCTACCCGTGGAGGCCTGGGCCAGGTTTGCTGCTTGGGGGCTTTTGGCGGTGGCCTTGTGGCGCCACAAGGAGAACATCGCGCGGATGCTCGAGGGCATTGAGCCTCGCCTGGGTGAGCCTCCTCCCCTGCCTTCGCGGAAGCAGGTGGTCTGCGCTTTTATGATTCACCCCCTGACGGTGGAGGACTTCTTTCAAAGCCCTCGCTTTCGCTGGGCTAGGTCCCTGATTACGCGGGGGATTGTTCCAAGGGCCTGGGTAGAGCGTCTTTCGGAGCTTTTCCGGCCTATGAAGGTGGGGGAGCTGCGCGGGGTGAGGACCGTGGACGGTCGGGAGATTCGCTGCTATTTGATTTCCGCCCCGCTTCTGCCTCACCAGATTACCAGCAAACCCGAGCTCGCCACTCTGCGGGCCATCCAGGGGGCCCGGCTGGCGCGGGAGCTGGGCTGCACGGTGGTGGGCCTGGGGGCTTTCTGGAGCGTGGTGGGCGAGAAGGGCCGGCTGGTGCAGGAGGCGGTGCCCGAGATTGAGGTCACCAACGGCGGGGCCTACACCGCCGGCACCGTCAAGGCGGCCATCCCTGGCATCCTGGCCCACTTTGAGTCCAGCGGGCGAAGCCTGAGGGAGGCCACCGCCGCGGTGGTGGGGGCCAACGGGGTGGTGGCCTTTGGCATCGCCCGGCAGATTGCGCCGCTGGTGGGCCGGCTGATTCTAGTGGGGCGGAACCTCGAGCGCCTGGAAAAGAGCGCCGCGACCCTCAGGCAAAACTTGGAGCGGAAGGGACAGCCGGTGCCCGACATCGTGACCACCCTGGAGATAGCCGCCATCCGCGAGGCCGACCTGATCTTTAGCGCCACTTCCGACCCCCGGCCGGTCATCTTCCCCGAGCACGTCAAGCCTGGTGCCTGGATCTACGACGAGGGTGTACCGCCCGATGTAGACGAGTCGGTGAAAAAGCTGCCGGGGGTACGGGTGATTCCGGGCGGGGTGGTGCGGCCTCCTGGCAATATGACCGGCAACCTCGACCTGCACTTCGGCGAGGGAGCCGTACCGGCCTGCCTGGCCGAGACCATGATTCTGGCTGCCGAGGGGGCCTACGAGCGCAAGAGCCTGGGGGGCGAGACCAAGAGCGAAAACATCCAGTTCTTCGTCGAGCGGGCCGAGGCGCTGGGGTTCCGGGTGGTGGACTAATCCTACTCGTGGCCCAGCAGACCTTTCTTGCGGGCCAGTAGGTCTGCGCTTTGGAACAGGTAAACCCCTAGGCTATACACCACTACCGTACCTAGGAGCAAGATGGCCCATTCCAGCGGGGCTGCGCTGCCCCCTAGGATGAGCTTTCGGAAGACGCCAGCGCCCAGGGTCAGGGGAAACCACTGTAGTTGGGGCAGTTCAACGATTACCGCAGGAAAAACCAGCAACTGCACCAGGGTGAAAATTTGGCTCACTTCTTTGAACAGGAGGATAACCGCGCCGGCCATCAGACCGAGGCCCAGCGAGGTGAGCGAGAACAAAAAGAGGGCCGGCAGAAGCTGCCAGCTAAACACGAAGTTGGCCCCAAAAATGGTGCCTAAGACAGCAAAAAGAAGACCAAACTGAAGCAGACTGAGCCACAGTCGGGCCAGCACCTGCACCACAAAAAAAGCCGTCAGGCCCTGGCCCGAGAGCACCATGTTTTCCAGCGTGCCCGACCGAGCCTCTCGGCTGACCTGCATGGCCGGCCCGCTGATGATGCCCACGGCCAGCAGGCCCAATAGGTAACCCACCAGGAGTTTTGCGGTTTGCACTCCACTGGCATCTAGAGCGCCTGCTGCCCTGGCGAAACCCACCAGAAGGTAGAAGATGAACCCGATTAGAACCAGGCTCAACACAAACTACAGCGGGTAGCGAACCTGCTCGAGCCAGCTTCGAATGAGTTCGGCCCAAAGAAGGTGGCGGAGTCTAGACATGATGCGGCTCCTTGGTGAGGGTTTTGAATATTTCGCCCAGGTCGGCCTCGAGCCTTTCGATGTGCTTGATAGGGGCGGGGCGCAGCTTGTCCATTAGCTCATAGATTTGCCGGGGATGCTCTAGGCTAACCTCTAGGACGGTTCGGGTCTCGTCCAAACTGTGCGCCATAGGCAGAATGTCCTCTAGAAGCGGCTCTGCCAGCACCACCCGGTACGTTTGCCGGGCGAACATCGCCATGAGCTCACTTTTGGGCCGATCTACAGCGATGCGCCCCTTGCTTAGGATAGCCACCCGGGAGGCCAGCCTCTCGGCCACCTCCATCTGGTGGGTGGTGAGCAGAATGCCCTTGCCGCTTTGGGCCATCTGCCGGATTTGCGCCTCCAGCGCCTCCGCCGCGTCAATGTCCAGCCCCAGCGTGGGCTCGTCCAGCAGCACAAACGGAGGGTCGTGCGCGATGGCGTTGGCAAAGGCCAGCTTAGAGAGCATCCCTTTGGAGAGGGTCTGGGTGGGGGCGTTTCGCTTGTCCCAAAGGCCCAGCTCCTCGAGCAAGTGTTTTGCCCGCTCGACTGCAGCCTGGCGCGACATCCCGCGCACCATGCAGGTGTACTGCAGGTTTTCCAGGGGCGAAAGCCGCGGATACAGGCCTCGGTTGGTGTCTATCAGCGCCCCGAACTGGGCCATGTACTCAGGCTCGCCCAGGGTGTACCCGTTGATGCTAACCCGCCCTGCATCCGGAAGCACCAAGCCGCAGATAATGCGAATAGTGGTGGTTTTGCCGCTACCGTTGCGCCCCAGCAGCGCGCATACCTCGCCGGGCCGCACCTCGAGGGAAACCCTCTCTAGAACCCGCACGGTGTTTTTTCTAGAGGTGTAGGCTTTTTCGACAGATTCAACTTGTATCATCTTTATTATCCAGGAGGCACGGGAAAAACCCGTGCCTCTGCGATTAGTCCTAATCCTAGCGCATATCCCTAGCACCATCCCAGCACGCAAAAGATGTGATCAAGTAGAGCGACGATGTATTCCTTGGTAATCATCCAAACCCCCCAAATTGTTCCATTGCGTGCCTATTCAATGCTTAACAGCCGTTGGAAACGAAGCAGATTACTTCGGCAATCAGGCGAATAATAAACTCCCGCAACGTGTGATCCCTCCTTTCCGAGGCGCCTCAGGCGGAGAGTACACTATTAGAAAAAAATCAATACTCTCTTGTTGCACTTAGTCTATTTATGGCCCTTTATACCATTCCAGGCTAGAGTGGTGATTGGCATGATGCTCTTGCTCAGCCCCACCCAGTTTGAAGCCGCTTTCCTCAAAGGCCGCAGGTTCACCTTCCATGGCCGCGCCGGGCTGCGGGGGGAGGGGTGGATCTGGCTCGAGTCGGGGGTTGGCAAGGTCAACATCGCCGCCACCCTGGCCGCTTTTGCTAAAGGCCGCAAGCTGGAGCGGGTGTTGTTGTTTGGCATTGCCGGCATGTACCCCGATGCGGGCTTGGAGATGGGGGACGCGGCCCTCGCCGGGAAGGAAATCCAGGCCGACCTGGGCATTCGGGACGGCGGAATGAAGGGCCTGGGCTTCCCCACACTGGCGTTGGAGGGGGGCGTGTACCACAACCGCTTCCCGCTAGATGGGGCGTTTACGGCGGAGCTAAGCAAAACCCTCGGCCTGCCCATCAAAACCTTCCTGACCCGCGATATGGTCTCGGAAAACCCTACCGAGGCCCGGCAGCTCTCGCGCAAGTGGGAGGCCGACCTCGAGAACATGGAGGGTGCGGCCTTTGCCCAGACCTGCTTGTGGCTGGGCCTCCGGGGGGCCGAGCTGCGGGCGGTTTCCAACCTCGCCGGGGTGCGGGACAAAGCCCAGTGGCGCATCCGGCAGGCGGTGGAGCGCCTCGAGCACCACGTTCTGCGTATCATTGGGCCATGACCGAACCGATTGACATCACCCGCCCCATCTACCCCGGCGTTCCGGTCTGGCCCGGCGATACCCCCTATAGCTACGAGCTCACCGCCCGGATTGCCCAGGGCGACAGCGTGAACGTGGGCAAAATCACCACCACCACCCACCTGGGCACCCACCTGGACGCGCCCTGGCACTACGTGGAGGCGGGCGAAAAGCTGGAAAGCGTGCCGCTCTCGGTGCTGGTAGGCCCCTGCCGGGTGGTGGACGCCCGGGGGCAAAAAGCCCTGTCGGTGGAGTTCCTAAAGGGCGTGGAGCTGGCCGAGCGCACCCTCTTCTACACCGGAGAGCCCAACCGCTGGGATACCTTTCCCCACCACTTTATGCACGTGCTGCCGGAGGCCGCGCTATACCTGGCCGCGCAGGGGGTACGGCTCTACGGCACCGACGGCCCCAGCGTGGACCCCCTGACCTCCAAAGACCTCCCCGCCCACCGGGCCTTTGCCCGCGGCGGGGTCTTCATCCTAGAGGGGCTGGCCCTAGAGGGTGTGCCGGCGGGCAGTTATGAGCTAATTGCCCTGCCCATGCGGCTCGAGGGGGCCGACGCCGCACCGGTGCGGGCTATTCTGCGCTAGAAGCCTATTCCGAGCCGCAGCGCGAAGCGGCCAGTGGGGTTGCGCTGGCTGAAGCCGTAGTCCAGCCGGATGGGGGGCAGAATGGCCCCCAGCAGGTCTAGGTTGAGCTGCAAGCCCACCCCCGCTCCCAGGAAGAAAGCGTCCAGATCGCCCGTGGCCGGCCACAGACGGCCAAAGTCGGTAAAGATGAAGCCGTAAAGGTTAGTGCCGCCGGTGGGGGAGAGGCCAAAGTTGTAGCCGTACTCGAGGCTCCCGTTTAGTACCGTGGTGCCCTTGTCAAGGAAACGGGGGTCGTAGCCGCGCAGGGTGGAGATGTCGGTGCTGTTGCCACCCAGGCTGAATTTCTGGCTGTCCTGGGCGGTTCCAAAGATGGTGCCAAAGGAAAGCCGCAGGCTCAGGGCCTGCCGGGCTGTCTCATCAAGCGGGAAGTACTGCCGGGCGGTGACCACCACCGGCACGAACTGGGTGGCCTCGCTGCCCTTGGGGAAGGTGATGCCATAGCCGGTGCTGAGGTTGATGGAGAAACCCCGGGTGGGGAAGTTGGCGTCGTTGAGGGTGCTGTAGGTGGCCCCCAGGGTCAGGGTGATGGCTTGGTACTCCCGCAGGCTTTGCTCGAAGCGGTTGATGGCATCCTGCAAAAGGGCGTTGCTGCAGGCGGTGTCCTCGGCCACGCTGGGGTTGGCGGTGTTGCCGCTGGCGGTGACCTTCACCAAGCAGCGTGGGCGGTTGGGGTCGTTGACCTCCAAAACGGGAATGCTCCACTCCCACCCCAGCCCTGCCGATATCCGGAGGTTGGGGAATTCCTTGCTCAAGGGGCGGGAGATGGAGAAGTTTAGGCCGGTTTTGCGCTCGGTGTACTGCCAGAGGGAAGTGGTGTCGTTGCTGTCTATTACACCATCCCCGTTGAGGTCGGGAGGGGTGCCGTTGTAGAGCTGTTGTAGAGGAAAGTTGATGTTGGCCTGGGGTTGGCTGTAGAGGTTCACGCTGAAGGAGGTGCGCACCTCCTTGAAGTCGGCGAAGTCAATGTATATCCAGGGGATGCGGTACGAGGCGCTGAAGGTGAGGAGCTGGCCCGCGTCGTTGGGGTTGACGCCCAGGGTGATGCTGTACTGGTGGGCCAGGCCCCAAAGGTTGGTGTCGCTGATGCTGATGCTGCCCTCCCAGCCGGTTAGGCTGCTCCAGGCAATGCCCGGAACGAAGCTCCCGGTTTGAGCCTCCCGCAGGCTCAGCACCACGATCACATCCTCAGGCCTTTCTCCTTGCTGGGGTCGCACGGTGGGGGGCTCGCGCAAAAGGCCGGTGCGAAGAACATTGGTGATGCCTTGGCGCAGCGCACTTACCGAGAAAAGGCTGCCTACTGGGGGCAGCTCCCGGAGGAAAACGCTGGGGTCAGTGCGGGTTAGGGGGGGATCAATCCGGTAGCCCGCAATGCGCAGCTCGCGCAGCCGTTGGGTGTAGACCCCATCCCGGAAGCTGAAGTCGGGCTGGGCTACCAGTTCGTACCCCGCCTCGCGGTACTCCCGCAGCAACCGAGCGAAATCCTCATTGGCCAGGGTGGGGTTGTACTCGTCCCCAGGCTTGAGGCGCATGCGGGCCAGCAACCGCTCGGTGGGGATGGCGCTGTTGCCCTCGAGCCGCACCTCTCGGATAGCCCCGTAGCGCTGCTCCCCTACCTGGAAGGTGAGCCGCACCCCGTCTTGGGCAACGCGCTCGGGGCGAACCTCAATGACCCGGCCTAGGCTGCGGGAGAGGGCGTTGACCCCGTCTAGAATCCGGTCCAGGTTGAAGGGGTCACCCGCTTTGAGCCCCAGCGGGCTGATGTCCAGTCCCGGGGAGTTGATCTCGGCGATCTTGAGTTCGTTGAAGGCCACCCGCAGGACCCCCTCTGAGAGGACGGTGCGCCCCAGGTCCACCCCGCTGCCGCGAAACCCCGCGGCGGCATAGACCTCGGCGGTCCTTCCCACCGCCTCGCGGTAGCGCTCAAAGGAGAAGCGCCCGTCCTCTATTACGTTTTGAAAAAGGGGTTCCAGTCGCTCTTTGGGCACGTAGGTGGCCGTCCCGACCTCCACGGCCTTGAGTTCGGGGTTCTCCTCCACCCGGAAGGTCAGCTCTACCCCTTCGGCCAGGTCTTTGGCCTCGGGTGTGACCCTTGGCTCAAAGGGGAAGCCCTCGTTGCGGTAGATGCGGGCTAGGGCCTGGGCCGCCTCGGTGGCCTTTTTGGGGTTGAAAACGGAGCCGACCCCGATGGCGTGCTCGGTTTCTAGGTAGCGCAGCACCTCGGCTTCGGGGAAGGCCCGGGATGTGACGCTCACTTTGGTCAGGTTGGGGTTGGGGAGCACCTCTACCACCAGCTTGCTGCCTTCCAGCCGCAGCCGCACGTCGCGGAAGTAGCCGGTGTCAAGGACTGCGGCCCGGGCCTGCTCGAGGTCCCCAGGCTCGTCGCCCACCCCGAAGGGTAGGGCGATGCGTACCAAGGCGGCGAGCACCGCATCGGCGCCCCGTACCTCAACCTCCTCGAGGGGAGCAGCGCAGGCCAGGCCCAGCAGAATCACGAAGGGCAGGAATCGCCTCATGCTGCCAACCATATGCGAGCCCGGTGAAGTGCGCGTGAGAGGGATTTTACCTTTCGCAAAGCCTTCCTTGGTTGCCTTGCGGGCTAGAGGTGGCCGGGGCCGTATGCTAGAGGGTGGGGTTATGAAGTGGCTGGCTGGATGGGCGGGCCTGCCCAGGGCTAAGGGGGGCCTAGGTCGCCCTGATGGCCAGGGGTCCCAGGGGTGGTTGGCCCGCCTGAGGTGCTGGGTTGCTCCAGAAAGCCCGCCCCCAGCCGGGAGGAAGGAGGGCTTGCCCCTTTTGCAGGTGCCCCGGCCGCTTTGCCTCGGTGAGGGGCAGCTTGTTGACCTAGGGGCTTTTTGGGACCAGCCCCTCTTTCGGGGGCTCTTGCTGCTGGGCACCCTAGAAGGGGCCCAGCTCCAACAGATTCCAGAGGGCTTTTCGCTTTGGGCCTTGGGGGCGCTCGAGGTGGGGGCCACCCTGCCGTTTGGGCAGGTGGCCTGGCTTAGGGGCCCCGGCGGGCTGCTCACCAACCTGGTGGTCGTTCGGCCGAGGCAGGCCAGCCCTGCCCTTTGGGGCAAGGCCTGGTGCCTGCTGGAGGGGCACCTCATCGGCTTTGACCTGGGGGGGTTGGAGCCCTTCGACCTGGGGGTCAGGCTCAACCTGCCGGCGCTGACGGGGCTGGTCTTGGCGCTGAGCAAGGGGGGGCTGCGGGTTCTGGCCCTACCCGAGGCCCTTACGCTCGAGGACACCGCGGGGCAAACCCTTCCTGGCCGCATTCCCTTTGGGCTACCGGTTCGGCTGAGGTATGACGGGGAGCGCCTGGGGGAACTGGTCTTCATGGCATTTGAGGGGGTTCCGGAGCCTTCGGCCTTCCTTTGCTATCTGGGCGCGCTCCCCGAGCGGCGCCGAAAGCGCTTTTTGCTGATGGAGGAGGCCGACCTTGGTTTGGTCACGTTGGACGCGCACCTGCATCGCCTCTGCCTGCGCCCTTGTTCAGAGGGGGTCGTCCTTGCCCATCTTCCCGGCCACCTCTGTCTGTTTGGGGAACAAGGCCCCCTTTTTCCGGAGCGTCTGCTTCCCTTCGGGGGCTCGGTGGCCTTCTGGGAGGTGGACAGCAAGGCCTGCGTGGGCCTCCTGGATGTTTTGGAGCCCTAAAGGGTTTTCTGACCCTGGCTTGACAGGCACCACCGAAGATAGGACTCGGAGGTGAAAAACATGAAACGCAGAGACCTCATCAAAGCCGGGCTGGCCGCTGGAAGCCTGGCTGCCCTCTCCGCCCAGGCCCAAAGTGCCCAAGCCAACCAGCCGGGCATCCTGGTCCGGACCCGCAACCTGATCTTCTTCGCCTACGACGGGATGGGCTGGGAGGACTACGCCATCGCCCAGTTTTACTCGAGGCGGGTGCTGGGCAGGCCGCTGGCCCTAGAGCGCTTCCTGGCTACCGGGGTGAGCGGCCTGCAGAACACCAACAGCCTGACCAGCTTCGTCACCGAGTCCAGCGCGGCCGCCAATGCCTGGAGCACCGGGGTCAAGACCGTCAATGGGGGCCTGGCCATCCACATTGACGGGCGCAAACTGAGCCCCATCTTCGCCCTGGCCAAGCAGCAGGGCAAGGCGGTGGGGGTGGTGACCACCGCCACCGTGACCCACGCCACCCCAGCAGCCTTCCTGGTTTCCAACCCCGACCGCAACGCCGAAGAGGAGATTGCTCAGCAGTACCTGGAGTTCGGGGCCGAGGTGTACCTGGGGGGCGGCCAGCGCTTCTTTGACCCGGCGGTGCGCCGCGATAAAAAGGACTTGTACGCCGAGTTCGCCGCCAAGGGCTATGGGGTGGTCAGGACCCTGGCCGAGCTGCAGGCCTCCAACGCCTCCAAGCTGCTGGGTGTTTTTAGCAGCAGCCACGTGCCCTACGAGGCCGACCGTCGTTTCCAAGGCGTAAACGTGCCCAGCCTGGCCGAGATGACCCGCGCCGCCCTGCCGCGGCTGGCGGCCCATACCAAGGGTTTTGTGCTCCAGGTGGAGGCGGCCCGCATCGACCACGCCAACCACCTCAACGACCCCGCGGGCAGCCTGTGGGAAATCCTGGCCGCCGACGAGGCTTTGGAGGTGGTGATGAACTTTGTGGACCAGAACCCCGACACCCTCCTCGTCATCGGCTCGGACCACGTTTGTGGGGCCCCAGCGCTTTACGGTGCAGGGTCTTCCTACCGGGAGAGCAGCGCCGGGGTGCTTCAGCTCGAGGCCCAGAAGGGTACCTTTGAGTTCATGCTGGGCCGACTCGGCAACAACCCTAGCCCCGAGCAGGTGACCGAGCTCTTCCGTAGCGTCAAGGGCGTGGCCCTCAAGCCCGAGCAGGCCCAGGCGGTGGTCGATGCCATCACCAAGCGGGTCTATCTGCCCGACGGGGTGCGCTACGGGGTGCAGCCGGCCAACACCCTCTCCTGGGTGATGCGCCAGACCAACGCCAGCAAGCCCGACCTGCCCAACATTGGCTGGAACTCCGGCCAGCACACTGCCAGCCCCACCCTCTTCGGGGTCTACGGGCGCGGGGTGGGGGCGGTCCGGATTGGCCTGATCGACAACACCTACAACTTCACCCTGATGACCCGGGCCCTGGGCATCCGCTTCCAGAACCCGGTGATGAGCGAACAGGAGGCCTTGGAGGTGCTCAAGTCCCGCGCCGAGGTCCCCATCCTGCACCCAGAGGACGTGCTGGCCTAAGCCGGTTCCGCCTCGTCTGGGGCAGGGTTCGTGGGGGTGACAAAGGGGAAACGGGTAAGCGTACTTGGGGTGGGGGAGGCTCCCCCACTCGCTTTTTAGGAGGCCGGAATGAACCGGAGAGATGCGCACAAGGCCTTGCTCGCCGGGGCCATCGGTCTGGCGGTGGGGGCGCCCGCCCGGGCCCAGCCGCGCCCGGTGCGGGTGGTGGAGCTTGATCGGCTGGCCCAGGTGGGGGCCGAGGCCGGGTTCAGCTTTGCCGGGGAGCGGGCCTTTTTGCTGCGGGTGGCCCCGCCGGAGGCGCCCAGCCCCCGGGTGCAGCGCTTGGGGGGGGTCTATCTGGTGGCCTATAGCCGCACCTGCCCCCATGCGGGCTGCACGGTGCCCCTTCCAGACCAGCGGGGTCTCATAGAGTGCGGCTGCCATGGGAGCCGCTTCCGGCCCGACGGCAGCCTGCTGCAAGGGCCTGCGCCTACCGACCTGCGGGCCATCCGGCTCGAGCTGTGCGATGGGGTGGTCTGGGCAGTGGCCTGGCTGGAGGGGTAGCCCATTCAGCTAGGGAACCGCGGCCGGTACGCTAGACCGGTCTGCAGGGCCCGCCGTACCTCTTCCACCAGGTGGCCAATCTGAACCCCCGCCCAGACGCTGGGCAGGGCCTCTAGGTGGGCCAGGGCCTTCTGGTAGTTGCGCCAGCCTCCCTGGGGGTGGGTGCGGGCCTTGTGCAGGGCGGCGGCCAGCAGAATGATTCCCTGGGTCAGCTCCCGCTCCGGCCCGCTGAGTCTGCGCCAGAGGGGTTCTAGCGCCTCGTGTACCTCCCAAAAGCGGCCTTCTTTCCAGAAGGCGATGGCCTCCTGGTACTCGGGGGTTTCGAGCAGCTCCACTATAAAAAGTGTACCGGGTTTCCTTAGATACCGCTGCGGGTGCTAAAGTGGAAGCCTAGTGGGTCTTTGGGCCCGGTGAGGTAACAGACATGGCGAAACCCATTGAAGTGACCGATGCCAATTTTGACGCTGTCCTCAAGGAGAACCAGTTCGTGCTGGTGGACTTCTGGGCCGAGTGGTGCGGTCCTTGCCGGATGGTGGCCCCGGTGATGGAAGAACTGGCCAAGGAGTACGAGGGCAAGGTGACCGTGGCCAAGCTGGACGTGGACCAGAACCCCCAGGTGGCCATGAGGTACCGGGTGATGAGCATCCCCACCATCATTCTCTTCAAAGACGGCCAGCCGGTGGAGGTTATGGTGGGCGCGGCCCCTAAGAGCAACTTTGTGGCCCGGCTCAACAAACACGTTCCGGTGAGCGCATAGCCTCACCGCGGCCTTCTCCTCACCGCTGTGGGTGAGGAGTTATTCTCTTCTCCGTGGAAACCTATCACCTCAACATCAACGACCCAGCCTTCGTCTACGACCCCTACCCGAAGCTGGCCGAGCTTAGGGAGCGCCTGCCGGTTTTCTTTGACCCGGTTTGGAAAAAGATTTTCTTTCTGCGCTACGAAGACATTGCCACCCTGCTGCGGGACAAGCGGTTGGGGCGTTCCATCACCCACATCCTCTCCCGAGACGAGCTGGGCTGGCCTCCCCCCAACCCCCTGACCAAGGACTTTGACCACTTCCAGGAAAACCACATGCTGGACAACGAGCCGCCCAAGCACACCCGGCTCAAGGGCCTCATGTTGAAGGCTTTTACCCCCGCCCGGGTGGAGGGGCTGCGGGGGAGGATTGAGCGTCTTGTGCATGGCCTCATTGACCGCGCCGAGGATCAAGGGCGGATGGACCTGCTCAAGGACTACGCCGAACCCCTCCCGGTCACGGTGATCGCCGAGCTCTTAGGGGTCCCGGAGGAGGACCGGCACCTCTTGCGCCCCTGGTCGGCCAAGATTGTGAAGCTCTACGAGTTGGGCTACACCGAGGAGCAGGCCCGCGAGGCCAACCAGGCGGTGGTGGAGTTCTCCGCTTACATCCGGGCCTTGGCCGAGGAGCGGCGGAGGAGGCCCAAGGACGACCTGATATCGGCCTTGGTGGAGGTGGAGGAGCAAGGGGACCGCCTTACCCCGGATGAGCTGGTGGCCAACTGTATCCTGCTGCTGAACGCCGGTCATGAGGCCACCGTCAACGGCACGACCGCGGGGTTTTTGGCCCTTTCCCGCAACCCGGAGGCCTTGGAGCAGGTCAAGGAGGCCGCGGCTAGGGGCCAGCTCGAGTTCTTCAAGCTGGCGGTGGAGGAGCTCCTCCGCTACGACACCCCCTTGCCGATGTTTGAGCGGTGGGTGCTGGAGGACCTTGAGTACAAGGGGATTCCTCTCAAGCGGGGGCAGGAGGTGGCCTTGATGTACGCCTCGGGCAACCGCGACCCCCGCAAATTTGCCCTCCCCGACAAGCTCTGGCTAACCCGCCCAGAGAACCCGCACCTGACCTTTGGGCTGGGCATTCACTACTGCATAGGTGCACCCCTGGCCAGGCTCGAGCTGCAGACCTCCTTCCGCATCCTCTTCAAAAGGCTTCCCAACATCCACCTGGCCACCGACCGGGTGGAGTACACGGGGGGCTTCGTAATCCGAGGGCATAAGGCCATGCCGGTGGCCTGGTAGGGTTTAGGCTGTATCCTATGAAGCCGATTGCCCTAGACGCGATGGGGGGGGACCACGCTCCCAAGGTGACCGTGGAAGGCGCTCTGTTGGCCCAAAAGCAGGGGATTCCGGTGGTCCTGGTAGGGCCCACTGAGAGGCTCCAGCGGGAGCTGGCGGCCCAAGGGGGGCACCTGCCGGTGGTGGAAGCACCGGAGCACATCACCATGCAGGACCACGCCACCGATGTGCGCAAGAAGCGCCGGGCTTCCATCAACGTTTGCATGGAGCTGCTCAGAAGGGGTGAGGCCTCGGCGGTGGTCTCTATGGGGCACACTGGGGCCACCCTGGCCTCGGCCCTCTTTAACCTGGGGCGAATCCCCGGCGTGGACCGCCCCACCCTGCTCATTGAGCTGCCCAGCGAGAGGGGCCGCACCTACCTGGCCGACGGGGGGGCCAATGTGGACTGTCGCCCTGAGTGGCTGGTGCAGTTCGCGGCCATGGCCACCGCCTATGCCAGGGCCCAAGGGGTGGAGAACCCCAGCGTGGGGCTTCTCTCTATTGGAGAGGAAGAGGAGAAAGGCAACGACCTGACCCTGCGCGCCTTTCCCCTGCTAAAAAGCGCCGCTGGAATCAACTTCTATGGCAATGTGGAGGGGCGGGACATCTTCAAGGGCACCACCGATATTGTGGTCACCGATGGCTACACCGGCAATGTGGTGCTCAAGCTCTCGGAGGGCGAGGCCCGCACCCTCTTCGGGTGGATACGCCAGGCCCTGGCTGAAGGCCCCTGGCTAACCCGGCTGGGGGCCTTGCTGGTGCGCCCCGCTTTGCAGCGCTTGCGGGAGCGGATGGACCCGGCTGAGTATGGGGCCATGCCCCTCTTGGGGGTGGAGGGTGCGGTTTTTATTGGGCACGGTTCAGCCGATGGGCGGGCGGTTTTGAGCGCTTTGCGCAAAGCCGAGGCGAGCATTCAGGCGGGTTTGGTGGAGCGGGTTCGGGAGGGCATTGCCCGGTTGGAGGAGGTGCGCTGAGCCCCCTTGGGGGTCGGCAGACTGGATTAGAGGTTGTGTGATGGAGGAGACGGGACTTTGGCTTCGTTTGCTGGTCAGTGCAGCCCTTCTCGTCGTGGGGTTTTGGGTGGCCCGGGGAGGGGCGAGGTTTTTCGGTTGGCTGGCCCGCTTTACGCCAGATACCCGCGACGACCGCTACTGGCGGTTGCTGGGGGGGCTTTGGTGGGTGTTGGTGGGCCTGGCCGTGCTCTCGCTTTTGAGCCATGTCTGGCAGCTCTCCTTGGAGCCTTTTAGGGCCTGGGGGAGGACCCTGTTCGGTTGGCTGGGTGAGCGGGGCTTAGCTGTCCTGCTTATCCTAGGGGTTACCTCCTTGGCCTTGCGCCTGGTGCCGCGCCTATTGCAGCGCGTGCCGGTAGGCTCGGGTGAGTTTACCCGCGAGCAGGTGCGGGCCCAGACCCTCAAGAGCGTGCTCGAGTCGGTGCTGCAGGTTCTAATCGTGGTCCTGGGGGGCCTCCTGTTGCTTTCCAACCTGGGTCTGAACGTGACCGCGCTCCTGGCCGGGGCGGGTGTGGTGGGGCTTGGTATCTCCTTGGCCGCACAGAACCTGATCCGGGATGTCATAAACGGCTTTTTCATCCTGTTGGAGGACCAGTACGGGGTGGGGGATGTGATTACTGTGGGGCAGTTCGCCGGTGCGGTGGAGCGCTTTAATCTGCGCCTCACGGTGCTGCGCGACCTCGAGGGCCGGGTACACTTCATCCCCAACTCCACCATCCAGCAGGTTACGGTGATGAGCCGCGACTGGGCCCGGGCGGTGGTGGACGTTTCGGTGGCCTACGAGGCGCCAGTAGATAGGGCTTTGGAGGTGGTGCGGGAGGAGGCGCTGGCCTTCTACCACGACCCCGACTGGCGGCCCAAGTTTACCGACCAGCCCCCGGAGATGCTGGGGGTTCAGCAGCTCGCCGACTCGGGGGTGGTCATCCGGGTGATGTTCACCACCAAGCCCAAAGAGCAGTGGGCGGTGGGGCGGGAGTTCCGTCGGCGCATCAAACTGCGCCTGGATGCCGAGAGCATCCCAATTCCCTACCCCACCCGGCGGATTGTTCAGGGCTAGGCGGGCTGGCCCGTCCAGTGCAGCTCGAGCTGGGCCTCGAGGTGCCCCACCTCGAGGCCGCGCACATTCTTGAGCGCCGGCCTGCGCCAGGGAAGCGCCTCTTCGGGGGAGAGCGCCCCCAGCTCTTCCAACAGCCGCACCACCATCGGCTCCCGCGCCTCGTTGGAGCCGCTTTCCACCTTAAGGGCAACCCCGATGGGCCCCCAGCGGCTGCTGCGTAGGGCCATCCCGTAGTAGCCGTCGGCCCCGCGCTTGGCCACCAGACCAGGCACCTTTTGCATCAGCACAGTGTCAATGCTGCGGGGTCCGGCCACCCACTCTGGGTGCTGTCGCATGGCGGCAAACACGCCTTCTAGCCCTTCCCGGTACCGCGGGGGTGCGGCTTCGGGCTGGGCCAGCAGGGCGAACATGCGGGCTGCGGAGGCCAAAGGCAGGGCGAAGGTAGGCACGCTGCACCCGTCCACCGCGTGCGGAATCTGGGGGTGTCCGGAAAGCTCCCGTAGGGTTTGAAGGATGAGCTGTTGGACCGGGTGTTCTGGCTTTTCGTAGCCGTGGGGAGAGACCCCCAGGGCCAGGGCCGTGGCCAACATGCCGGCGTGTTTTCCCGAACAGTTGTTGTGGAGCGGGCTGGCCGCTTCACCCGAGCGCTGGAGGGCCCGGCGGGCCTCGGGGTCGAAGGGGAGGTGAACTCCACAGGCCAGGTGCTCAGGGCCCAGCCCAATTTTCTTCAGGTACTGCGCGGCCAGGGCCACATGTGCGGGCGTGCCGTCGTGGGAGGCGCAGCTCAGGGCGATTTCGGCGGGGGTGAGGCCAAAACGCTGCACAGCCCCGCTTAGGTAAAGGGCCAGGGCCTGGAAGGGTTTGGCTGTGGAGCGCAGGGGGGCTGTCCACTCGGGGGGGCCGCTGTGGGCCAGCAGGTGCCCTTGGGGCCCCACCACCGCGATGAAAACCCGGTGGCGGTTCTCCAGAAGACCACCTCGGTAGACACAAGTGTACGCACTCATCGTGCACAGCCTATTGCCTGGGCGGGGCCTTGCCTAGCTCCTAAGCTCTCCTATGCCCTTCCTCCAGTGGCTTTTGGCCTCCTGGAGGGCTTTGGCTAGGTCCATCTCCTTTTTCCGCAGGTAGCCGCTGGGAAGGTGGCCTCCTTGGCTTGCGAACTGCCGGAGGTAGACCAGGGTGAGGTGCAGGTCGCCTACCTGTCCAAAACTCTCCTGGAGCGACTTGACGGCTCGGCTTTCCTGCCCCAGCCACTCCAAGGCGTACCGCAAGCGGCGCAGGGCCCGCCGGAGGGCGTGAAGGACATCAAAGCGCTCTTCCTGGGACCATAGGGCTGCGCGGCGCTCTACTTGGGCGAAAAAGCGGCCTAGCCTGGGTTCGGCGTCGGCTATGCCCAACGGGGGGAGGAGGGATAAGGCCTGCAAGAGGCCTTCCAGCCGTTTTGATTCCAACACCGGAAGGAGCTTTTCTCTGGCGGTGTTCAGCCTGCTTTGGGCCCACTCCCGGAAAGCCTGGGGAAACTCCGTCTGGAGCAGCACCTCGAGGTCCCGCACCTCTCCAGCAGAACGCACCAGCCAGGCCAGGTCGTCGTCTAGGGTCCGCATCCCGGCCAGGCGAAGCCAGACCCGAAGCCGCCGACCCGCTACCCGTACCTGGTGCACCCCCTCAGGGTCTTGTCCAGCGCGGGCGATGGGTAGGTGCTGGCGCAGGTGCTGCAGCCAGGGGTTCAGGGGTACGGACCGCATGGCCCTAACCTACAGGGGGCTGAGCTAGCTTTCCAAGAGGCGGGAGAGGGCCTCGGCCAACCGGGTACGGGGCTTTTCCTCGTGTCCGCAGTTCACCTCATTGCGGTTGGCCCCGCAGACCGGGCAGAGCCCTTTGCAGTCTTCCCTGCAAAGGGCGGTGTAGGGCAGCTCGAGGGCAAAGGCTTCGCCGAGGATGAGGCTTAGATCCAGGCTAGGGTGGCCAAAGAGCAGGACCTCTTCCTCTTCCTCAACCAGAAGAGGCTGGGCAAGCCCCGGCGTGTAGCGCAGCATGGTCTGAAAGTGCGCCCGAACGGGTACCGGGGTGGGGCTTAGGCAGCGGCGGCACTCCATGACCGCGTACCCGGCGATCTCTCCTGAAAGCCAGAACTCCTGCCCCCCCTCACCCTCCAAGCGGGTTACGCTCACCCTCCACTTGGCCGGGGTGTGTAGGGGTATCTCGCCGCCCTCCAGAGGCACAGCCCCCAGAAGCTCGCCGTGGGCCTGAAGGCCGCCGCCTTCCCGCAGCAGCCGGGAGAGGTTGATGCTTGGTAGGTAGCTTGGGTTCATCTCTGACCTATGCGAAAGGCATTAGCCCTTTATGTTACGCCTCCATCGCCCTTGGGTCAAGCAGAAAGGCCGCGGCTCAAGCCGCGGCCTCTTCGGGGTTTGGTGGGTTTAGCGGATGCGGTTTAGGTTGAGCCTGACCTGGAGGGTCCGACCGGCCTCTACCCGTACCTCCCGCACCTCGGCGCGGAAGCCAGGAGCGAGGGCCACGAGTTGGAAGGTGCTGGGCTCGAGCTCGTCCAGCCGCAAAAAGCCCCCGCGGCTCTGCCCCGCCTCTCGCCCGTCTAGAAAGATGCGGGCCTCTGTGTTGGTGTAGATTTCCAAGGAGCCCCGCAGGGGCTGTAGATTGGCGTTGACGGGAAGGGTCTGGCCGCTGCCCACCCTGAGCGCAGTCCGGAAGGGTTGGTAGCCCGTAAGGCGCAGCTCGAGCTCATACGAGCCCGGGGCTAGGCTCAGGTTGAGCGGTGTGTAGCCCACCGGCCGTCCGTTCAGCAGCACCTGGGCCCCTTGGGGGTTGGAGCCCACCTGCAGCAGGCCGTTTTGCACCACTGGAACTAGGTTGGCGTTCAGGCTGGTGGTCTCGCCGGGGCGAATTTGCACCGAGGTGCGGAAGCTTTGGTGGCCCGAGAGCCGCAGCTCCACCTCCACCCGGCCCGGCCGCAGGGCTAGGCTCAGGGGGGTTTGGCCCACCAGCCGGCCCTCTACCAGCACCTGGGCTCCGGCTGGGACGGAACCCACGCTCAGGGTGCCGGTGGCCGGTTGAACGGGTGGAGTGGGGCTTACCGGGGCTCGCCCCACGATGAAGAAGGCTGTGTCGCTCACCCAATCTTGCTCGGGCAGCGGGCTGACCACGATGGAGAGGGCTCGCGCCAGGTTGTCGGCTCCCCGCAGGTTTACGCGGCCGCTTTGGATGTCGGCGATCTGGGCTAAGGAGAGGGGCTGGCGGCTGGCCACGGCCAGCACCCGGTCCTGCCCTTCCGGGCCGGTTACCTCGAGGGTGTAGCGGGCCCCGCTGCTTGGGGGGTAGGTGCGGATCTCGCCCGCCCGGAGGAAATTGTTTTGGTCAAGGGGGTTGGGTAGGATTAGACTTACTTCTCCGGTGGACCTCACGCTGAAGATATAGACGTGGGCGTCCTGGTTTACCTGAACCGAAACCTGGATGCGCTCACCAATCTGGTAGACGGGGTTACCGGTCTTGGCTGGGTCTTTGTTTACCCAGACCCGCACCTGCAGGTCGGTGGGCACCGGGTTGATGATGATTTGCTGGGGGCTCAGCTCTGGCGCAGCCAAGGCGGCGCCCGCAAGCAGGCCTAGCGTGGTGAGAAGGGCTTGTTTCATTGCCTACCTCCACCCCTAGCGTAGGGCAGGCCTCCTAATGGGGATGAGAGCGGTTTTAGCCCGTATTAACCTGAGAGTTCAGCGATTTTTTAGATGCCGGGCCGGCAGAGGGCTGTTGCGTTGGACAAATGCGCCGACCTATGCTATAACTAGCAGGTATGTCTCAACCTAGCTTGAGACAGCCCGCCTGCGCATAAGATCGCCCGAAAGCTAACCCAGACCCTCTGGGCGGGGGTTCTGCGCAGGTAAAGGTCAGCGGAGAGGAAGCAGGCGAATGGAAGAGCAAGCAACCCAGACCCCAGTGGAAACTGGAAACGAGCCCCAGGTTTTTAGCATGGAACAGGCCCTGCAAGATGCAGAGGCCCGGCTCGAGAAGACCGTCCAGCGCGGCCAGATTGTCACCGGAACGGTGGTCTTCGTGACCAACGATGGCGTGATGGTAGACATCGGCACGCGCACCGAGGCCATCATCCCCCTCAATCAGCTTACTGAGGAGAACCTGAGCGAGGAGGAGCTCAAAAACCTCCTCAAGCCTGGCGACACGGTAACCGCCTATGTGGTGCGGGCCGACCTGGAGAACGGCCAGATTGTGCTTTCCAAAAAGCGGGCGGAGGCCGACCAGAGCTGGGTCAAGATTCAGGCCCTCTACGAGCGGGGCGAGCCGGTGGTGGTCCAGGTCAAGGAGAAGGTCAAAGGCGGTCTGGTCGCGACCCTCGAGGGCATCCGCGCCTTCCTCCCGGCTAGCCAGGTGGACCTCAAGCGTGCCCCGGAGCTCGACGAGTACGTAGGCCAGAGCTTTCCGGTAAAAATCATTGAGCTCAACCGCAAGAAGGGCCGGGTTATCCTTTCCCGGCGGGTGGTGCTGGAGAGCGAGCTGAAGGCGGCTCGAGCCCGGGTGCTCTCCAGCCTCAAGGAAGGGGACATCGTAGAGGGCCAGGTGGTTGAGGTGACCGACTTCGGCGTCTTCGTGGCGCTGGGCGGGGTAGACGGCCTGGTGCACCGCAGCGAGATCACTTGGGGCCGTTTCAGCCATCCCCGTGAGGTGGTGCAGAAGGGGCAGACCGTAAGGGCCAAGGTGCTCTCGGTGGACACCGAGCGGGAGCGGGTCAACCTCTCTATGAAGGCCCTCAGTGAGGACCCTTGGCTCACCGTGGCCGAGCGCTACCCCATCGGCTCCCGGGTGACCGGCAAGGTGGTGGGGCTAACCCAGTTTGGGGCCTTTGTGGAGGTTGAGCCGGGGCTTGAGGGGCTGATTCACATCTCCGAGCTCTCCTGGACCAAGCGGCCCAAGCACCCCAGCGAGGTGTTGCAGGAGGGGCAGGTGGTTGAGGCCCAGGTGCTGCGGATTGACCCCGCCGAGCGGCGGCTCTCGCTGGGCTTGAAGCAGACCCAGCCCGATCCCTGGAGGAGCCTGCCTGACCGCTACCCACCGGGCACTCCCGTCAAAGGAAAGGTTACCGGGATCACCGACTTTGGGGTTTTTGTAGAGATTGAGCCGGGTATCGAGGGGCTTATCCACATTTCCGAGCTGGCCCACGAGCGGGTGGAGAAGCCCTCCGAGCTGTTCAAAAAAGGCGACGAGCTTGAAGCGGCCATCCTCCAGATTGACCCCGTGGAGCAGCGCATCAGCCTCTCCCGCAAGCGTTTGCTCCCTCCGCCGGTGCAGGCCCTTTCCTCCGACGAGGAGGGCGAAGGGCGGAAGCGGCGCGAGGGCAAGGGGGCCAAGCGCAAGAGCAAGGGGGCTCCTCGCGAGGGGCGCGCCCGCGAGCGTGACCTGGACTATGGGGTGGCCGCTGCTTACACCAACTACGACCCCAGCGTGGTGGCACCATCCACTACCAACGTGAAGCTGGGCGATGTCTTCGGAGACCTGCTGAGCCAGCTCGCCCTAGAGGAGGACAAGAAGGAAAAAGCCCAGTGAGCTTTTCGTGAGGCCCCTCACCCTGTGGGTGAGGGGCCTCTTTTTTTGGGGGTACACAAGCCTGCCCGAGGGGTTTAGACTCAGGGCTAGGCATTCGGAGGAAGCCATGACCCAAGCCCCATCCAAAAACCAAGCCCTTATGGAACGCCGGAACAAGATAGTCCCCCGCGGGGTTTCGCAGGTACACCCGATTGCGGTGGCTCGAGCCCAGGGGGGAAAGGTCTGGGATGTGGACGGCAAGGAGTACCTGGACTGGTTCGGCGGGATAGGGGTTCAGAACGTGGGCCACAACCACCCCAAGGTGGTGGCGGCGGTGGAGAAGCAGCTACGGCTTTACATGCACACCTGCTTTCCCGCGGTGGCCTACGAGCCTTATGTGGAGCTGGCCGAGCGCTTGTGCGCTACCGCTCCTATACCCGGAGACAAGAAGGCCTTTTTCCTGAACACGGGGGTAGAGGCCACTGAGAACGCGATAAAAATCGCTCGAGCCTACACCAACCGCCCGGGGGTAATTGCCTTCCGGGGGAGCTTCCACGGGCGCACCCTGTTGGGCATGACCCTTACTGGAAAGGCCGCCCCCTACCGGCAGAACTTCGGCCCTTTCGCACCAGAGGTCTACCACGCCCCTTACCCGGACGAGTACCGGGGCGTTGACACCCGCAAGGCCTTGGATGGGCTTCACGAGGTGTTTGAGACCCAGATTCAGCCCGAACGGGTGGCGGCCATCATCATCGAGCCCCAGCTCGGCGAGGGAGGGTTTGTGCCAGCGCCCAAGCCTTTTCTAAAGGCCCTGCGGAGCCTCACCCAGAAGCACGGGATTGTTTTCATAGACGATGAGGTCCAGACCGGCATCGGCCGCACCGGTAAGTTTTGGGCCATTGAGCACGCTGGGGTGGAGCCCGATCTAATTTGCTTTGCCAAGAGCATCGGCGGGGGTCTGCCCATCGGAGGGGTACTCGGCAAGGCTGAGATTATGGACGCACCAACCCTAGGCGGTTTGGGCAGTACCTTTGGGGGCAACCCGCTGGCCTGTGCTGCCGCGCTGGCGGTGCTGGAGGTGTTTGAGCAGGAAAACCTGTTGGAAAAGGCCCAAAGACTCGGGGAACTGCTGCACCAGGGCTTTCGCAGGATTCAGGCCAACTTTCCCCAGGTAGTGGGGGATGTGCGGGGGTTGGGGCCCATGATCGCTATGGAACTGGTCAAGGACCCGGCCTCCAAAAGCCCCGACCCCCAGCTTACCCACCGTTTGCTGGAGGCGGCCCGCGAGAGGGGGCTGCTCCTGTTCAAGGCCGGGATGCACGCTAACGTGATACGCTGTCTGGTGCCTTTGGTGGTCTCCGAAGAAGAGGTGGAGAGGGGGCTGGAGATTCTAGAGGCGAGCCTCGAGCAAGCCCTGAAGGCCGAATAGGGACCGCCTGGAGGCCTCACCCCACCAGGTAGAGCACTTCGCTGATGGCCTGAAGGTACTCTTCAGGCCGCAGCCCCTTTTTATGGATGCGGAACCCCGGCGGGTACTGGGTGGTTTCTGCCCGGAAGGGCAGGTTGCGCAGAGCTTTGGCGTCGTAGTCTATGCCGGGCTGGGCAAAGGCGATCTGCAGGTACATCAGGTCCTCGGTGATGGAGACTACCCCCCGGGCTTCGGCCAGGAGGCGCAGCCGGGTGAGGGCCAAGAAGTTTTCCACCTCCAGCGGGGCGGGGCCGTAGCGCTCCTTTAGCTCCTTGGCCAGGCGGGAGAGCTGGGCCAGGTTTTTGCACTCGGCTAGGCGGCCGTAGTAACGGCTGCGGGCAGCGGGGCTTGGAATGTACTCTGGGGTCAGGCGGGCCGATAGCTGCAGGTCAAGGGTGACGTGCCGCTCGGGTTCAACGCTCTCGCCCTTGAGCTTGCGGATGGCCTCGCTCAGAAGTTCGGTGTAAATTTCCAGACTCACCGCCCGGATGTGACCGTGCTGCTCGGGGCCCAGCAGGTTCCCTACCCCCCGGATTTCCATGTCCTTTTCAGCTAGTAGGTGGCCCGAGCCCAGGTCGGAAAGGTCGGCGATGGCCGAGAGGCGGCGTTCGGCGCCTTCAGTGAGCCGCAGCGGGTGGAAGAGGTAGGCCCAGGCTTCTTGATCACGCCGACCCACCCGCCCCCGAAGCTGGTAGAGGGCGGCCAGCCCCAGCTTGTCGGCCCTTTCAATGAGGATGGTGTTGGCCTCGGGGATGTCCAGCCCGCTTTCAATGATGGTGGTGGCCAGGAGCACGTCGAAGGCCCCTTCGGAAAAGGCCAGCATGGTCTCCTCCACCTCGGCCTCGGTCATCTGGCCATGGACCACCCCAATCCGGGCCTCGGGGACCAGGGCCTCCAGGTAGCTGCGCCGGGCCAGGATGGTGGCCACCCGGTCGTGGACATAGAAGGCTTTGCCGCCCCGCTCGAGCTCGTCCATAATCCCCTGCCGGACCAAGGCCGGGTCGTAAGGGGCCAGCACGGTGCGGATGGGTTTGCGGCCTGGGGGTGGGGTCTGGATGCTGCTGAGGTCGCGTAGCCCCACCAGGGCGCTGTAGAGGCTGCGGGGGATGGGGGTGGCTGAGAGGTAGAGGGTGTCCACGGCCTCCTTTAGCTCGCGGATGCGCTCCTTTTGGGCCACGCCGAAGCGATGCTCTTCGTCTACCACCAAAAGGCCCAGGTCCTTGAAGCGCACATCGGGGGAGAGCAGCCGGTGGGTTCCAATCACGATGTCTACCCTGCCCTCAGCGAGCCCCCTAAGGATCTCTCGCTCCTCCCGCTCAGAGGTGAAGCGCGACAGGGCGGCCACCCTCACCGGTAGGCCGGCCAGCCGCTTTTGGAAGGTTGCTCGGTGCTGCTCGGCCAGGAGGGTGGTGGGCACCAGCAGGGCTACTTGGGCCCCGTGCCCCACCACCCGGAAAGCCGCCCGCAGGGCCACCTCGGTCTTGCCGAAGCCCACATCGCCGGAGATCAGGCGGTCCATAGGGCGGGGGGCCTCGAGGTCGCGCAGGGTCTCCTCGAGGGCCTTTTTCTGGTCGGGGGTTAGCTCAAAGGGAAAGTTCTCCTCAACCAAGGGGTCCCACTCCGCCAGCGGCCCGAAGGAACGCCCCGGCGTGGCCTCGCGCTTGGCATGTAGCACCAAGAGGCGCTGGGCCAGCTCTTCGGCATCCTTAGCCGCCTTTTCCCGCCGTTTTTTCCACTCTCCTTTGCCCAAGGAGGAAAGCGCCGGTGGGTCGTCGGTGGTGCCGGGGTGGCGCTTCAGAAGAGGGAGCTGCTCTACGGGCAGGTACATGCGGGCCTCCCCTGCATAGCGCAGCACCAGGTAGTCCCGCCGCACCCCCAGCACCTCCCGGGTCTCCAACCCCAGGTACTGGCCGATGCCGTGCTCGGGGTGGATTAGGTAGTCGCCGGCTGCGAGGGCCCCGGGATCGGCCTCCTCCCCGCTGAGCACCCGCCGGTTGCGCAGCACCTCTCCTCCGCCGAAGGCGTAGAGGTGGGCCTCGCTTAGGTAAACGGTCTGGTTCTCCTCGTCTAGGAAGGCCCCTTCAAAAGGGCCGGGGACCAGGGTAAGGATGCCCGGGCGGGGCTCAAGCGTGGCCATGCTGCGGGTGGGCAGCCCCTCGAGCTTTTGCAGCAGGTAACCCCGGCTCTTTTGGTGGCGGTAAAAAAAGACCGCTGCGTACCCCTTCGCCAGCCAACCGCGTAGGTCCTCTACAAACTGCGAGACGCGGGCCCGGTAGGGGGGCAGGGGGCGGATGGGCAGGTGCAAGGGGGGAAGCTCGGGGCCGCCCAGGCCGAAGCTAACCTGGGCTCGCCCGGCGATGAGGGGCCACAGCTCGGCGGGGGCCAGCGAGGGGGTGTCCAGGAAGACCGTGCCTGGGAAGTGGAGAATCTTTAGGGAGGTCCATCCCTCTGCCTTGCCGGGCTTTGCGGTGAGCACATGGCGGGCCTGGGGAAGGTCCTCGAGCCAAATTCCCTCCAGCTCGTCGCCGAAGAACTCCAAGCGCAGCCTGCCCACCTCCAGCCGGTCCCCCCACACCTCAAAGTCTTCCCCCCGGGCGTAGCCCATACGGGCCAGGTTCTCCAGGAGCTGGTCGCGCAGGTAGCGCCGGCCTGGTTCCAGAACCAGCCGCCACTCCTCGGGTCGTTCAGGGAAGGGGGCCAGGGCCTCCGGGTAGGCCATCACCACCACCTGGGCCGCTTGGTAGGCCTCCAGGCCGGGGTTTACGTAAACCCCAAGCCCTAAGCCCGACATGCTGGCGTAAAGGGGCAGCCGCTCGGGAGGGCAGAGCAGCACCCGGGGGCCCCTGGCCCGGGCGAACAACAGTGCCCGAGCCACCTGGGGCAGGCCGGGCAGGTAGCGGTTTTGAATTTCGGACTCGGTGTGCGTCATACCAGAACCCAAGGGCCCTCGGAGGCCCAAGGTCTAAGTCTACACACGGGCCGGCCCGGGGTGGGTTACCCTTGAGCCACTTTTTCCTCCTGCCAGGGCTCGAGCACCACCTGGGTTTCAATCTGGGCGTTGAGGCTGGCCGAAACCGAGCAGTACTTGGTGTGGGAAAGCTCCACAGCCCGCTCCAGGGCCTCGCGGGTTACGCCTGGCCCTGAGGCGTAGTGGGTGACCACAATCCTGGTGTAGCGCCTGGGATGCTCCTCGGCCCGTTCGCCCACCACCTCCACCCGGTAGCGGGCCAGCGGCTGGCGCTTTTTCTCCATGATGTCCACCACGTCGTAGGCGGTGCAGCCGGCCAGGGCGGCCAGCAGCAGCTCCATGGGGCGCATCCCGGTAGCGGGTTGGTCGCCGTCCACCATTACCTTATCGCCCTGCTCGTTGATGCCTAAGAAGCGGTGCCCGCTCAGGCGGTGCAGCACAACCTTTTTGGTCGCCATAGGCCTCCTCTAGGCTTGATGATACCCTACCCTGGCCCTGCACCGAATGTAAGCCTAAAGACAGGCGCTTTTTTCTGGCCGGGCCGATAATTGAAACATGTATAGCCTGGAGGGTAAAGTCTACATTCTCACCGGGGGAGGTGGGGCCGTCGCCGGGGCCATCGCGGAGTCCTTTGCTCGAGCCGGGGCCCGGTTGGCCTTCGCCGACGCCTATGAGCAGCCCAGCCTCGAGCGGGCCCAGCGCTACGGGGGGCGGGCTTTTGTGGTCAACCTCACCCACTACCCCGATGCGGAGCACCTGGTGCGCCAGGTCAAGGCCCAGATGGGCCGGGTGGATGGCCTTATCCACACCGTGGGGGGGTTTGCCTACGCGCCCGTCAAGGACACCGACCCCGGGCTTTACGACCGGATGTTTGACCTGAATGTGCGCACCCTCTTCTACGCCACGCGGGCGGTTCTGCCAGAGCTCCTCGAGCAAAAAGACGGCTTCATCGCCGGGATAGCCGCAGCGGCGGCCTGGAGTGGGGTGGGGCCAGGGGTGGCGCTGTACGCGGCGGCCAAGGCTGCGGTGGCCACCTACCTGCGCTCGCTGGACGCGGAGCTGGGGGGAACCGCCATCCGGGTGGCGGTGGTCTACCCCATGGGGGCGGTGGATACCCCGGCCAACCGCAAGGAGATGCCCGAGGCCGACCCCATGGCCTGGGTGGACCCGGCAGAGATTGGGGAGAGCCTGGTCTACGCGGCCAGCCGCAGCCCCCGGGGCCGGGTGCTGGAACTGCAGATATTTCCCCCACGATGAGCCCCTGGATTGCTTGATAATGCAAAGCGCTTTATAATAAAAGCAAACCTCGCGGTCATCGCCTTTAGAGAAGGGGGGATACTATGGAGGCTCTCTTCTGGCTCGGAAGAATCCTTCTGGGTGGTTTCTTCGTTCTGAACGGTATCAATCACTTTGTCCAAGCCAAGCAGATGATTCCCTACGCCAGCAGCAAGGGGGTGCCCGCACCGGCTCTGGCGGTCTATGGGACCGGGTTGATGCTGCTGGTCGGGGGGCTTTCCATCCTGACAGGTTGGTACCTGTCGCTGGGCCTGTGGCTGCTGGTGGTGTTCTTGCTCTTCGTGACCCCCTGGATGCACAACTTCTGGGCGGTGAAAGAGCCTATGCAGCGCATGGGCGAGATGGTCAACTTTATGAAGAACACCGCCCTTTTAGGGGCTGTTTTGATGCTCCTCTACCTCTGGAAGTAGGCGCTTTGTCCTGGTTTTCCAACGCCCCTGGCTGGGTTGCCCTGGGGCGCTTTTTGCCTTAGGGTGGGGCCATGGACGTGAGCGCCTACGTGGAGGCGGTGGGGTATCTGGGCATTTTCGCCACGGTATTCGTTGAAACTGGGCTTCTGGTGGGATTTTTTCTACCCGGAGACTCGCTTTTGATCGCGGTGGGGCTTCTGGCCGCAGCCAAGAAGATGCAGTTGCCCTTGGCGCTGTTGGCCCTTTTGCTGGGCTCGGTCTTGGGCAACAACCTGGGCTACTACCTGGGGCGCCGGTGGGGGCCGCCGCTTTTGCGCAGGGCCCGGCTCAAGCCTGAGGACCTCGAGCGCACCCGGCGCTTTATGGCCCGCTTTGGGCCGGCTTCCTTGCTGATTGGCCCTTATGTGCCGGTCTTCCGGGCGGTGGTGCCTTTCCTTTGCGGCACGGTGCGGATGCCCTGGCCGCGTTTTTTTGTGTTAAGCCTCCTGGGCAGCCTCCTTTGGACCCAGGGCCTTACCCTCTTGGCCTACTACGTGGGCTCCAGGATTCCCCACCTGGAGAGGTATATCTACCTGATTCTGATGGCAGGGGTGGGTTTTGCGGTGCTGCTCGCGGCCTGGCGGGCCCACCGGGCGGGCCGCCTGCGCTGGCCCGGCCGCTCACCGGTTAAGTAGGGGCTTCCACTTCCTCGACCAGCTCGAGCAGCACCCCCGACCAGCGGGGGTGGATGAAGGCTACCCGGTGCCCCCCGAAGCCCGGCCGGGGAAGGGGGTCAATAAGCGGGGCACCGGCTTCGGCCAGCCGGCGCAGCTCAGCCTGCAGGTCCGGGGTGACCAGGGCAATGTGGTGCAGGCCGGGTCCGCGCCGTTGTATGAACCGGGCAACGGCAGAGTCGGGGCGGGTGGCCTTGAGCAGCTCGAGCCGGCTCTGCTCGCTCCTGAGCATCCAGACCTCTACCCCTTGCTGCTCTACCCGCCCTTGGGCCTCCAGGTGGTACCCCAGGTGCAGGTAGGGGGCTGCGGCCTGCTCCAGGTCTTCCACGGCAATTCCGATATGGTGGACTCGCATGAACTTAGGCTACTCTTCTACGGGGATGAAGGCCAGAGCCACCAGGCGTTCCTGGAAGTTGCCGCTAATTGTGCTGCTGCGCAGGGCGGCGCTGGTCAGGCTGGCGAAGTTCAGGGTTAGGTCAATCACCGTGAGGGTAGGGGCGTTCTGCTGGGCTAGGTAGAGGAACTGGTCTTGGGCCGCCACGCCGCTGCGGTAGGCAATGCTGCGGGAGAGAACGCTTTCTGGGGCGAGCTGAAAGCCGCCGTCAAAGCGGGCCAACCCCGTGCCCAGAACGAAGATGGGCGGGGCCCCACGGGCAAAGTCCCGGGCGGCTAGGTTGCTGTTTGGGTTGAACGAGGGTCCGCTGGTGGCCTCCAGGTTCCAGGCCAGAAGGGTGGTGTCGGTGGTGGTGCTGTCGTTGTCGTCAAGCAGGCCCAGCGCCAGGTTGCTCGTGTAAATCAGGTCGGTGGGGAAGGCCCCGCTCCGGGCAAAGGTGCGCTCCAGATAGGGGTTGACGAAGTCGTAGCGGCCCATCTGGCTGGGGGTCAGGTAGAGAAGCTGATCGCCCGGGCCTAGGGCAAGGCGGGCTGGGACGTCTAGGCGCACCAGGTTGGGCTCGAGGAAGTCGATCGGGTCAGGCAGGGCGGTGGCGTTGTAGGGAATCCGCCAGGCCTGGTAGTTCCCAATAGGGCGGCTGGGCTCGGAGGGCGGACAGACCAGGAGCAGGTGGCTCTGCCCGGCCCGCAGGTACCCCTGGCTGCAACCGCTGGGAAGGGCCTGGTCAAAGCCGTCCAGGGTAGGGGAGCCGACGCTGCTGGTGCGCAGCAGGCCGGTGTTGTAGCGCCGCAGGCGGTTGGAGGTGAGCACCCAGAGCTGGTCGTTGCCCCCTTCCAAGCTCCGGCGGTAAAGGAAGTCCACCAAAGGCTCGTCCAGGGGCCAGCTTCCGACCAGTCGGGGGCTTTCGCCGACGCCGGGCTGGAGGGTGCGGCTCAGGTAGAAGCGAACCTCCGAGGCCTGGCTGCTTTGGTTGACCACCCCTACCGCCAAAAGGGCCCGGATGGGTTCCTCGCTGCTGCCGGTGCAGGCCGTCAAGACCATGCCAAGGAAGACGAGGAGGAGTTTTTTCCCCATCAGCGGCCTCCGGGAAGGGGGAGCCGGAGGTTGCCCGGCAGGGTGATGCCGCTTTGGTTGAAGAGAAACTCGGCGGCGCTGCCCCCCAGGGCAAAGGAGAAGCGCATCTCCTGCTTGGAGGTGTCCATGCTGGCCTTGAAGGCCCAGCAACAGCGGTCCACCACCAGCTCAAAGCGGGGCCGGAGGAGGGTGCCCTCCAGATTGGGCAGGAAGAACTCCCGTCCTCCCTCGGGGGCGTTCCAGACAATGCGGTAGAAAAGGCGGGTTTTCTCTTGTCCCATAAAGCTAAAGGTAGGGCCAAACTCCCTAAGGGTGAGCCTAAAACGGCCGCTGGTGTCGGAGAGCCGCTCGAGGCTCAAAAAGCCCTGCAGCGAGAGCCCTGGGGGGTCTTCCGGGCGCAGGGGGGCTGGCCAGACCTCCCACTCCCCATTGAAGCGCAAGAACCTTAAGAAAGCCTGGGTGTCCTCCTCCGGGGTGAGGGGGTTTTCCGGTTCTGGGAAGTGGAACTCCGCCGAAACCTCGTTGATGAAGAGGTCGGGCTCCCGCACCGCGGCCCGCAGGGTGAGCCGAGGGTTGCGCAGCAGACCCTGCTGATACCCCCAGAGCAGGTCGGCCTGGAACTGGTCGGCGCTGTAGAGGTAGCCCAGCCGGAAACGGCTCTCGCTGCCGCCTGCGAAGCCGATGGTGTGGGCAAGGGCAAAGGTGTGCAGCCCTAGGGTGAGCTGGGCTAGGCCGTCCAGCAGGGCTGGGGTAGGGGTGGGGCTGGGGTTGGTGTAGGAGGGC
>NZ_QWKZ01000003.1 GCF_003574085.1 Meiothermus luteus | reverse complement strand
GGCCCCCAGCCCATCACCCCCCCCCGAGGCCCAAGCCAGCTTGCTGGAGGACGCTCGTTTTCAGCGAATCGTCCAGCTTTTTGGCGGGCGGCTGCGTCGGTTCTACCCCGAGGCGCAGGAGCAAGAGGAGCTCGAGGGGGCCCCTGAAGAGGAGCCGGACTGATCAGTCCCGGCCCGCCGAGAGCACCGCCAAAAAGGCCTCCTGGGGAACCTCCACCTTGCCGATAGCCTTGAGGCGCTTCTTCCCTTCCTTCTGCTTCTCCAAAAGCTTTTTCTTTCGGGTCACATCGCCCCCATAGCACTTGGCCAGGACGTCCTTGCGCAGGGCCTTCACAGTAGCCCGGGCGATAATCTTGCCCCCAATAGCGGCCTGGATGGGCACCGCAAACTGCTGCCGGGGAATCACCTCGGCGAGCTTGTCCACAATCTCCCGGGCGATGCTGTAGGCCTTCTCCTTGTGGGCGATGAAGGCCAGGGCGTCCACCGGCTCCTCGTTGACCAGGATGCTCACCTTGACCAAGTCGCCCTCCTGGTAGCCCATCTGCTCGTAGTCCATGGAGGCGTAGCCCCGGCTCAGCGACTTGAGGCGGTCGTGGAAGTCGTAGAGGATTTCCCCGAAGGGCACCTCGTAGACCAGCTCCACCCGCTTGCCCACGTAGTTCATGGTGCGCATACGGCCCCGCTTCTCCTGCAGAAGCTGCATGATGGGGCCCACGTACTCCTCAGGGGTGTAGACGGTAAGCTTCACATACGGCTCGTAGACGGCCTCTACCTTGTCCGGACTGGGCAGCTCGGAGGGGTTGTGAATCTCCACCTCCGCGCCATCAGTACGGCGAACCCGGTAGACCACGCTGGGAGCGGTGGAGATGAGCTCGAGGCCGAACTCCCGCTCGAGCCTCTCTTGCACAATCTCGGCGTGCAGAAGGCCCAAAAACCCACAGCGAAAACCAAACCCCAAGGCCTCCGAGGTCTCGGGCTCAAAGAAAAGCGCGGCGTCGTTGAGCTTGAGCTTCTCCAGGGCCTCGCGCAGCCGGTTGTAGTCCTGGGTGTCGGTAGGGTAGAGGCCGGCAAACACCACCGGCTTGGCCGGTTTGAAGCCCGGGTAGGGAGCGCTGCAGGGGTTCTGGGCCAGGGTGATGGTATCGCCCACCTGGGTCTCTCCAATCTCGCGGATGGCCGCGGTGAGCCAGCCCACCTCGCCGGGGCCCAGCTCGGCCACCGGCTCGAGGACCCCCGGCCGGAAGACACCCACCTTGTCCACGGTGAACTCCTTGCCCGTGGACCAGACCCGGATGAGGTCGCCGGGACGGAGGCGGCCGTCCATCACCCGCACGTAGGGGATGACCCCCTGGTAAGCGTCGTAGATGGAGTCAAAGATGAGGGCCTGGGTGGGGTTTTCCGGAGCCCCTTTGGGGGCTGGGATGCGGGCCACGATGGCCTCTAAAATCTCGTCCACCCCCTGCCCGGTTTTTCCGGAGGCGAAGATGCACTCCTCGGCCGGAATGCCCAGGACCTCCTCCACCTCGAGGGCTACCTCCAGCGGCTGGGCCCCCGGCAGGTCAATTTTGTTGATTACCGGAATGATGGTGTGCTCGTGTTCTAGGGCCAGGTAGAAGTTGGCGATGGTCTGGGCCTCCACCCCCTGCGAGGCGTCCACCACCAGCAACACCCCCTCCACCGCGGCCAAAGCCCGGCTCACCTCGTAGCCGAAGTCCACATGGCCGGGGGTGTCAATCAGGTTAAAGACATAGGTCTCCCCGGCTTTGCTCTCGTAGAAAAGCCGCACTGCGCTGGCCTTGATGGTGATGCCCCGCTCGCGCTCGAGCTCCAGAGAGTCCAAAAACTGGTCCCGCATCTCCCGCTCCGAGACCGCCCGGGTCACCTGGAGGATGCGGTCGGCCAGGGTGGACTTCCCGTGGTCCACGTGGGCGATGATGGAAAAGTTGCGAATCCGCTCCCGCACAGCCCACCCATTGTAGCCGATGGGCAAAGGACCTCCGTGAGGCGCGTTGACAGGGGCGGTGGGGTTCTGTAATGTTAGCACGACGAGGACAAGGGAGGTTCGCATGAGACGCCTTGGAACCCTAGCCGTTTTGGCCCTAGCCTCGCTGGGGATGGCCCAGACCAAGATCGGCAACTGCGAGGTCACCGGCCCTAAGGGGCAGTTCCCCATCCGGCCGGCCATCGCGGGCCAGCTCACGGTACAGACCAACCTGCCAGGCCCCGGCTTCTGGAACGGCGACAGCCCCGCCACCATCAAGGACGGCTTTGAGTACTGCCTGGCCGCCTATATCGCCCACCGGGCCGGCTTGGACAAGCTGGTGGTGCAAAACGTGGCCTGGGATGCCCTCATCGCAGGGCAGACCCGCAACTTTGACTTCGCCCTCTCCCAGATCACCATCACCGAGGCCCGCAAGAGGGTGGTGGACTTCTCTCGGCCCTACTTCTCCTCAGACATCGGCGTCCTGGTGCGCTCCGCCGACAAGGGCAAGTTCAGCTCCCCAGCCAGCCTGAAGACCGCCCGGATTGGGGTCCAGCAGGCCACCACCGCGGCCAAGTTCCTAAGCGAAACCCTCAAGCACCCCCAGAACCTGACCCGGGTCTTCCCCGATGTGGCCGGGGGCTTCACCGCGCTGCGGGCCGGGCAGATAGACGCCTTCGTCATAGACACCTCCATCGTGCTCTCTGAAGCAGCCAAGTCGGGCGGGGCGCTGGTGGTGGTGGGGCAGTTCCAGACCGGTGAGAACTACGGGGCCCTCTTCACCAAGGGCAACCCCAACCGGGCCCAGGTGGACAGAATCCTAGAGGCGCTGGAGAAGGAGGGGGTGCTCAAAAAGCTGGCCCAGACCTACCTGGCCAAGGAATGGGGGGTAGACCCCACCAGTGTGCCTATCTGGAAACCCTAAGCCATGCAACCCCCACCCCAAACACCCCCCTTCCTGCGTGGCGAGATTGAGGGCGTACACTGGCTGGTTTCGGTCTGGCTCAGGAACCTCGAGGAGGTTGAGGAGACGGTGGAACGGTGGGCCAGCGACCTTCCCCCCGAGGGGTTCTGGTGGGTGCCCGCGGCCCAGGCCAACCCCATCGGGGGGCTGGTGCGGCACATCGCTGGCTCCTCCTACCGGCTGCTCCTGCGGGGGCTGGGCCAGGAAATTCCCGAGGGACTGCGGCTGCGCCCGCCGGAGGAGCTAGCCCCCACGGGGGAACCCCCAAGCTCGGTGCTGGAGGTTTTCACCAGCCGGATGGGCGAAATCAAGGCCGCCTTGCGCAGGCTGCAGGACCAGGACTTACAGCGCATCGTCCGGGTAGGGCCCCACGAGGTCCGGGCGGTGTATGTCCTAGACCACATCGGGGCCCACGCCCAGCACCACGCCGGCCAGATCATCACCACCCGCAAGCTCTGGGAGGCCCAAAAGGGGTAGGTAGCCTCAGGTGGGCACCTCCCGCAGGGCCAAGGCGGTCTCCTCGGGCAGGGCGTCCATGGCAAAGGTCCCTGCGGCCACCTCGGTACCGGCCAGGTATTTGAGCTTATCGGCGGTGCGCAGGGCTGGGTAGAACTCCACGTGGAAGTGGAAGAAGGCCTCGGCTCCTTTGGGGGCCGCATGCAGGGCCATCACGTAGGGCATCGGCTTTTGGAAGAGGCCGTCCAGCTTGGCCACCACCTGGCCCAGGGCCTGTGCCAGGCTGTGCGTTTCCGCCGGGCTGAAGGCCCAAGGCCCCGGGCGGAAGGCCTTGGGAAAAACCCAGACCTCATAGGGGTAGCGGGCGAAAGGAGGCACGCAGGCCAGGGTGTGCTCGTCCTCCCAGACCGTGTAGGGGCCCAGGTGAGGCATAAGCTCCAGGAGAACCGGACCCCTCTGGAAAGCCTCGAGCTCCTTTTGCAAAACAGGGGGCACCCAGGGGTAGGCGTAGATTTGCCCGTGGGGGTGGTGGAGCGTCACCCCCACGGGCTCCCCTCGGTTCTCAAAGGGCATCACAAAGCGGATGGCCTCCCGGGCGTAGAGCTCCCGGTAGCGGTCGGCCCAGACCTGGACCAGAAGCTCGCGCCGCTCCGGGCTTAGGGTAGCCAGGCTGCCCGAGTCCTCAGGGGTAAAGACCACCACCTCGCAGTCGCCTTTGGCGTCGCGGGTAGGAACGGGTAACCCCAAAGGCGGCTCCCCCGCTTCGGGCGAAAGCGCTGGCCAGCGGTTTTGGAAGACCGCAACCTCAAAGTCCTCAAAGGGAATCTCGGTGGGGAACCCCCCCTTTTTGCTGGGGGCCAGTGGGTCGTACTCCTTAGGAGGCAGAAAGGTGCGGCCCTGGCGGCTGGCTGCGAAGACCACCCACTCCTGCCGCAAAGGATGCCAGCGGGCGTGGGAGCGGGCCTCTACCGCCAGTTCTCCTTCCTCCAAAGGTGGCAGGGTGTGGGGCTGCAGGCCGTAGAGGTAGAGCATCCGTCCATCTTTTTTGCGGTACGCGCGCTTATGTAGGGTTAGCTGGGTCATGGTCTTTTCCTATAGCCAACGCGAAAAATCCACTTCGCGCCCGTCTATCCTGAAGGTGTAAAACCCGGTCTGCTCCAGGGTAGGGCGGGCCAGGAGCCAGGCCTGAAGCTGCTCCCGCTCCTCCCCATCCAGCCACTCCGGAGGGTCGGAGATGGCCTTGAACTCAGCCACCAAGGCCAGGTCCTGCAGCACCGCCTTTTGCTCAGGGGTAAGCAGGTTGTAGCGGCTGCGAAAGAAGGCTACATCGGGGTCGGTGTGCACCAAGGGTTTGAGCCACAGCCGATGCAGGCTGGTGCGCAGGGCGTTGTAGGCGCTGGGGCCGGTGGGGTCGTGAAGGTAGAGCCTGCGGTCCTCGTTGTCCCAGTAAGGGGCCACGTCCGGCCCGATGCGCAGCCCATCTACCAACCCCAAGGAGGCCAGCACCGGCGCCCCACAGGCCAGCAAGTAGGTATCCTCTCCCACCGCCTCGCGAACAAGGCGCAGAGCCTCTCGGTAGGCCTCCTCGCGGGGCACCTCGAGGTGCCTTTTCCCCGGTAGGGCGGCGGCAAAAAGGAAGTCCAGCTTCAAGTAGCGGAACCCCCAGCCGCGCACCGTTCGCAACAGGGCCACCAGCCAGTCCTGCACCGCCGGCAAGGTCACATCCAGGGCGTAGTAGCCGCCCCAGTTGTTCCCCGCCAGCACCAACTCACCCGCCTCGTCACGCAGAAACCAGTCGGGGTGTTCCCGGTAGAGCTGGGAGCTGGGCCGGGCGATGAAGGGGGCCAGCCATAAACCTGGCGTGAGGCCTTGGGCCTGGGCCCGCAGGGCCAGGTAGTTCATGCCCGAGGGGAATTTATCGTTGGGTTCCCAGTCGCCGATGTTCTGCTGCCAGCCGTCGTCTACCTGAAACACCTCCAGAGGCAATCCCTGGAGGCCCGCGAGGGTCTGGAGGAGCCGGGCCTCGGAGATGTGGGTATAGTAGCCGTACCAACTACACCACACCCGGGGAGCGGGCTGCCGAGGGCGCACCCCCAGGGTGGCGGCCAGCAGCTCGGCGTAACGGGAAAGCACCTCCAGGGGCTCTCCATAGGCCAAAAACCACTGCAACTCGTGCTCCGCCTGCCCCTTTAGGTGAAGCCGGTCGGCCTCCACCCGGGCCCCAGGGCGCAAGGCCCCCAAAAAGAGCATCCGCCCGTCGTAGCCCTCCACCCCCCCAAGCCCGCTGCCGCCATGAACGGGCGAGAGGGCGTAGGCTGGGTCGTCGCACTGCGGGCGCCGCTCGGGCGGCAGGATGGGCTTGGGGCTCTCCTTCAGGCTGACCCAGGCCGCCTCGCTCCAGCTCTGCCAGCCGTGCTTGAAGAATGAAGTACGGCCAAAAGGGTGGCCTATTTGCACGGCCTTACCCTCTAGAAGATAACCCCCTAGGGTCTCCGTTGTCCGCTCAGCCTGCACCTGGAAGTCGTAGCCCTGTATCCGCATCCCCTACCCCTTAAAGACGCTCAAATTATAGGGAGCCACCTCCCTACCCCCCAGCAAGAAGCGAGCGCCCTCAGGGGCCGGCACGAGGCAGGGTTCTGGGCTGTAGTTGAAGGCGAAAACCCAAGGGCCCCTCCGCCGCAGCCGCAACCCCTCCGGCAGGGTCTGGGGCGAGAGCCCCGCGGCTCGAGCCTGCTGGGCCAAGCAGGCCTGGAGAAATTCCAACTCCGGCCAGAAGGCCAGGTATAAGCAGTTCCCATCCCGGTACAAGGCGCCCTTGCCATCGGCAAAGCGGGCCTCGGGCACCAGCCTGCTCTCCACCCACTCCCTCCAGACCCCCACAGCCCAGGTCTTTCCGCCCCACTCCAAGGACTCCCAAAGCCCCGGCGGCAGGCTTTCCACCCGCACCACCTTGAGGGGCAGCAGCTCCTGCAAGGGCCCTGGGGGCAGGCTAGGGGGTATGCCCAGCGACTCGGTCTTGGAGCCGCTGCGCGGCCCCAGGATCAGAGGGCCGGTGAAAGCCTGGAGGGCCCTTAGGGCCGCTTCCCGCACGATGGGCAGGCTGGGCACCACCACCATCCGGTAGGGGCTAAGGTCGGCTCCTGGAGACACAAAGTCCACGTCCAGCCCCAGCCGGCGCAGGGCCTGGTAGAAGCGCCAGACCAGGTCTCGGTAGACGAACTCTTTTCCCTGGGGTTGAATCGAAAAAACCCAGTCGGCCTCGTAATCAAAGACTAGGGCCACCGGCGCGGGGCCGCTAGGAGGCAGGGAGCCCAGGTTCTGGAGTTCTTCGGCTACTTGTTTGGCCTCGAAAAAGCCCACGTCGGGCTCAAAGTCGGGGCGGTTTAGCCCGGCGTGAAACTGCTCCTGGGCCTTGGGAAACTGTCGCCAGCGGAAGTAGCTCACCACCTCGGCCCCGTGGGCCAGGGCCTCCCAGGTCCATAGCCGCACCATGCCGGGGGCCGGGGAGGGGTTGTGGTGGGCCCAGTTCACCGGCCCCGGCTGCTGCTCCATCACCCACCAGCGGGGCTTGACCCCGCGGTAGAGGTCGTGGTGGAAGGCCGCCATGTCGGGGTGGCCGGTGCGGGCGTAGCGGATTTTCTCCTCCTCGGTGCAGGGCAGCACGTCCATGTCGGTAAAGCCCAGGGGGTAGCTGTCCCAGCCGGCGATGTCCAGGTCTTGGGCCAGCTTGAAGTGGTCAAAGTCCGGAGTGTAGCCCATGAAGTTGTGCACCACAAAGCGCCCTGGCGAGTGGGCCCGCAGGATTTCCACCTGCATCCGGTTGAAGCTGGCTACCTGCTCCGAGCTGAAGCGGTAGAACTCGAGCCAGTGGGCAGGGTTGGCCTCGGTGACGGTCTGGTTGGGCAGACCAATCTCCTCAAAGCTGCGGTACTCCATGCTCCAGAAGACGTTGCCCCAGGCCTCGTTCAGCGCATCAATGTCCTTGTAGCGGGCCTGGAGCCACTCCCGGAAAGCCCGCAGGTCCTCGGGGCCGTAGCTGCGGGTGGTGTCGTGGCAGCCGTACTCGTTGTCGGTCTGCCAGCCCGCTACGTGGGGGTTCTGGCCGTAGCGCTGGGCCAGCAGGGTCACAATGCGGCGGGCCTCCTCACGATAGACCCGGCTGCTGAAGCTGTAGTGGCGGCGCGAGCCAAAGCCGCGTACCCGGCCCTCTTTATCCACCGCCAGGATGTCTGGGTGGCGGTCTACCAGCCACTTGGGCGGGGTGGCGGTGGGGGTGCCCAGCACCACCCTTAGGCCGGCCTGGCCCAGGGTTTCGATGGCCTCGTCCAGCCAGGCCCAGGTAAAGCGGCCCGGCTCTGGTTCTATACGGCTCCAGGCAAACTCACCGATACGAACGTAGGTGAGGCCCAGTTCGCGCATACGACGGGCATCCTCGGCCCAGCGCTCGCAGGGCCAGTGTTCGGGGTAGTAGCAGACGCCTAACATAGCAAACTCCCATCCAGCGGCATGCGGCCGCTCGAGCCCAAAACCAAGGGGTCAGCTCAATCCTTAACGCCTCCCGCGGTGATGCCCGCGATAAAGTAGCGCTGAAGAAAGAGGAAAAGCACTAGGAAGGGCAGGGTGGTCATAACCGCTCCCACCATAATCCCGCCCCACGAAACCCGGGTCAGCCCGATGAGGGAACCCAGGGCCACCGGGGCGGTCTGCATGTTCTTGTCTGAAAGCACCAAAAGAGGCCATAGATAATCGTTCCAGGCGTTCAGAAAGAGAATGATGGCCAAGGCCGCCATCGCCGGAAGCACCAGCGGCAGGGCGATGCGGAAAAAGATACGCAGCTCGCTCGCCCCATCCAGGCGGGCCGCTTCCAGCAGGCTCTGTGGCAGGCTCAGAAAGTTCTGCCGCATGAAGAACACCCCCAGGCTGTTGGCCAAAGCGGGCAGAATCACCGCCCAATAGGTGTTGGTCAGGCGAAACTCAAAGGCCATGGCCTCCCGAACAGCCGTTACCCCCCAGAGCAAATAGGCCAGCGCCAACACCCCCCAGCCCAGCCAGAGCCCCCGCCGGGGCCATAGGGGCAGCCTAAGCCAGGCCAAGGCCAAGGCCATAAGGCCAAAGGCCGCCATGCCCAGGAAAACCGCCAGCAGGGTCTTGGCCTCCCGGGCTATCAGAATGAACTGGGGAATCACCACTGCAAAGTAGGGGATGGTCAGGGTGGCGATCACCAGCGAGAACAGCGCGCCCTTTCCAAAAAACTGGTAACGGGCAAAAGCGTAGCCGGCCAGGCTGGTCAGGAAGAGCGAGAGCAGGGTGTACAACCCTGAGACCACCACGCTGTTGAAAAGGCTGCGCACAAAGTTGGTGTCCGCCTGGAGGTTCTGCAGGTTGGCCCAGAACTGGTCGCCGGGCAGCAAAGGGGTGGGGGTGCTGAAGATGGCCGTCTCGAGGTGGGTGGAGAAGACCAGCATCAGCCACAGCGGGGCCAGCCACAAGAGGGCCAACGGGGTCAGGAACAGGTGCAACCCAAGGCTGCGCCACCAAAGCCGCCGCTTCATGACTCCCTCCCGAAAAGCCTTAGCTGGATAAGCGAAAAGACCAGGGCCAGCAGGGTGATGACGTAGGCAATGGTCGAGGCGTAGCCAAAGTTGATGTTCTGGAAACCTTGGCGGTAGAGATAGACCCCCAAGGTGGTGGTGGCGGTGCCGGGGCCGCCGTTGGTGATGAGCCAGGGCTCGGTGAAAAGCTGCAGGGTGCCGATAATGGAGAGCACCAAGCAAAAAAGCAGCACCGGCCTTAGGCTGGGCAAGGTAACGTACCAAAACTGCTGCCAGGGGCTTGCCCCATCCATCTCGGCTGCCTCATAAAGCTCCTTGGGAATGTTCTGGAGGCCGGCCAGAATGATGATGGCGTTGTAGCCCGTCCAGCGCCAGGTAAGGGCCACGATGATCACCACCATGGCTCCCACAGGGTCAAAAATCCAGTTAAAGTCCAGGCCCAAAGCCGCGTTCACCGCGCCGTTCTGATTGAAAAGCAGGCGAAACACCGCGGAATAGGCCACCGCCCCCACCACCACCGGGGCAAAAAAGGCAAAGCGGAAGAACCCCCGGGCCTTCAGCAGGTGGGAATTGAGGGCCACGGCCAGCGCCGTGGCCAGGGTCAGCATTAGGGGCACTTGGATGACCAAAATCAGCAGGGTGTTGCGCAAGGCGTCCCAGAAAGCCGAGTCCCGCAGGATACGGCCCCAGTTGACCCCCAGGTCCCAGACCGGAGGGTAGACCCGGGTGTTCTGAAACGAGAGCAGCAAAGAGTCCAGTATCGGCCAGGCCCAAAAGAGGGCGAAGACCGCCAGGTAGGGCAGCAAAAACAAGTAGGGCGTGGCTCCAGGCTTCACACCAACTCCAAATAAAACCGAAAAACTGGGGGTGAGGGCCGCCTCACCCCCAGGTTGGGGCACCTATCGGGCAACGGGCAGACCGGTGGCCTGGGAAATCTGCTGAGCAGCGGCGTCAAGAGCCGCCTTGGCACTAGGGAAGCGCCCGGCTACGTAGTCGGCCTGGGTCTTGACCATGATGGCCCGGGCCTCCTGGAAGAACTGGGTGCCCCGGGCTGCCGGAACGCTGCCTAGGGTGCCCAGAATCACCTGCCAGATGCGCTGGTTGCCCCAGTAGGGCTGGGGTTGCTGCACGTAGGGATCACGGGTGGCCGCAAGCAAGGAGGGGACCAGGCCATACTGCTTGAGCATGGTAATCTGGCCCTCGGTGGTGGCCAAGGCGTAGCGGACAAAGGCCCAGGCCGCCTCTTTGTTGCGCGAGGAGGCCGGGATGGCCAGGGCCGAGCCACCCAGGTTGGCGGCCCGCACCCCACCCGGCCGCGAGGCCGGCATGGGGTAGACCCCCCACTTTCCGCTTTGTTCAGGGGCGTTGGAGCGGATGGTGCCTTCGTACCAGGCACCAAACATGCTGGTGGCCACGGTGCCGGCCTTGAAGGCCTGAATCTGCTCGTTCCAACCTCCTTGGAGCACGATCCCAGCGTCAATCAGCCGCTTGACCGTTTCCAAAGCGGTCACGCAGCCAGGCTGGTTTACCGTGACCGCGGTGCCCTCGTTGTTGAAGTAGAAGCAGCCGTTCTGGTTGGCCAGCATGCGGAACCACTCATCGTCCTGGCCGTTGGCGATGACCCCCACCTTGACCCGGTTGTTGGTAGCGGCGGCAATTTTCCTACCCGCGGCGATGAAGTCGTCCCAGGTGCGGATGGTGTTGGGGTTGACCCCGGCTTGGCTGTAGATGTCACGACGGTAGAACATCACCACCGGCCCAGAGTCCCAGGGAATAGCGTAAACCCTATTCCCCATGGTGAGTTCGGTCCATTTAAAAGCTGGGAAAAGGTTACGCAGGGTGGAAGCCGCAGGCTGCAGGGTGTTGAGGTCGGTAAAGCAGTTCGGGAAGCGGGTCCAGAAGACCTCGGCCTCGTTGTTCTCCACCGAGTACACGTCGGGCAGGTCGCCTCCCCCAGCTGCACACCCGGCCAGGCCGCGGTCGTAGGTGGCCTGGTTGCCCAGGTCAACCACCGTGACCTTAACGTTGGGGAAGAGCTTGTTGAAGCCGGGGACGTTGGCCTCCAAGGCCTTGGCGGCAATGTCCCAGCTCCACACCGTGATCTCCCCCCGCAGATTGGGGTTCCCCTGTATCTGTTGGGCCAGGGCCGAGGAAAGGGCCAAGGCCGTGCCTAGCGCCAGGATTGCTCTCATCTACTCCTCCTCGCAAGCCTTTCTCGGGGCAGCAAGGCCCACCGGTGGGCTTCTTAGCCGGTTGGTTCCCCGTCAAAGGTTCAAGGGGAGTCTAAAGGGACTTCTTTTTTCTTGTCAATAGTTACAAATGCTTTCGCTTTTCATCCCCTAGGGGCCACCGCCACCTCGAGCCCCCCCTCCCGCAAGCGCACCAGGTCCTCGGGCTTGGCCTTGTGATCCGTAATCAGCAGCCGGGCCGCACGCAGCGGGGCTATGCGGGCCGCCGCCACCTGCATCAGCTTGCTGTGGTCCGCGAGCACCACGGTTTCGCGAGCGGCCTCAATCATGGCCCGCTTAATCTCGGCCTCCTGCAGGTTGGTGTTGGTAAAGCCCTTCTCGGGGTGAACCCCGTTGCAACCAATGAAAGCCTTGTCGGCGTTAATCTCGCGCAGGAGCAGGGTACCGTAGGGGTTGACCAAGGAGTGCTGCAAGGGGCGCAGGGTGCCCCCGGTCACGATGACCGTGAGGCCCGGGTGGGCCTCCAGCAGAAGGGCGATGTTGAGCGCGCTGGTAATCACCACCACGTTCCTCAGGTGCATCGGGAGGGCCCGGGCCAGCTCGGTGGTGGTGCTCCCCACGTCCAGGATCAGGGTCTCGCCATCGCGCACCAATCCGGCCGCGTAACGCCCAATGCTCTCCTTCTCCCGGGCATGGACCTGCCGGGTCTCCTCCAGGGGGAGCTCAAACCGCTTGGCCTCGGCGGGCACCGCGCCCCCTCGAGTCCGGCGCAACAGCCCCTGCCGCTCCAGGTACTCCAGGTCGGCCCGAATCGTTACTGCCGAAACCCTGAAGCGCTGGGCCAAAGCCCCAACCTCAACCCGCCCCTCCTGGCGCAAGGTTTTCAGGATTTCCTGGTGGCGCAAGGTGGCCTCGAGGGAGGGCATAGCGAAAGCATACGAAAGTGTCCACAAGAAGGCAAACCAGCCCTTCACTCCTCCTCAGGCAGCAGCGGCAGAAAAACGGTAAAGCGGGTCTCCCCGGGCCGGCTGGCCACCCGAATCTCCCCACCATGGGCCTCGGCAATTTGCTTGGCGATGGCCAGGCCCAGCCCGGTGCCCCCCTCAGGCCCCCGGGTGAAGCGGGTAAAAAGCCGGGGCATTATCTCTGGGGCAATGCCCGGCCCCTGGTCTATCACCGAAAACACCGCCCAAGGCTGTCTGGGAGGTTTCATCTCGGGGGTGGAGGTGGTGCGGACCTCACCGGCCGACCCGTAGGGGTCAGGGGGGTTGTCGGTGGGCTCCCTCACCGTCCAGACCCGTACCCGCACCTTCTCGGGGCTACCCGCAGCCCGCACCGCGTTGGCGATAAGGTTCCGCGCAAGCTGTAGGAGGCGGTCCGGATCGCCCAGCACCTCGGGGAACCCAGGCGGAGCCTCGAGGCGGACCCCAGGGTACTCCCCCACCGCCTGGCGCAGCAGGTCCACCAGGTTGACGATGTGGGGGTTCACGCTCCGCTCGGCCTCCCCTCGAGCCAGGGCCAGCAGGTCCTGCACCATACGGGCGGTGTGCGCGGCGATTCTACGGGCCCGCTCGAGCGTCTCGGTATCGCCTGGGTTGCGGGCCAGCCGATCCAGGTAGCCGCTCAGGGAGGTCAGAGGGGTACGCAACTCATGGGACACCTCGGCCAAAAAGGCCCGCTCGCGCTCTTGGGCCTCCCTCAGCTCGCGCAACAGGTCGTTGACCTTCTCCACCATCACCCCCAGGTCGTCCTTGGGGCCGGTGTAGGGGATGGGCTCGAGGTTGCGGGACCCCCTTCGCTCCACCTCCGAGGCCGCGCGGTGCAGGGGAACCAAGGAAAGCCGGGCCGCCAGCACGATGAGGAGGGCCCCCAAGGGCAACAAAAAGGCCATCCCCTGCACCAAGGTGTTGCGCACCGTAGCGGAGATAGCCTCAATGTAGCGGGTGTCCTGGCTCACCGCCACCACCGCCCCAGGGATGGCCTGGTAGGCGGCCATAAAGTGAGGCGCGTAATAGGGCCTGGGGTTGCGGTCCGCCGCGCGGATGTAGGCCTCGGGCACCCGGTGCTCAAAGCCGTGGCTGGGGGCGATCAAGAGCTCCCCGCTGGTGCTGTAAAAGCTCACCACCACCGGACCTGAGCGGGGCAGGCTAATCTCCCCTGCCCGCCCCGAAGCGTACAGCTCGGCCACCTCGCCCACATAGCGCAAAAGAATGCGCTCCACATGGCCATAAAGCCCGATGTTGATGCTGTAGAGGGCGATGCCCAGGGTCAGGGCCAGAATCAGCACCCAAAGGGCAACGTAGGCCAGAATCAGGCGGGCGCGGAAGGACATGGTGGGGCCAGCCTACTCGGCGTCGCGCTGGCGTAGCGCGTAGCCCACCCCCCGCACGGTGCGCAAGTAGCCGTAGGCCCCAGCCTCGCGCAGTTTGGCTCGCAGGTTGGCGATGTGCACATCCACCACGTTGGAGTCGCGCTCGAGCTGCCGTCCCCAAAGGCGCTCCTCTATCTCCTGCCGGCTGAAGACCTTACCCGCCCGGCTGGCCAGGAGCGAAAGCAGCTCGAACTCCTTGGGGGAGAGCCGTATCTCCTGCCCCTCAAAAAAGACCTGGCGCTTAGCAATGTGCACCTCCAACCCCCCCACGCTCACCTGCTCACCGCCTTCCCGGTGGCGAAGCTGCACCTGGATGCGGGCCAGCAGCTCAGCGGGGTGGAAGGGCTTCACAATGTAGTCGTCGGCCCCATCGGAGAGCAGGCTCACCTTCCGCTCCACGGCGTCGGCCGCGGTCAAGACGATGATGGGCACCTCGTAGCCGGCCCGGATGCGGCGGGCCACCTCGCCGCCGTCCAGGTCGGGCAAGCCCAGGTCAAGGATAACCAGGTCCGGCACCGCCTCGCGCAGACGAATCAGGCCGGACATTCCCCCAGGCGCCCAGTCCACAGTAAAACCGGCCTCACCCAGCTCGAGCTGCAAGAGGTGGGCGATCTCTGGGTCGTCCTCAATCAGGAGTATGCGTTTCATCGAACCTCCGGCAAGACCCGCCCGTTGGGCAGGTTAAGGCGGTATGTGCGGGTAAGGAGCTCGCTCAGGCTAATCCGCTCACCTTGTATGAGCAGGACCACATCCCCGCCAGGGGTCGTAACCCCATTGTAGGGCGGGCGGTACCCTCCATCCACGCGGAAAAGCACCCGTACCTCCCGGTTGGCGGGGGCGGCCAGCTTGCTCTGCAGCACCAGGTTGCGCTGCTCCACATGCCAGACCACGTATACCGTAAGCAGGTCAGGGGACACCACGCGAATCTCGCTTCCAGGGGGAATCTGGGGCAGGTTCGGCAGGGGCGATAGCGCCAACACAAAGGCCAACACCAGACTCCGCATCGTCCCCCCACTATGCAGGGCTACCCGAACAGACCCATGGGACTCCAGTAAAGGGCATTTTAACGTAACGCGGAGCAGGCACGGCCAGGTATAATACCAACCACCTTGGCCTCCATGCTAGGGCGAGAAGCCGGGCTTAGGGTTTAGCATTTCTTTAGCCTGGCTCCCCTCACCTCGAGGAAGCCCCCAATCGTATAATCAAACCTCCTGGATGCTTGTTTATGCATCCGCGCTTGGGAGGCACGCTGTGGTAAAACCCCCGAAACCCGTAGCCAAAGGCCGCGACTTCCTTTCCAATCTAGACCTCTCCCCTGCCGAGTACCGCGCCGTCCTAGACACCGCCCACGCCATGAAGCGGGGCGAGTTTAGGGGCCTAAAACCTCTGGAGGGTCAGACCCTGGCGATGATTTTTGAGAAGCCCTCCTTGCGCACCCGCACCACCTTCGAGGTGGCCATGAACCAGCTCGGTGGGCACGCCATCCACCTGACCAACGCCGAGATTGGCCTAGGCACCCGGGAGCCGGTCCGGGACATCGCGTTGAATCTGGAACGCTGGGTGGACGCCATCATGGCCAGGGTTTACCTGCACTCCACCTTGGAGGAATTGGCCCGCTACTCCTCAAAACCAGTCATCAACGGGCTTTCCGACCTGCTGCACCCCGTTCAGCTCCTGGCCGATTACCAGACCATAGAGGAACACTTCGGCAGCACCAAAGGCCTGCGGGTAACCTACATCGGCGACGGCAACAACATGGCCAACGCCCACATCCAGTGCGCAGTGCTCTCCGGGGTTAAGCTCACCGTAGCCACGCCAAGGGGCTACGAGCCCAACGCGGTTATCTACATGGAGGCCCTGCGGCTGGGCGCCGACGTGACCCTGACCCATGACCCGGTGGCCGCGGTGGAAGGGGCCCAGGTGCTCTACACCGATGTCTGGGTCTCCATGGGCCAGGAGGCGGAGGCCAGCCAGCGGCGCAAGGTCAAGGACTTCGCCGGCTTCCAGGTGACCCCTGAAACCCTGGAGAGGATAGACCCCGATGGAATATTTCTGCACTGCCTGCCCGCTCACTACGGGGAGGAGGTGGTGGAGGAGGCCACCTTGCACAAAAAGTCGCGGGTCTTTGACCAGGCTGAAAACCGGCTGCACGCACAGAAAGCCCTGCTATATCACCTGCTTGGCTGAGGTCCGGCCTAAGGAGCAGCGATGGCTAAACCCAAGGTCTTCATAGACGGCGAGGCCGGGACCACCGGCTTGCAAATTCGCGCCCGGCTGAAAAACCGCACCGACCTAGAGCTCCTCTCTATTGACCCCGCCCGGCGCAAGGACGAGGCCGAGCGCAAACGGCTCCTGAACGAAGCGGACGTGGCTATTCTCTGCCTTCACGACGAGCTCTCCAAAGCAGCGGTGACCATGCTGGAAAATCCCCACACCCGGGTCCTGGACGCCAGCTCAGCCCACCGGGTGGCGGAGGGCTGGGTCTATGGTTTTCCCGAGCTCACCCCCGAGCAGCCCCAGCGCATCCGCGAGGCCCGCTTTGTCGCCAACCCCGGCTGCTACCCCACCGGGGTCATCGCCCTGCTGCGCCCCTTGGTGGACGCCGGCCTCCTCCCCCCTACCTTCCCCATCTCGGTCCACGCCATCTCGGGGTACTCAGGGGGAGGGCGGCAGCTTATTGAGGCCATGGAGGGGCGGGGCGAGCACCGCCTGGCCGGCGACTACCGGGCCTACGGCCTGGAGCTTGCCCACAAGCACATCCCCGAGATGACCCTCTACGCCCGGCTGGAGCGTCCTCCCATCTTCACCCCGGCGGTGGCCCGCTTCCGCCAGGGAATGCTTGACTTCATCCCGCTGCACCTGTGGGCCCTACCCAAAAAGACCACCGGCGCCGAGTTGCACGAAGCCCTGGCCGAGCGCTACGCGGGCCAGCGCTTCATCCGGGTAATGCCCCTCGAGACCTATGGGGCCCACCACCCGGTCCTCGACCCCCAGGCCCTCAACGGCACCAACCTGTTGGAGCTCTTCGTCTTTGAGAACCCTAAACAGGAGCAAGCCCTTTTGGTGGCCCGCTTTGACAACCTGGGCAAGGGGGCCTCAGGGGCAGCGGTGCAAAACCTGGACATCATGCTCGGGCTGGAAGGCCCCCACACCTACGAGTACCCTGGAGACTAGGGTGCAAAACGTCACGCTGTACCTTGACTACCTCTGCCCCTTTGCCTGGCGAGGGCTGGAGCTGGTCTACGCCGCGGCACCCTACCTGGGCCTGGAAATCACCCTTCGGCACTTCAGCCTAGAGCAGCACAATCACCCTCAAAACCGAGGCCTGGCGCAAAACCCGGCCTGGCGCATCGCACAGCAACCCCGCAGCGGCCCCCGTGGCCTTCTGGCCTTCTTGGCCTCCCACGCCGCCCGACAGCAGGGCAGCGCCGCCCACCTGCGCTTCGCCCTTAGCCTCCTTCGCCTGCACCACCAAGAAGGCCGCCCCCTTGACGAGGAAAGCTGCGTGGAAGCGGCCCAGCGGGCGGGTTTGGAGCTAGAACGCTTCCTGGCTGACCTGGAGGAAGAGGAGGCCCGGCGCAAGGAGCTCACCTACGACCTGGAGGCAGCCGCCGAGCTGGGCGTCTTTGGCACCCCTACCTTCGTGCTGCCCTCAGGCGACGCCGCCTACTTCCGGTTCACTCACCTCACCGTTGAGCCCGAGCTGGCAGTGAACCTGTGGGAGCTCTTCACGGCTTTTCTGCACAACGGGGCCCACGTGGAGACCCTCAAGCGGCCTCAGCGCCAGCAAGGCGCCTAAAAGCGCCTCACAAAACCGGCAAAGGCTGCCTGGCCTTCGGGTAGCATGGGGGGCGTGGACGTCTTGGAGCTTTACCGCACGACCGGGGCCCTCCTAGAGGGGCACTTTTTATTGCGTTCTGGGCGGCATTCGCCGAAATTTCTGCAAAGCGCCACCCTGCTCCAACACCCCCTCTACGCCGAGGCCGTGGGGCAGGCCCTAGCGGAGCTCTTTGAGGAGCCGGTGGACTTCGTCGTAGGGCCGGCCATGGGCGGGGTGGTCCTCTCCTTCGTAACCGCCAAGGCCCTGGGGGCACGGGCCCTCTTCGCGGAAAAGGACGGACAGGGAGGGATGCGGATACGCGAGGGGCTCACCGTCCACCCCGGGGAGCGCTTCTTGGCTGTGGAGGATGTGGTTACCACCGGGGGCTCGGTGCAGCAGGCCATCTGGGCCGCCGAGCGCAAAGGGGGCCGCTGTGTGGGGGTGGGGGCCATCGTGGACCGCAGCGCGGGGCGGGCCGAGTTCGGAGCCCCCTTCCGGGCGCTTCTGCGGCTTGACTTTCCCACCTACACCCCAGAGTCCTGTCCCCTTTGCCAAAGGGGGGTGCCCTTACAAGAGGTCTAGCCGGGCTGGTAGGCTTATGATGATGCTAAAGGCCGCTCGAGCCCTCCTTCTGTGCCTGCTGGCAGGCTTCACCCTGGCCCAGTCCAACTTGGAAACCGCCCGCCAAGCCGTGCTGGACTGGCAGGCCGGAAAATACCGGGTAGACCCCGCCCAAGCCATCGGCAAGCCTACCGAGGAGGCCATCCGGCTTCTGGAGCGCAGCCTGGCCTTCCCTGACCCCCCCCGGGACCTCTCGGTAAACCTGGACGAGCCCCTGGAGGACACCACCCCCCGGGGCAGCGTGGTGTCCTTCCCGGCCACCGCAGGCGGCCGCGGAGGGGAGGTGCGGGTCACCCTGCGGGAAGGCCAGGTCACCCGCATCGGCTTCGCCCCTGAAGGGGGCCTGCTGCCCCTCTGGCTCAAAAGCCCCCTCACCTGGACCCTCTTTGTGGCCCTCTCGCTGGGCTGGTTGCTGGCCCTGCGCGGCAACAACCCCCTCTCCCGCGGCTGGGTGGAAGGCTGGACCCTGGTACAGCAGCACCGCGGCCTTTATCTAGGCACAAACATCGGCCTATACGGGCTTTTTGCCTTGGGAAGCCTGGTGGCCTATGCCAGCCCTGAGCTGGTGCGGCTAACCCAGGAGCTGGTAGGAGGGGCCCTGGAACAGATCGGTCTAGGGGGCGCGCTGGGCGGAGGGGTGCTCAGCCTGGCGGTGGTGATCTTCTACTGGAACCTGGCCAACGGCCTTCTGCTCACCACCGCAGTACCGGCGCTTCTTCTGGGAATCCCCGCCCTTTTGTTCAACGCTCTGCGCTACTTCGTGTTGGGCTTCGCCCTTAGCCCGGTGGCGCTGCCCACCCTCAACTACCTGCTGCACCTTCCGACCATCGTGATCGAGCTGCAAGCCTACATCCTGGTTACCTTTGGGGGGCTGGTGCTGTTGACCAAGACCCTACGGGGTGAGGGCTATCGGGCCGGCCTGCGGGCCCTGGGCCACACGATCTACCTGGGGACCTTCTTCCTACTCGTAGGCGCTTGGTACGAGGCTTTCTCTGTTCTGGTGCTCATGCGGCCTTGACCGCGCCGACCATGCTCCACCCCACAGCCCTAACCAAACCCAAGGCTCGAGCCCAACCCTCCCAAGACCCCATCGCGGTGCTGGGCGCTGGGGCTTGGGGCACTGCGCTTGCGCTTTTGGCCTCCTCCAAGGGCATCCCCGTCTACCTGTGGGCCCGCCGGGCTGAGCACGCCCAAGCCATGCAAGAGGAGCGGCAGAACCAGGAGTACCTGCCCGGAGCCCTCTTCCCCGAACACCTCCACCCCACCGCCGACGCCGAAGAGGCCCTGGCCAGGGCCCAGTTCGCGGTGGTAGCAGTGCCCTCCAGGGGGCTGCGGGAAACCCTACAAGGCCTGCCCAAGGCCCCGGCCTACGTTTCGGCGGTGAAGGGCCTGCTCTTCGCCGAAAACCACCTCCTGCGGATAAGCCAGGTAATCCAGGAGGCTACCAGGGTGGACCGCTTAGCGGCGCTCTCAGGCCCCAACCTGGCCGAAGAAGTGGCCCGATTCCTGCCCGCGGCCGCCGTGGCCGCCTCCCGCGACCCCGCCCTGGCCCAACAGGTGCAGCAAGTCTTCAGTGGCCCCAGCTTCCGGGTCTACACAACCCACGACCTGGTGGGGGTGGAGCTGGGCGGTGCGCTCAAAAACGTGATCGCCTTGGCCGCAGGCATGGTGGACGGCCTGGGACTGGGGGACAACGCCAAGGCCGCCCTTATCACCCGTGGGCTGCGGGAGATCATCCGGTTCGGGATAGCCCAGGGAGCCCAGGAGGCCACTTTTATGGGCCTCTCAGGCCTGGGCGACCTCATCGCCACTGCCCACAGCCCCCTCTCCCGAAACCGCAGCGCGGGGGAGCAGCTTGTAAGAGGACGAACCCTGGACCATCTGGAGGCTCAAAAATCGGTGGTAGAGGGAATCTACACGGTAAAAGCCCTGCACGCCTGGGATCAGGCCACCGGAGCCGACCTGCCCATCACCGAGGCGGTGTACCGGGTCGTCTACCTAGGAGCCGACCCCCTAGAGGAACTCTCCCGGCTGATGGGGCGTGAGGCTAAGCCCGAGTAGACCGGTCTTATTGCTGGGCTGCGGTGGCCTTGTAATCCTTGTAGGTTTCGCGCAGCTTAGACTTCAGGAACTTGCCGGTGCTGGTGCGGGGAATCTCGTCCACAAAAACGTACCCATCGGGCAGCCACCACTTGGCGAAGCGGGGCTCGAGGAAGGCCCTTAGCTCCTCCGGTGTGGCGCTCTGCCCCTCCTTGAGGACCACCACCGCCAGCGGGCGTTCGTCCCACTTGGGGTCGGGGATGGCGATGACCGCGGCCTCCTTGACCGCGGGGTGGGCCATCAGGGCATTCTCCAGGTCAATTGAGCTAATCCACTCGCCGCCGGACTTGATCAGGTCTTTGGTGCGGTCGGCAATGCGAATATAGCCCTCGGGGTCAATGGCCACCACATCCCCAGTGCGGAACCAGCCGTCCGGGGTCCACTTGTCGGACTCCGCCTCGAGGTTGTAGTAGCTCCTGGCCACCCAGGGCCCCCGCACCTGCAGCTCGCCCAGCGAGCGCCCATCCCAGGGCACCTCGCCCTGCTCGCCCACCGCCCGAATCTCCACCCAGGGGGTGGGCAGGCCCTGCTGGGCCCGGTAACGGTAGGCCACCTCGGGGTCACCCAGCAGGTGCCGCTTGAGCCGGCTCACGGTGCCCAGGGGGCTCATCTCGGTCATGCCCCAGGCGTGGAGCACGGTGTGGCCCAGCCGGTCGAAGGCCCGGATCATGGCCTCGGGGGCCGCGCTGCCCCCCACCACCATCTCCATGGGCCTCAGCCGCCAGCGGGTGGGCTCCTTCTCCAGGGCCTGCAGCACCCCCAGCCAGATGGTGGGCACCCCGGCGGTCTTGTTCACCCCCTCCGCCTCAAACAGGTCCAGCAGGCTCACCGCGTCCAGGTGTGGCCCCGGCAGCACCAGTTTGCAGCCCGTCATTACCCCGGTGTAGGGCAGCCCCCAGGCCAGCACGTGGAACATGGGCACCACCGGCAGGAGCACATCGCGGCTGGAGAGGTTCAGGGCGTCCGGCAGGGCCGAGCCCAGGCTGTGCAGGGCAATGGAGCGGTGGGAGTACACCACCCCCTTGGGCTTCCCGGTGGTGCCAGAGGTGTAGCACATCCCGGCGGCCTCTTGCTCACTTAGCTCGGGGTAGGCGAAGCCCTCGTCCCCCGTGGCCAGGAAGTCCTCGTAGCTCTCCAAGCCCTCCGGCACCGGCTGCCCCGTGAGGGGCACCACCAGCACCCGCTCGAGCCGGACGTGGGGCCGGATGGCCTCGTAAAGCCCCAGGAGCACATCGTCCACGATCAGGATTTTGTCCTGGGCGTGGTTCACGATGTAGGCGATATCCGAGGGATGGAGCCTAAGGTTCAAAGGGTGCACCACACCCCCCGCCACCGGAACCCCGAAGTAGGCCTCGAGGTGGGCGTAGGTGTTCCAGGAGAGGGTCGCCACCCGCTCGCCCCTTTGCAACCCAGCCTTTTGCAAAGCCGAGGCCAGCTGGCGGGCCCGGCGGTAGAACTCGGCGTAGGTGTAGCGGTGGAGCGACCTGTCGGGCAGCCGGGTCACGACCTCCTCTTGGGGGAAGAACTTCCCTGCCCGCTCCAGGATGTGCACCAGGGTAAGGGGAAAATCCATCATGGTGGACTGCATAGGCTCCTCCTTAGGCTTTGGTTGCAATTGTACGACTTAAAAGCGCAAAGCCCTCCCTTGGTCCTGGGGAAGGGCTTTGGGTCCTCAGGCTCAGAAGGTGAAAAACGCCGGCACGAACTCGTAGGCGTTGCCCGCCCGGCGCACGTATCCCACCCCCGGCCAGGCGAAGTGGTAGCCCACCACCATAATCCGCTCTGCCGCCGCGGTCTGCCAAAGCCGAGCCCGGGTGGCCACGGCCTGCTGGGGATTAGCGTCAAAGCCCAGGTAATGGTCGGGGAAGCGGAGGGAGAGGATGTAGTGCCCGCCCGCGTCGCCCAGGTGCCACAGCGTCCGGCCGCCCGAGCTCACCTGCACCGCCATATGCCCCACGGTGTGCCCAGGGGTGTCCACCACCGTCACCCCAGGGGCAATCTCGGCCCCGCCGCGCACCCGGGTAAAGCGGTTCTGAAGGGCGGCCAGGTTGGCTGGGGGGTTGGCCTGGGAAAGCCAGAACTGAAGCTCCGTCTCCCCGATGATGTGCTGGGCGTTTGCAAAGACCGGCTGGCCGTCCCGCACCAGACCGCCGATGTGGTCGCCGTGGCCGTGGGTGATAAAGACGATGTTGATATCAGCGGGCCTGAGTCCAGCGTTGGCCATGTTCGCCAGAAGCTGCCCGGCCTGGCCCCGGCCAGTATCCACCAGCACCTTGACCCGCCCAGTGTCAATCACCATAGGGTTGAAGTTGTTGATGAACTGGCTGGGGTCCAGGAAGTGTTCCCGCAAGGCGGCGGCAAACTCTGCCTGTCGGCCCGGGTTGGCCCCCCAGTTGGGGAAAGCATTGCCCGGCGCGCTTTGACCATCGCTCAGGACGGTGAGGGTGTAGTCTTCCAACTTGAAACGATAAAACCCCGCCCCGTTGGGCAAAGGCGGGCTTTGCTGGGCCATGGCAGGCATTGTGCCCACTGCGGCCGCCGCACCGGTAGCCCCTATAAACCGTAGCGCTCCCCGTCTTGAAACCTTGCTCATACAGCCTCCTTTTCTAATGCCCCTAGCTGGCAGGTTACCGGAAAAAACCATAACGGTAGGCTTCCCTTTATAAAGCTGTCCTAGCTCACACTGCCTCGAGCCGCCGCCGGGCTAGACCCGCCTCGAGGTGAGCCCTGCGCAAGGGCTCAGGAAGCCGGGTTTTCCCGGGAAGGGTACGGACAAAGGCTAAAGCCTCCTCCATGCCCACCCGATGGCCAGGAGAGATGTAGAGGGGCCGCACCCCTTTGCGGCTGCGGTAGACCCAGCCCACCTGAACCCCGCCCATCAGAAGCCGCACGCATGCGCCAGCCTCCACGGGTAGTTCCCCTTCTGGATGGCCGCATAGGAGGCTCTTGGCCACCCCGATGGCCGGGAGGTCCAGCTGCACCCCCAGATGGGCCGCAATGCCTAGGCCACGGGGATGGGCCACACCTTGCCCGTCCACGAGAAGGGCCTGGGGAGAACGGGATAACCGGGCCAAAGCCACCAGGTAAAGAGGAGCCTCGCGAAAGGATAGGAAGCCGGGCACATAGGGAAAGAGCTCCACCTCCTCAGCCTGGGCCACAGCCACCTCCACCACCCGCCCAGCCTCTAGGTCCCAAAGCACCGCTACAGCCACCGAGAGGCCCACCCCAGCAGAGAATCGTGGTGGATGGGAGGCGTCCAGCGCGGCCAAGTAGCGCACGCCCTGCAGCCCCCCCCCAAGCGCTACCCGCTGGGCCAAGGTTTGCTGCAGTGCCGCCGCTTCTTTCAGGTCAAAGGGGATTCGCATCCAGCCCTTATGCTACAATCGCCACTTGGTGTGGACTCCCTTAACCTTGGTCTTAGCAACTCGGGGTACAAAGGGCTTAGAAAGGGTCGCCAAAGGGGCTCCAAAAGAAAAATGGCGCACCCGACAGGACTCGAACCTGTGGCCTTTCGCTCCGGAGGCGAACGCTCTATCCACTGAGCTACGGGTGCATCAGCACCAAGAAGGGTAGCACCGAAAGAGGAGGCAGTCAAGTGTTTGGAATCAGCAAGAGGGTAGTTGGGGTTGTCTTTGGCGTCCTGGCCCTGGCTTTTGTGGTGGGCTCAATTCTGCTCTTCACCCCCCAAGGCCAGCGCAACCCCCAAGGAAAAACGGTGCTGACCGTGAACGGCCGCGCGGTCAGCGAGCTCGAGCTGGCCCGGGCCCGACAAAGCGACGCCATTCTGAGCACCAACCCCCAAGGGCTGCTGAAGAACCTGGCGGAGATTAACTTCGCCGACCGCTTCATCATCACTACCGCGCTCTTGCAGGACACCGCCCGCATCCGGGTCTCCAGCGGGGAGCTTAGAAAGGAACTGGACAGCATCAAAGAGCGCTTCGGCCTGCAGAAAAAGGAAGACTACGACCGCTTCTTGACCCAGGTGGGCTACACCGACGCCCAGCTCAGGGGCGAGCTGCGCGACCAAATCCGCATAAATAAGCGGGTGGAGGAAATCCAGAAGAAAGCCGAGCCCACCGAGGAGGAGATGCGGCTCTACTTTGAGCTCAACCGGGAGCAGTACAGGAACGAGGAGCGGGTGCTGGCCCGCCAGATCGTGCTTGACGACAAGGCCACCGCGGAAAAGGTCTACGCCCAAGCCACGGCCCCGGGCGCCGACTTCGCAGCCCTCGCCAAGGCCCACTCCAAGCTCAACGCCGAACAGGGCGGGGCCCTGGGGGCCGAGGCGGGGAAGAGCGAGCCAGGCCCAGTGACCCGGGTGGTCTTCCCCAACGCGGTGGCGGAGGCGGTCTTTAAGCTCCGCGATGGCCAGATTACCAAGCCCATTGAGGCCGGAGGGCGCTTCTACATCGTGAAGGTAGAAAAGTACCTGCCCGCCAGCGATGTGGCCTTTGAGGAGGTCAAAGACCGGGTTCGGGAGGACGCCAAGCGGGTCAAAGGCCAGGGGGCGCTGGAAGCCTACCTCGAGGGGCTGCGGGCCAAGGCCAGTGTGAAGGTGGCTGAAGGGGCCGAGTTCCGCTACGAAAACCCGGTGGTGGCCAAGGTGGGGGACGCGGAGATCCGCCTCGCCGAGGTGACCCAAATCGTCTTCGCCAACCCTCAGGTGCTCCAGCTTTTCCAGCAGGGCCTAGGCGAGCTGGCGTTGCAGTTCTTCCTACCCCAGACCCTGGAGCAGCTCATCAACCGGGAAGCCGTCGTACAAGCAGCCAAGGGGCTGGGCCAGCCCTTCTTCGGCACCAAGACCGACATCGCCAACCAGGCCCAGCAGTGGAAAACCCGCGACATCACCGTTACCGACGCCGAGGTGCGCAAGTACTACGACTCCAACCTGGCCAGCTTCACCATCCCGGCCTCGGCCCGGGTGCAGGCGGTCAGCTTCAAGGGGGAGGACCGGGCCAAGGCCGAGGCCTTCCGGGCTGCAGCCCTAAAAGGCGGCAAGCTCGAGGACCTGGCCAAGGCCAACGGGGGTACCGTGCAGGACTACGGGACGGCCAACCCCGGCACCCTGCCCCCGGTACCCAATCGGCTGGTCTTCCTAACCCGGGGCGGCTTCCCCAAAGGCCCTCTGGGCGAGGTGAGCGAGGTGGTGAAGCTAGAGGACGGCAGCTTCCAGGTGCTCATCGTGAACGACCGCAAGGCCGAGGTGCTGCGCCCCTTTGAGGAGGTCAAAGAGGAGGCCCGCCAGATGGTGTTGGCCAGCCGCCGGGCCGAGGCCGCCCAGAAGTGGGTGGAAGAGGTGCGCAAGGCTGCCAAGGTGGAGAACAACCTGCAAAAGGTGCTGGCCGCCCTCACCCCCAAGGAGGAACCCAAGAAGGAGGAGGGCCGCTCTAGCTCGGGCTCGAGCGCGCCCCAAAACCAGCCGGGCCAGAACCCCTCCAACCGCTAGCCCCAGGCCCTCCCCATGGGGAGGGCTTTTTATTTTGCCGTGGGGTAGTGCTAGACTCTACTGCGGTATGGAGCGTACCTTCATCATGGTCAAGCCCGACGGCGTGCGCCGGGGGCTTACCGGCGAGATTATCCAGCGCATTGAGCGCAAAGGCTTCCAGATCGTGGCCATGAAGAAGATGCGGATTTCCCGCGAGATGGCCGAAACCCACTACGCCGAACACCAGGGCAAGCCCTTCTACGAAGGGCTGGTCCGCTTCATCACCAGCGGGCCGGTGGTGGCTATGGTGGTGGAGGGCCCCGGAGCCATCGCCGAGATGCGCCGCCTGATGGGGGCCACCCGCCCCTGGGAGGCAGCCCCCGGCACCATCCGGGCCGACTTCGCCATCACCGTGGACGAGAACGTAATCCACGGCTCCGACGGGCCGGAGAGCGCGGCCCGCGAAATTGGCCTCTTCTTCAAACCCGAGGAAATCCTGAGCTAAGGGGCCTACCCGAAACCACCCCACCCAGCGGGTGGGGGCCCCTTTTTGCAAATCAGTTTACAATCTATGTAAACTTATCCCACATCATAAGAAGCCATGGAGGCGCTCAAGCAACCCTGGCCCTGGTACCTGGCCGGCCCGCTCATCGGGCTTTTCGTGCCGCTGCTCCTCGTCCTTGGCAACCGACGCTTCGGCATCTCCTCCTCGCTGCGCCACCTGTGCGCCGCCATGGGCAGCCGGCTGCCCTTCTTCCGCTACAACTGGCGGGCCGAGGCCTGGAACCTGGCCTTCGTGCTGGGCATCGCCGCCGGGGGGTTTGCCGCAGGGGTGCTGCTGCCCCACCCGGGCCCCCTCGAGCTCAGCCCCCAGACCGCTGCGGCCCTGCGGCAGATGGGCCTCTCACCCGAAGGTGGGCTGGTGCCTCAGGAGCTCTTCTCGTGGCAGGCGGTGCTGAGCTGGAAGGGTTTTGTGTTCCTTCTGCTGGGGGGTTTCCTGGTGGGGTTCGGGGCCCGCTGGGCAGGGGGTTGCACCTCTGGGCATGCCATCAGCGGCCTTTCAGCCTTCCAGCCCCCTTCCCTTCTGGCCACCCTGGGCTTCTTCCTAGGGGGGCTACTGGCGGCCCACCTGATTCTGCCCTGGGCCCTGCAGGCGTTGAGGTGAACCATGGCGCTTCCCATTCCGGATGAGTTTCCCCTTGAAGCCTCCCGGCCAACCCCTTCGGTACTGGGGCTGGTTCCTTACTTCGTGGCAGGAGGTTTCTTCGGCTTCCTGGCCATCCGCTCGGAGATAGCCTCCTGGTACCGCATCTACGAGATGTTCCGCTTTGAGTCGTTCCACATGTACGGCATCATCGGCAGCGCGGTGCTCACCGGGGCTCTTTGCCTGCGGCTGCTGCGCCGGTGGGGGTTGGAAATACGGCCCAGCGAGCCAGGGCGTTACCGCTACCTGCTTGGAGGGGTGGTCTTCGGCCTAGGCTGGGGGCTGGTGGGGGCCTGCCCGGGCCCTATCTACGCCTTGCTCGGAAGCGGGGTGGCCGGGGCCGGGGTGGTCTTCCTGGGGGCCCTGCTGGGCACCTACGCCTACGGCTGGCTGCAGCGGAGGCTGCCCCACTAACCCTATTCCCCTAGCAGAGCCAAGGCCTCCTCCACCCAGCGCAGCTCGAACCGCACCCACTCCACCGGCGGAAGGCTCCGCAGCCGCTTTCGCTGGGCCAGCAGCTCAGTCTTAAGCAGGGGATGCCCTTGACGAAGCAACCAAGGGCCAAAGCGAAGGGCCAGCTCGAGGGGAAGCCCAGCATAGGCGGTACAGACCCCCCGCTCAAAGGTCAAAACAGGGTAGCGCCAGAAGCCCTCCACCATCTGCTCGCGCACCAGCGCATACCCCGCCGAGAGGGCCCAGCGGCGCAGGGGCTCGGCCCCGTCGTTGGGCTGCAACACCAGCCGCTGGGGGAGCCGCTCGGGGTGACGGGAGAGGATGCCCACCATGCGCCTCGCCCCCATCCCACACAGGCTCGCCGAGCTGGCCTCGCCGGGCCGCAAGACCGAAAAGCCATCGCCAAAACGCACCTCTGCATTCAGGCCCAAAAGGGCCCGCCTGGCGTTCTCAAAAGGCCCCCGGCTCTTTTCCACCGCAATGGCCCGTTCCACCCGGCCAGTTTGCAGGAGGTAGCGGGGCAGCCGGGCATGGTCGGTTCCTATGTCGGCGCACACCGGCCCCACCACCTCCGCCGCCACCGCCAGCAGCCGAGCTTCCAAGACAATCGCCTTTTCAGCGGTATATCCAGACATAGGCCAGAAACAGGGTCAGAAGGGTTAAGGGCAGGCCAAAGCGAAGGTGCTCGAGGAAACCCAAGCGATACCCCTCGCGTCGTGCGGCCTCGGCCACAATCAGGTTGGCCACCGAACCCAAAAGGGTCAGGTTGCCGGCTAGGGTAGAGGCTGCGGCCAGCAGCAACCAGCCCTGGGTGTCCCCAGGGGCCACCAAGGGGTGCATCAGGAGCACCGCGGGAACGTTGGAGATCAGGTTGGAAAGCCCCACCGTTGCCAGCATCAGGCTAAGGGGTGTGGTCACCAGCGGGGCCACCCCCTCCAGCAACCCCAGCGCCTGCACCGCCGCAGTCACCATAAAAAGTCCAGCAAAAAGCACCAGAAGCTCCCAGTCCACCCGAGAGAAAAACCGCTCGGAGCGAAGTCGCCGGCTCCAAAGCAGAAGCCCAGCAGCCACCAAGGCCGCCTGGGCCAGCGGATAGCCCAGCAGGAAGGCCCCCAAAAGGCCCAGGGCCACCGCAGCCCCCTTGAGCAAAAGGGGGCGGCTGTAGCGGAAGCGGAAAGACGGCAGAGGGGGCAGAGGGGCCCTCGAGCGCACCGCCGGGTAAAGCGCATAGAGCAGAACCACCTGTACCAGCAAGCCTAAAAGGGCCACCGGGCCTAGGGCCAGGGCAAAGTCCAGGTAGCCTATCTTGGAGAGGCTTCCGACCACGATGTTCTGCGGGTTCCCGGTGAGGGTAGCCACGCTGCCCACATTGGTGGCCCCGGCTAGGGCCAGCAGATAGGGTACTGGGGGCAGCCCCAGGGCCCGGCTCAGGGAAAGGACCAAAGGGCTAAAGAGGATGGCAATGGTGTCGTTTAGGAACAGGGCGGAAAGAATCCCGGTTCCGAAGGTGAGCCAGACCAGCATCCCCAGCGGGCTGTGGGCCAGACGGACCAACCGGTAGAGGAATAGCTGAAAAAACCCCGCGTAGCCCAGATGGGCATTGAGCACCATTACCCCAAACAAAAAGCCCAGGGTGTGGGGCTCCAGCGCCCGCCAGGCCCCCTCAAAGTCAAGCACCCCCAGCACAATGAGCAAGGCCGCCCCCGTAAGGGCGATGGCAGCGCGGTTCATACGGTAGCCGGGCCAGTAGCCCAGGCCCAGGCCCAAGTAGGTCAGAACCAGCACCCCATAGGCCAGATACTCCACCCGTTCATCTTACCTAAGGCCAGCCCCCGGAATCAGAAACCTAAGGAGGAGCACCTTTCATTTCCAAATCAAAAGGCCATACTAAAGCTAGGACTGGAATTTTCCCAAGGGAGGAGGTGTTTTTGCTCAAAGCCGAACTGGTTCTCCTAATTGCCGGGACACTGCTCCTTCTGAGCGTGCTGGCCTCTAAGCTGGGCGGACGGCTTGGAATACCGGGCTTGTTGCTCTTTTTGGCCATCGGCATGCTAGCCGGCAGCGACGGACCGGGCGGCATCTGGTTTGACAACTATCCCCTGGCCCAGTTTGTGGGAACCGCAGCCCTGGTCTTTATCCTCTACTCGGGGGGGCTCTTTACCCGTTGGGCGGCGGTGCGGCCTATCCTCGGACCGGGGCTCTCCTTGGCCACCCTAGGGGTTCTGCTCACCACCCTGCTCACCGGGGCCTTTGCCCGCTATGCGCTGGAGCTTTCCTGGCTCGAGGCCCTGCTGCTGGGGGCCATCGTTTCCAGCACCGACGCCAGCGCAGTTTTTAGCGTTCTGCGGCAGCGGGCCATACGCTTAAAAAAGCACCTCAAACCCCTGCTGGAGTTTGAGTCCGGCAGCAACGACCCCATGGCCATTTTTCTGACCATAGGCCTGACCCTGCTTCTTACCCAGCCGCAGATGAGCGGCTGGCAGATTCTCCCCCTCTTCATCCAGCAGATGCTCCTAGGGCTGCTCTTGGGCTACGGGCTGGGCTGGGGCGTGGTGCTCCTGCTGCGGCGGTTGCGGCTGGGCTTTGATGGGCTGTATGCCGTGCTGTCCATTGCCCTGATGCTCTTGGTCTTCGCCATCCCCGCGATGCTCGGGGGCAGCGGCTTCCTGGCCGCCTATGTGGCCGGAATAGTGGTGGGCAACCAAGACTTCCCCCGGAAAACGGCCCTGCTTAGCTTTCACGAGGGCATGAGCTGGTTGATGGAGATTGGGCTCTTCCTCATCCTGGGGCTGCTGGTCTTTCCCTCCCAGCTCCCCGCGGTAGCAGCTCCAGCCCTGCTCCTCTCAGCCTTCCTGATGCTGGTAGCCCGCCCAATTGCAGTCTTTCTCAGCCTTCCCACGACCCGTTTTGGCTGGGGTGAGAAAGCCTTTATCGCCTGGGTGGGGCTGCGGGGGGCCATCCCCATCGTCCTGGCTACCTTCCCCCTGCTGGCCGGGGTAGGCGCCGCCCAGAAGATATTCAACGTGAGCTTTTTCGTGGTGCTGGTATCCCTGCTGGTGCAGGGCACCACCCTCTCCTGGGCTGCCCGGGTGTGCCGGGTGGAGGAGGGCCAGGCTCCTCAAGCAGCGGTCAGACTCGAGGCCTAACACCAGCTGGAGGCCGGCTTTTCTAGACTTCCTCCAGCGGCAGCGCATCCACGAAAAGCGTCCGAGCCTGGGTGTAAAGCACCTGCCCGGCCGCTGCCTTACGGGGCCGCCAGACGTACTTTTTGGCCGTGTAGTCCACCGGAACGTTCCTGTCCCCTCTGGCCCTGGAATGGTAAGCCGCCAGCCGGGCAGCAAAAAGCAGGTCGGGCAGGTCGGCCGGGCGGCCCTGGGTACGCAGAATTACATGCGAGCCAGGCAGGCCCTGGACATGGAACCATAGGTCCTCCGAGTGGGCCATGCGGGTAAGGAGGTCATTCTCTTTGCTGTTGCGGCCCACCCAGACCTCAAAACCCTCCGGGCTCCTCAGGCGCAGGCCCACCTGCGGCCCTTTCTCGCGAACCCTGCGGCTCTCCTTACGCAGCTCCTCCCGCGACAGGCTCTCCAGGCGTGCCAGCTCAGCCTCCAGCGCGGCTATCTGTGCCTCGGTCTGGGGAATCAGCTCCAAGGCCCTCTCTGCGCTGGCCTCCAGCCGCTTGGCCCGCTGGTAGAACCTGGCTGCGGTCTGAATCGGGGAAAGCCCCGGCTCCAGCGGTATCTCCACCTCCTTGCCGTCAAAGTCCTCCACCCGCGCCACAGGGCCCGGGGGAATCCGGGAAGCATAGGCCATCAAAAGGTCCCCCCATCCCCGCAACCGCTCCGCCTCCTCCAGCCGCTCCAGCGCCCGTCGGTAGTCCAAAAGACGGGCCTGCAAGGTCTTGCGCTGACGCTGCAAAGCCTCTCGGAGGGGCTTGCGCAAAGCCTCGGCCTCCTCCTCCCAGAGCTTCTGCAGCCCTTCAGAAGGCCGGGTCTGGCCGGCAGGCTGCGCCACCAGACGCTGGAGCGCCTCATGAACGAGCGGCAGGTGCTCGGCGGCCAGCGGGGTCTGGGAGGGTAGCTGGACCCGGCGCAGCAGCTCAGCGGTGAGCTCTTTACCCACGCCGTCTAGGTTCCTGATGAGCTGGAGCAGCGGCTGGCCCAAAAAAGGGGCCAGGTCTTCCACCTTCAGGGTGCGGGGGTCAAGCTTCTGGTAGGGGGGGGGTGGGACGTAGGGCAGGCCAGGCCGCAGCTCGCGGTAGCGGTTGACCTCGCGGGGCACAGGCCGATCCAAGCCCAAAATGCGCCCTTCTAGGTCGCAGAGGATTAGGTTGGCGTTCCGCCCAGTAAGCTCAAAGACGAGCCGGGTAGGGGCTATGTCCACAAAGCCCCGCTCTCCTTCAAAGTCAAAGAACACCACCCGGTCCAGTTTGAGCTGCTCCGCGGCTAAAAGCCGTCCTTTGCATCGGGCCTCCAACAGGCGCTGGAAGGGGGTTTTGGCCTCCCCCCACAGGCGGCCTAGTTCCACGCCGAGCAGCGGGCGGGGAGGGCGGTAGCGCAGCACCAGGTTGCCCACTCCCTCTAGGAGCAGCGCCGCGGTTCCCTCGTCGGGAAAGACCCAGCCCAAAGCGCGCGAGGGCAGCCGGCCCATCAGCCCCCGCAACACTGCGTGAATGAAAAGGCCCTCCATGCCATGGCCAAGTATATTGGGCCGTCCTTACCTCTCCCCCATCCGCAGGTAGCCAAAACCCAACGCCAACCCCACCGGCACCAAGGTCACAAGCACCAGCACCAAGAGCCAAAGGGGCCCTTCCGGGCTGGTTAGGTAGCTGCTCTGGCGCTCCACCAAGGCCAAATAGACCGGGCGGCTGGCCAGGAGGACCAGCATCCCCGCGTGCAGGAGGGTCAGGGCCATATACAAAAATCCACCGGTGCTCAGGGGGACCTCTGCGGGGTTGGCAGCATCAAACTTGGGGTAGGCCGCTCCCAGCCCCACCCCCAAGCCGGCTGTGGCCAAGGCCGAGGCCAGGGCCAGAAGCAAGGAGATTTGGGTAAGGTTGGCGTCCAGCCCCAGGACCTTAGGGGACAAGTAGCCCAAGGTCAGCCCCAGGGGCAGCAGGAAAAAAAGGGCCAAGGCAAAGCGGGTGAGGAGCAGGGTCTGCTTGGAAACAGGACCGGTCTGGAGCATCCAGTAGCTGGGCCCCTCGAGGCTCAAAAGGGGGTAGGCTAGCCGCACCCCGACCCCCCCAATCACGAACCCCTGGAAGGCCAGGTGCATGAAGCCTGCCACAAGCTGGAAGCGCACCTCCCCCAGCGGCAGGTACTGCAGGCTGGTGGTGTATAGGAGCACCAGAACCCCTACCAAAACGAGCTGGGCCGCCTGGTTGGCGTCGCGGAAGAAAAGGCGCAGGTCGCGAGCCCAAAGCGCGCCCACCACCCCCGACATGGTCCAGCGGTCAAGAAGCCCTGGCCCTTGCATGCCCCGCTCCCGCACCGACCCTTCCAGCGCCCGAACCCAGCCCTGTTGGTAGGCGTAGCCGGCCAGCAGGCCCACCAGCACCAAAAGCCCTCCCGCAAGCAAGAGCAGCAGCCAAAAAGCCTCCCCCACCTGCCCCTGGCCCAATCCCTTCAGGGCCTGCTGGGCCAACGAGGAGGGCAGAAGGGGGGCTGAGGGGTCGCGGAAGGCTTCCAAAAAGCGGTCCAGCTCTTCGGGATTGGAGAAATCGGTTTTGAACCATAGGGGTGTGGGGCGGCAGTCCCCGGCCAAAGCGCTCCACCTTGGCCGGGGAAGGATAGCCCCACCAGGGCAAAGCCCTGTATAATACTTTCGTGGGTCATCCCTGGAACGGGGATGCGCGTAAAGGGAGCCGCAAGCGAGTGCCCCACACACGTCAAAGCTTGTGAGGATGGTCGCGCGAAACTCCAACCAAACGCAGTTGGTTGCGAGTAGTTCATGAGCATCTCGGGCCTCAAGGCCCGCAGCAGGAAAATCAAGGCCCCGCCCAGCACCGCCCCTACCGCCGCCGCCCACTCCCGGGCCCGGCCGGCTGGGGCGTATCGCACTAGGGGCAGGGCCAGCCCCACCCCTAAAGCCACTGGAAAGGCGAAAAGGCAGAGTGCAACCGCCACCGCGCCCACAAAAAAGACCGGTGGAGCAGCGTAGTGCAGGCCATAGGCAAAAAGCACCGGCAGCAGGAGCAGGGTGGGCCAAAGTGCGGTGACCGCAAAAACCTCGCCCACCTTGAACAAAAAGACCCGGACCGCACTCTGCGGCAAGGCCAGGTGCAAGGGCAAATCCTCCGAGGCGTAGAGAACCGAAACCGCGTTGGGCAAGGCGGAGAGAACCACCGCACTGGAGAGTACCAGGAGCAAGCTTCCCAGAAGCCGGTCTACCAACACATCTCGGGTGAAAGCCGCCACTAGGCGATTCAAAAACGCACCGCTGCCAAAAATCTCGTTGCTAAGGAAGTTAAGAAACCAGCTCGTGCCCCAGCCCATTCCAAAAGCCAGCCCCGCCCCCAGGGAAAAGCCCAGGAGGGCCGCAGCAGGACTCTGGCGAAAGCCGTTCCACAAAAGGCGCAGGCGCAGGGCCAACATCGGTCTCAGTCTAAGCAGGCCCCGGCGGCTTTGCATATTGCGGCAGTGGTTTAGACTAAGGCAAATGCTGGTCAAGGACGTGATGAACAGCCCCGTTCTGACAGTAGAGGTGGGGACAAGCCTAGAAGAAGCCTACTGGCTCATGCTAAAGCACAACATCCGGCACATTCCGGTCACCGCCCAGGGCCGGCTGGTTGGAATGATAACCGACCGGGACATCCGGCTTGCCACCAGCCCCCTCTCGGCCAAAGGGGCCCGGCCCACCCACACCCCGGTGGGCGAGGCAATGAGCCAACCAGTGGTCACCGGCCATCCCCTAGACCCTGTGGAAGAGGCCGCGCGGGTTATGCGGGAGCGCAAGATTGGGGCCCTGCCAGTTCTGGAGGAAGAGCGCATCGTGGGCATCGTAACCGGGATCGACCTTCTGGATGCCCTCCTGCGCCTGACCGGGGTGGGCAAACCCAGCGGGCGGCTCGAGGTCACCCTGCCCGATAGGCCTGGGGAGCTGGCCCGGCTGTGTGCAGAGCTGGCCAGCCGGAACATCAACATCCACTCCCTGCTGAGCTACCCCCTGAACCCGACCCAGGTCAACAGCGTGGTGCGGGTGAGCACCCCGGAGGTGCGCAAGCTCGCCCAGGAGCTGCGCCAGCAGGGGTTCTCGGTTCAGTGGCCCCCCGAGCTGCCGAGCAAGGGCTTATGAGCGTGCCCGTGGTCTACAGCCCCCACTACCTGGACTACAACTTCGGGCCTCAGCACCCCTTCAGCCCGCTACGCTTGGTGATGCTGCTCGAGCTTCTAGAGCACCTGGGGCATCCCCCCAGGTTCACCGAGCCGGCCCCAGCCACCCGCGAGGAGGTGCGCACGGTGCACCTGGAGTCCTTCGTCCGGCGGGTAGAGGCGGCCAGCCGGGGGGAGGCCTCCCCTAGCTTTGAGCATTATGGCCTGGGTACCGCCGACACCCCCATCTTTCCCGGCATGGACGAGGCGGCCCGCTGGCTGGTGGGGGGCACCCTAAGCGCCGCCCGGATGGTCGCCCAGGGGCAGGCCAAGGAGGTCTTGCAGCTCGGGGGCGGGCTGCACCACGCGCAAAAAGACCTGGCAGCGGGCTTTTGCGTCTACAACGACCTCTCGGTGGCCATCCGGCACCTCACCGACCAAGGCCTGCGGGTGGCCTATGTGGACATTGACGTCCATCACGGCGATGGGGTGCAGTGGATTCACTACGACGAGGCCGCGGTGCTCACCCTCTCCATCCACGAGTCGGGGCGCTACCTCTACCCCGGCACCGGCCATATCCACGAGATAGGGAAGGCTCAGGGCACTGGGCGCAAGCTCAACCTTCCGCTGGAGCCCTTCACCGAGGACGGCTCCTATCTAGAGGTGCTGCAGATGAGCCTCGAGCCCGCCCTGCGCTGGTTCCGCCCCGATGTGATGGTGATTCAGTGCGGGGCCGACGCCCACTACCAAGACCCCCTGGCGGAAATCCTGCTCTCCACCCGGGCCTACGCCCAAATCTTCCTACTACTCCGCCAGTACGTGGCCGAGTTTGCTGGGGGCCGGGCCATCTATACCCTGGGCGGAGGATATAGCTTGGACGCCACCAGCCGGGTCTGGGCGCTTTTGTACCTGCTCCTGCAAGACCTGCCCTTGCCCGAGCAGCTGCCGGAGGCCTGGCTACACCGCTGGGGTTCCCAGCTTGGCCGGGGGCTCACCCCCACGCTTCACGACCCACCCAACCCCTACCCGGAAATCCCTCGCCGGACCGAGATTGAACGGCGGAACCGCCAGGTGGCCGAGCGGCTCTTGGAAGCGGTCCGCCCCTACTGGAAGTGAAGGGCACCTATGCAGTTACCCACGGGCCTATACCGGCACTACAAAGGAGGGCTTTACCGGGTCTTGGGCCTAGCCCGCCACAGCGAGACCGAGGAGTGGTATGTGGTCTACCAGACCTGCTATGGCCAAGGAGAGGAGAGCCTCTGGGTGCGCCCTTTAGCGATGTTCCTAGAAGAAGTGGAGGTCGGCGGGCAAAGGGTGCCGCGCTTCCGCTACCTGGGGCCCAAAGACCCCTAGGCCCTCCCCCACCGCCCTACCAAGTAGCGGGGCCTTCCGGCCAGGTCGCGTTCCACCCGCACCGCCCGCCAGCCCCGGGTCACCGCCTCGTCGGCCAGAACTCCCACGTTCTCAGGGGCCAGCTCCAGCAGGAGCCAACCTCCCTGCCGTAGGGCCACCTCCGCTTCCCCGAGCAAGGGCCGGGCCACCCCCAGCCCGTCTGGACCGGCGTAGAGGGCAGCTTCATCCTCGTAGGCCAGCTCGGCTGGGGCCTCGCTCCGATAGGCCTCCGGCAGGTAGGGAGGGTTGGAGACCAGCAGGTCCAAGCCGCTCAAGCCACCGGTAAAAGGGGCCTCTAAAAAGGCCACCTCGAGCCCAAGCCGCCGAGCGTTCCTGCGGGCCAGCGCCAGGGCCTTAGGGTCCACCTCGGTAGCCCACACCAAGGCCTCCGGTCGCCTGGCCTTAATGGCCAAGGCAATCGCCCCGCTTCCGGTCCCCACGTCCAACACCCGCAAGGCCGCCCCTTCCGGAAAGCGGGCCAGGACTAGCTCCACCAAGCCCTCGGTCTCCGGGCGGGGAATGAGCACCCCGGGGGCCACCTCGAGCCTAAGCCCAAAGAACTCCGTCTCCCCCAACAGAAGCTGCAAGGGGTACCCTCTTAAGCGCCGCTCCAGCATGGCCCAGACCACCTCGGCCACCCCGCTTGGCACCGGCTGCTGAAGATTCCTGAACAGCTCACCGGCCCCTAGTCCTGCGGCGCGTTCCAGCATCCAGCGGGCCTCTACAGAAGGCTTTCCGTGAGCCTCTAACCGCTCCCGAAGGGCCCTCAAAAGGGCCAGATAGCTCCCCATCAGGCCTTAGGGCTCCTCCGGTGAGCTTTCGGCCTCAGCCCGGGGCATCACCACCACGTGCCGGGCTTCCCCTTCCCCAACCGAGGTGGTGGTCACCTTGGGGTGCTGCTTCAGCAAGACGTGGATGATGCGCCGCTCGCTCGGGCGCATGGGGGGTAGCTCCACCGGCTGGCCGCTCATCTCCACCTGCAGCGCGGCGTCGGCAGCCAGCCGACGGATGCGCTCCTCGTTGCGCCTGCGGTAGCCTGCGGCATCCAGCACCACCCGGTAGGCCGGGCCAAAATGCTTGGCCATGACCACGTTGGTAAGGAACTCCAGGCTCTGCAGCGTCCTCCCCTCACGGCCAATCACCCGCCCTGAGTCCCCCCCCAAAACCTCCACTCGAAAGAGGTTCTCCTGCTGCTGCACATCCACCGAGTAGGCAGGGTCTAAACGCAGCAAAAGCCCCACCAAGAAGTTCTCCAGGACGCTCTTAGGGTCCTCCTGCGGAGGGGCTGGGGCCACAATGGGCCCCTCCTCCTCCCTCGGCACGACCTCGGGGGCGGCTTCGTTCTCCCCAATCCCCAGGTCGGACAACAGGTCGTCAAGTCCACGCTTCTTGTCATCCATACGTAATCGCTTTATAGCTTACCAAGGAAAAATAGACCCCCGGACCTCGAGCCGGGGGCATAGGGTTTGGCGGCCTACCCTTTGGCTGGGGCCAGGGGCAGACCCAGTTGCTTGTTGATGAGCCACTGCTGGCCCACCCCTATCAGCGTGGAGACCAGCCAGTATAGGGTAACCCCAGCCGGAAAGCTAAAGAGGATGAAGGCAAACACCAGGTTAATGAGAATACCCTGGCGCAAGGCGTCCTTGTTCCCGGCCGCCGAAAGCCAGGTCGAGGCCAGAAGCACCACAATGTACAAGAAAGGCAGGATGTAAAGGGGATCGGGCAGGGCCAGGTCCCGAATCCACAAGAAGCCCTGGCCAAACTCGTAGCCCACCATCACCTTGTACATGAGGAAAAGGATGGGCATCTGCAGGAGGATTGGAAAGCAGCCCCCCAGGGGATTAATCCTGTGTTCCTGGTAGAGCTTCATCATCTCTTCCTGCTGCTTCTCCTTGTTGTCCTTGTACTTCTCCTGGATTTTCTTTATGAGGGGCTGGATTTTCTGCATCTCGGCGATGCTCTTGAACTGCTGGTGCATCAGAGGCCACATCAAGAGCCGGATGCCCACGGTCACGATCAAAATGGCCAGAATCCAGCTTCCCCCGGCCAGCCGATGGGCCTGCTCCAGGGCCCAGATGAGCCCCAGCGAAACCTGCCCCCAGATGTTGGGCTGGAAAACCCCAGGAAGCTGGTAAAACCCCTCCACATGCAGCCGAACCAACTCGTTCAGGCCGCCGTACACCTTCAGGCTGGTCTTCCCCGCCGGAAGGCTTACCTCGGCAATGCCCGCTCCGTTGAGCTGGGTCATGCTGATAGGGGTGGGCTCTTGGGGTCTGAGAAACATGGCGAAACCGGAACCCTTCTGGGTCTGCCAGCCCACATAGACCGCAGGCCCCTGCCCAGCGTTGATGGGCTGGGCGTTGCCCAGGCCAAGCCACTTGGTAATGGGCGTATCGGTGCCCCCAATGCCGGTCCAGATGAGCTTGCGCGGGGTGGGGCTTTCCACCTCCACCTCCAAGGTTAGGAAGCGGGGGTGGATGGTGTAGGTGAGGCGGGTGGAGCCATCGCTGAAGGTGGCGATGAAGTCGGCATCGGGGTTGCCTGCCTCGCGCCGGGTAAACTCAAAGGTGGTGGGCACAAAACCCTCAAGGGTGCCCGGAGGGGTCTGCCCTGGGCGGACCAGGTTGTGGGCCCGCTCATAGTTGCCCTTGAAGTCGGTGGCGCGGGCGGTCTTGACATACCAGCCCACAATCTGGCCTTGCAGGTTGAAGGCCACATCGGCCAGGTTGGTTACCGCCACCCTCTCGGGCCGGCCGTCTTTGTTCACGTCCACCTCCCGCCACTCAGGGGTGAGGGCCAGGGCGGGGGCTAGGGCGAAAAAAGCCAGACTCGTCCAAAACCAACGTCTCATCCAGATGCTCCTTTTTTTCGCACCCCCAGGGGGCTCCAGCGAACCCTAGGGTGCTCCTCGGGTACCCGGTCTATCCCCCCTGGGTGCAGCGGATGGCATTTGAGGATGCGCCTCACGCTTAGATAGAGTCCCCAGAAGGGTCCGTGGCGCTCGAGGGCCTCCAAAGCGTAGTGGCTGCAGGTAGGGTAGAAACGGCAGGTAGGGGGCTTCAAGGGGGAAAGATAGCGCTGGTAAAAGCGCACACCCCCTACCAAGAACCGCTTCACGGCCGCTTCCACCCGGACTCCTGCTCCCATACCCGTGCTATTGTACCAGCCCGCTCTTCTTCAAAGCATGCCCTAGGTCGCGCAGCAGGTCCCAGTAGGAAGCCTCTACCGCTTCAGGCTGCACCCAGATGACCATCTCTGAGGGCGGAAGGTGCATCTTCCGAAGAATCTCCCGCAAGCGTCGGCGGATTCTGTTGCGCACGGTGGCCTTCTTGGAAACCTTGCTCGAGACCACAATGCCCACCCGCACCGGGTTGTAGGCGGTAGGCCGCAAGGGAAGCCAGCGGAGCACCAGGTACTTCCCGCGCCCCACCCGCCCCCCACGCAGGCGTTGGAAGGCTTTTTCCCCCTTTAGCGAAGAGAAGGGCATGGTAAAAAACTCCCCAAAACTGGGGAGCCCCGGCGTTGCCCCAGGCTTAGCGCCGAAGCTGGGGCTCGCTGCTCACGGTAAGCTTGTGGCGGCCTTTGGCGCGACGGCGCGCCAGCACCTTGCGGCCGCCGGCGGTCTTCATTCGGGCACGAAAACCATGGGTCTTGGCCCGCTTACGCTTGTTGGGCTGCCAAGTGCGCTTCATCGGGTTCCTCCAGGCGTGAAGTCCTGCCGGGCCGAGCCAGGCAACCCTTGCAGTCTAGCACAAACCCCCCAAGGCGAAAAGCCTTAGGCCAAAGCCGCCTCCGGGCTGCCGTAAACCGTCCACCAAGGCTTGGCTCCTTTGGCCAGCACAGCGTTGAGCATCTGGATGTTCTTCACCCCCTGGTCGGAGAGCCAATCCTCCAGGGCCGCCAGGCCCTTTTGGGCGTACACGGGGATGCCGTCCTGCCAGGTGGCCCGTCCACAGAGCACCCCGCTGTAGGGCACCCCGGCCTCCGCAGCCATCTCCAGCGACTCCCGGAAAACCGCGTCGCTCACCCCGGCCGAAAGGTAGATGAAGGGCTTGCCCGCAGCGCTGGCGGTGTCCTTCAGGAACTGCAGGGCCTGGGCGCGGGTGTAGGCAGCCTCGCCCTTGAAGCCCAAGGTGCCGCTGGTATAAGCGATGTTGAAGGGGAACTCCACCTTGAGCACATCCACCCCATAGCGGTCCTTAGAGAACTCCTCCATGTACTTGGCCACGTAGCGCGGCTTGGCCTTGGCCATCTCCAGCCCCTCTCCCAACCGGTCGTCGTAGGCGATGGGCTCGAGGAAAAAGGGCATCTCCAGCGCAGCGCACTCCGCCCCCACGCGCTCCACAAAGGCGTGCTTGATGGCGTTGATTTTGGCATCGTCCTCGGGGTTGTAGTACAGAAGGATCTTAACCGCATCCCCACCAAGCTCCTGGATGCGCCGCACGCTCAGCTCAGGAAGAAGGTCGGGAAGCCTCCCGGGTACGCTGGTATCGTACCCCGACTTCTCATAAGCCAACAGAACCCCGGTACGGGGAGCCTTGTGCTGGAGAGCTGGCAAGCCATACTCGGTGTCCATCAGAATCGCCGAGGCGTAGGGGGTTAGGATTTTGACCACCGCGGTCTTGAATTCGGTCAATTCAGCATCGCTAACCTCGGCCCCTTTGGCCTTGGCGATGGCCTTGCGGAGCGAACCCCGCTGGTCCATGGCGGCAGCAGCAATGACCCCTCTTTCGTCCGCACAGGCCTGTATCCGCTGGTACTTCCCTCGGCTCAGCTTCATAACGCTCCTCCACCCCCAAGTCTACAACCAGGCCCAGCAAAGTGCTTGTGCAAGAACTGGCCCTACCCTTTAGAGTTAATGCGACATGCAGAACCTCGAGTTTCCCCCCTACATCCGAAACGAACGGGTCAAGCGGTGGATTGCCGAAGCGGTGGCCCTGTGCAAGCCGGACGCGGTTCACTTCTGCGATGGCTCAGAGGAGGAGTACCGGGCCCTGTGCGACCAACTCGTGGCCAGCGGGACCTTCATCCGCCTGAACCCAAAGCTGCGTCCGGGCAGCTTCTTAGCCCGCACCGATCCCAGCGACGTGGCCCGGGTGGAAGACCGCACCTTCATCTGCTCCCTTAACAAGGAGGACGCCGGTCCTACCAACAACTGGGTCAACCCCAAGGAGATGAAGGCCACCCTCCTGGAGCTCTTCGACGGCTGCATGCGGGGCCGCACCATGTACGTGGTGCCCTTCAGCATGGGGCCGCTGGGCTCGCCCATCAGCTACATCGGCATAGAAATCACCGACTCGGCCTATGTGGTGGTCAACATGAGAATCATGACCCGGATGGGCAAGGCGGTCTACGATGTGCTGGGCGAGGACGGCGACTTCGTGCCCTGTATGCACAGCGTGGGCATGCCTCTAGCACCCGGTCAGAAAGACGTTCCTTGGCCTTGCAACCCCACCAAGTACATCGTGCACTTTCCCGAGGAGCGCAGCATTTGGAGCTACGGCTCCGGGTACGGGGGCAACGCCTTGCTGGGCAAAAAGGCTTTGGCCTTGCGCATTGCCAGCGTTATCGGGCGCGACGAGGGCTGGCTTGCCGAGCACATGCTCATCCTGGGGGTACAAGACCCTAAGGGCCAGAAGACCTACGTGGCGGCGGCTTTCCCCTCGGCCTGCGGCAAGACCAACTTCGCCATGCTGGTCCCCCCCAAGCCCTTCCAGGAAGAGGGCTGGAAGGTTACCACGGTGGGCGACGACATCGCCTGGATTAAGCCCGGCCCCGACGGCCGCCTGTATGCCATTAACCCCGAGGCGGGCTACTTCGGGGTGGCCCCCGGTACCTCCTACGCCACCAACCCCAATGCCATGGAGACCATCCGGGCCAACACCATCTTCACCAACGTGGCCCTCACGCCGGAGGGGGACGTGTGGTGGGAGGGCATGGACGGCCCGCCCCCGGCCAGGGCCATTGACTGGCAGGGCAACGAGTGGACGCCCGACTGCGGCCGAAAAGCAGCCCACCCCAACGGGCGTTTCACCGCTCCAGCCCATCAAAACCCGGCCATTGACCCCGAGTGGGACAATCCCAAGGGGGTGCCCATCAAGGCCTTCATCTTCGGCGGTCGGCGGGCCACGGTGGTCCCGCTCGTCTACCAAAGCTTCAACTGGAGCTTCGGGGTGTACCTAGGGGCCACCATGGGCTCGGAGATGACCGCAGCGGCCTTCGGACAAATTGGCGAGGTGCGGCGCGATCCCTTCGCCATGCTGCCCTTTATCGGCTACCACATGGCCAGCTACTTCAACCACTGGCTGGATATAGGCCGCCGCGTGGTGGACCCTCCGCGCATCTTCAGCGTGAACTGGTTCCGCAAGGACAAGGACGGAAACTACCTGTGGCCCGGCTACGGTGAGAACATGCGGGTGCTGAAGTGGATTGTGGAGCGGGCCAACGGGCGGGGCTACGCCACCGAAAGCCCCCTGGGCTACGTGCCCCGCTACGAAGACCTGGACTGGCGGGGGCTCAACTTCAGCAAGGAGCAGTTTCAGGAGCTGATGGCCATAGACCGCGACCTATGGCTCAAGGAAATCCTCTCCCACGAGGAGCTCTTTATCAAGCTCTACACCCGGATGCCCAAGGAGTTCCTGGCCATGCGGGAGATTCTTATCTCCAATCTCTGGCGCTCTCCCCAGCACTGGGACGTGGGGGGTGAGGGGTACAGCACCTAGCGCACCAGGCTGGAAAAATCGGTGAAGTCGGGCCGAAAACCTCCTGGCACCCCCTTGGCTATCACCGCAACCGCATCGTGGGCGTGCAGGCTCTCCAGGTGGGCGCAGGCTACCTGGAAGTCGTGGATGCGGGGGTCGGCCACCAACCTGGCGTAAAGCAGGCGCACCGCGTCTTCCACGAACTTCACGTAGACCCCGTTCAGCTCGGCAAAGGCCTGCTCATCCTCTCGCTTGACCATCACCTGAACCTCGGTCTTGAGAGCCTCCCGGGCGTGATGAACCAGGTCTTCCAGGTGCAGCCGGGCCCCTTCCGCCACCTCCACCCTGAGGTGGGCCACCGAACGCTGGCTATGGGGTATGGCGTAGGCCCCCCGCACGTCGCGGGCGTGCTCGGCCAGCTCCGCCGAGCAAGGGCAGGCCGAGGAGTAAACAAAGTCCAGCTCGACATAGCGGCGCACCGGCCCGCTCCCCTCTACCGCCGCTTCATAGCGGCCATCGTAGTACTGGTAGCCCTCCAGACCCGAGCGGAGCGAGGGCACCAGCATAGGGTAGCTAAAGGCCACCCTGACCCGGGCGCTGAGGCTGCCCAGCTCCCGCTGGTAGTCGCGCACCACCTGGGCCAGCGTATCCAGGTCAAAGATCGCCTCCTTTCGGGCGTAGAAGGTGCGGATAATCCGGCTCATGTTGATGCCTTTGAGGTCGGCCTCGAGGGAGACCGTTCCCGTCACCCGGGCCTCCAGGAGCAAAGGCTCCCCTGAGGGGACGGCGAAGCGAAGGGGCAGCCGGAAACCCGCAATGCCCACCTGCGGGATGGGCACATTGGCCCCCTCCACCGCATCCACCGTCTCGGTCATGTCGGGCAGGCTGGCCCGGTAGGCCTCATCGGGGCGGAAATGGGCGTCGTAGACCCGTGGAATCACCGGCTCGGCGCCATCGGTATTGCGAAACAGGTAGGCCTTTCTGCCACCGTTTTGCCCACTAGGAGGGAGGGGCTCGAGGGTTTGCTTATCGTCGTAGCGAAGCAAGGGCGTCTCCTTATTCCCACCAGCAACCTCGAGAGTCTGGTGGCCAGGTGAAGGGAGCCCAGCCGGGGCCCCTGGGCCGTCTCCCTTCCGCCCAGCCCGAGGGCCCGTGTGGACGCTTCAGACCACACCCGCCCAATATGCCACCTTATACGAAGGCTAAACGTAACCTGAACGATGGTCTAAGCGCCCCAGCGCGGTCAGAGGTTCCAACCCCCGGCCACCTCGAGCACCTGCCCGGTCAGGTAGCCGCTGCCCTCCTCCACGAAAAAGAGCACCGCCCGGGCCACCTCCGACAGGGCCGCCAAGCGACCCATGGGAATCTCGCTCACCGGCTTAGAAACGGAGTTCTCGGCCACCCCGGGGGCCACCACGTTCACCGTGACCCCCCGAGGCGCCAGGCGCTGGGCCAGGGCCTTGGTGTAGAGGATGAGGCCGGTCTTGGCCACCGCGTAAGGGGTGATCTGCGGCCAGGCCCGAAGCTGTTGGGCCCCAGCGAAGCCCAGGTTCACCACCCGGCCGTAGCCGCTCGCGCACAGGTAAGGGAGGGCGGCCTGGGTCAGGTAGAAAGGGGCATTGAGGTTAGAGTCCAGTATCCTACACCACTCCTCGGGGCTCAGGGCCTCCACCGGCTTTTTGAGGTAGTCCCCCACGTTGTTGACCAGAACATGAAGCCCCCCCAGGCCCTCCACCACAGCGCGGATCAGCCCTTGGGCCTCCTCGAGCCGGGTCACATCGGCCCTAAGCTTAATGGCCCGCACCCCCAGCCCCTCGGCCTGCCTGCGGGTCTCCTCGGCCTCCTCCTCGCTCGTGCGGTAGTGGACCGCCACGTCAAAACCGGCCCCGGCCAAGGCCAGCAGGATGGCCCGCCCGATACCCCTGGCGGAGCCGGTCACCAGGGCTACCCGCCTCATCCCTCCTCCCGCAGGTAGACCTCGAGGAGGCCACGGGTAATCCGGTTCAAGGGGTAGCCCAAAGCCACCTCTGGCTCCAGCCAGGCCCATTCCAAAATTTCCTGGCCCGGCCGCACCCGCTCGCTCGCCACCTCGGCAAAGTAGTTCACGAACAGAAAGTGCACCGGCCTGTAAAATTCCGGGTCAAAAACCCCCTCCTGCAGAAGGGCGAAGCGAAGCCGGGAGGGCTCGAGCCCCACCTCCTCCAAAAACTCGCGCCTCAAGGCCGCCTCCAGCGGCTCCCCCCAGTTCACCTTACCCCCCGGCACCCCCCAAAGCCCGTTCCACTTGGCCGTCCTCACGATCAACACGCGGCCCTGGGGCCCTCGAGCCAACGCGCCCACGGTGGGAATAGGGTACTCCATAAACCGCCTCAGTCTAGCCGGGCCTTGTAAACCGCGTAAACCCGTCCCCCTTTGGGGTAGGCCTCGAGGTGGTAGGTCTGGGCATGGTTGGGCAGGCGGGCCTCGGCCCGCTGGGGCAGACCGGTTTCCAAGGCCACCGCCAAGGGGTCCTCGCGGCGAAAACCCAGCCCCCGGGAGAGCCGGTCGGGAATGCTGGGGTGCCGGGCGCTGAAGTAGACCCGCAGGGGCTGTCCTCCCGCCATCAGCACCAAGGAGGGGACCGGGCCTCGCTCAGCCAGGGCGATGATGGCCACCTCCTCCGAAACCTGGTGCTGCTCGGCCAGCTCCAAAACCAGCCTTGGGGTCTGCCCCTTCCGGGCGATGGCCGCCTCCACCGCCTCACTCGGCAGGAGCATCTCCGCCGCCCCCAGGTTGCACAGGGCCTCCAGCTCCCGCTCCAGCGCCTTCCCCGCGTAGGCCTCGTGCAGCTCGGAGAGGAGGTCGGGGTCCTGCTGGATGAGGAGGTGCATGACCTCGTGGGCCAGGGTGAAGCGCTGCCGCCGCAGCGGGGCCTGAGGGTCCAGCAGGATGAGGTTCTGCTCAGGCATCCAGGCGCCAAAACGCCCCTCTGGCATCCGGCCGTAGGCCAGGTGGACCCCTACCCCCCCTGCCAGCCGCGCCGGGGTGAGAGGGGCCTGGGCCCGGCGGTAAGCCCGGGCCAGATCCAAAACCCGTTGACGCAGGTCCACCAGTGTTCCCTCAGCGAACCGCCACAAATATTGAGGCCCGCAGATGGTTTTCGTAGACCTCAAAATCAAAGCTGTAGGCCCGCCGCGGCGCGTGGGGCTGGCGGAAGTAGGCCTCTACCTCCACCCAGGCCCGGCGGGCCGTCTGGGGCTGGGGCCCTTGGGCGGTGAACATCAGATAGCGCCCCGAAGGAACGTTGAGCGCAGCAAGCCCATCGGGCACATCCTCCAGCCCGCGCACCTGATAGCCCACCAGCATTGTGCAGCGGTCCTGGTCCGCATCGTAGTCGTGGTAGACCACAAAGGGCTTGCCCTTGGCCAGCCGGCGGGGCAGGGCCAGCTCGAGGGCCCCCCCCTCTAGCTGGGCCCAGAGCCCAGGGAGCCGGGCCCTGCTGGGGTCGGCCTCGGCGCTGTGGGCGGTGCGCACCGCGTAGCCCGCCACCAGAAAACCCCACTCTCGGGTCAGGATCGGACGCTCCATACGGCCGGGCGGAGGCCCTCAGCCCTCCAAGACCCGCTTGAGGTGCAGGTATATCTCGTACCAGTCGCGCTTAGACTCCGGCCGCTTGCCCCGCAGTTCGATCCGAGAGAGGGTCTGCTGCCACTCCGGGGTTATCTCCGCCCCAAGCTGGGGGTCGGCAATCAGCTCCGCCAGTCCCTTGGGCAGCGAGGCAGGGGTACGCTCGCCGTAGAAGTCCACCGGGGCCAAAAGGTCGTTGACGCTGAGCCCGTAGGAGGCGGCCAGGGTCTGTAGGGTTTCCAAAGAGGGGTTGGTGCGGCCCCGCTCGAGGTCGGAGAGGTAAGGCACGGAAAGCCCGCTTTTCTCGGATAGGTCCTTCAGGCGCCAGCCCCTTTGGGTGCGCAGCTCACGCAGGCGTTCGGCTAGGGTCATGATTCTGACGCTAGCATAAAAGCTTTCTATGGTCAAGGCGTAATCTCTCCCCCTAGACATCGTGTTATGCAGACTTTTTTATGCTATAATCATAAAAAAGAGGTAGCTTATGAGCTGTGAAGAAAGAATCTGGCAGAGCATCGGGCGGGGCAAGGCCCACCCCAGCGAGGTCCTGAACGTCCTGACCGAGCTGGACAACCGCAAGGGCCCGGTGGGGCTTTACGCCCTAGAGCAAGAACTCCGGAAAAAAATTCCCCGCTTGCGGCCTACCGCCCGGCCCCTGGCCCAGGCTTGGCTGGAGGCCACCGTCCTGTACCGCGAGACCTACTACCCTGAAAGCCGCCTCTCCCGACTCTTCCAGCTCCTCAGTCCTCACGTCCGTGAGCCGCCGAGCCCTCTAACCTTCCTGTTCCAAGGCTTCCAACAGGGCCTGGCCCAGGGCCTCTCCCGGAGCCCCCTGGCCCCGGTAGGCGGCGGGTTCTTTCTCTATCCAAACGTGGCCCTGGCTGTGAAACTGAAGGCTGCGAAACCCCCGGGCGTGGGCCTGGGCAATCAGCTCCCCCAGGCTGCCTGCCTCCAACCCCCTCTCCTGGAGGCGCTCCAGCAGCTCTGCCGGCAGGTCGGGTTCAAAGCCCTGCTGGGCGGTAAAGACCCGGTAGGCCGGTTCACGGGCCTCCATGGTGCCCCCCTGGGCAAAGTAGCGCTTGAGCAGCTCGTGCCAGTCCCCCCCGCGGGCGATGGGGGCCATCTGGGCGTAGGCCTGCTCGAGCTCCTCAGGCTCGTAGGCCCGGTACCGGTTCTCGTGCAGCACCATGCTCCGCGGCAGGCGCGGCCGGGGCGGAGGTGCTTCGTCGGGCACCCCTACGCAAAGCCCTGCCACCGGGACCACGCCTCGAGGCAGCCCACACAACCGGGAAATCTCCCGAATTCCGTTCAAAACTCCCCCAATCCAGACGATGCCGTAACCCAGGCTCTCGGCCATGGTGGCCAAGGCGCTCCCGGCCAGCACCGCGTCCACAATGGCAAAGTGCAGGGCGGTTCGGGGCCAGCGCCCAAGCGCCTCCCCTCGGTGCTCGAGCAGCCTCTGCAGCCGGTGGACATCGGCTAGAATCAGGAAAAACTCCGCGCAGGTCTCTATGTGGGGGTTCCGCCCGGAATGGCTGGATATCTGGCGCCGAAGCAGGGGATCGCTGACCCGCAACAGGCTGTACATCTGCGCAGTGGCGTCGGTGGGAGCGCGCTGGGCGGCGAAGAGTATCTTCTCCAGATCCCCTTCCCGCAAGGGTTCGGGCTTAAACTTCCGCACGCTGGCGCGGCGCTGGTACAGGGCATACAGCTCGCTCATGGCGGCCAGCCTAATAGAGAGGGGCCAGCTGAATGTGAGTCTTTAGACACCCTGTCCATTGCACCGGCCGGGCCCTGCGCCTACCATGAATCTGTCTGGGCGCCAAAGTCTACTCTCACACGAAGCCCAAAGGAGGCAGGTATGGTCAAGGAACCCCAAGTAACCCTAAAGCGCGTCTCTCACTGGATTGGCGGCCGGGTAGTGGAGGGCCGGTCGGGGCGCAGCGGGCCGGTTTGGAACCCAGCCACCGGCGAGCAGCAGGCGGTGGTGGACTTCGCCTCGGTGGAAGAGGTGGACCAGGCTGTGGCGGTGGCCAAAGAGGCCTTCAAAAGCTGGCGGCAGACCCCGCTTTCGCGGCGGGCCGAGATCATGTTCAAGTTCCGGGAGCTCTTGGACCAAAACCGCCGCCGGCTGGCCGAGCTGATCGTGCTCGAGCACGGCAAGACCCTGGCCGATGCCCTGGGTGAGGTGGCCCGGGGCCTAGAGAACGTGGAGTTCGCCACCGGAATCCCCCACCTTCTCAAAGGCGGCTACTCCGAGCAGGTAAGCCGGGGGGTAGACGTTTACCAAATTCGCCAGCCCCTGGGCGTGGTGGCCGGGATCACCCCTTTCAACTTCCCGGCCATGGTGCCGATGTGGATGTTCGCCAACGCCATCGCCTGCGGCAACACCTTCGTCCTCAAACCCTCGGAAAAAGACCCCTCCCCCAGCCTCTTCCTGGCCGAGCTGCTGAAGGAAGCGGGGCTTCCCGATGGGGTCTTCAACGTGGTGCAGGGCGACAAGGTAGCGGTGGATCGGCTGCTGGAGCACCCCGAGATCAAGGCCGTGAGCTTCGTAGGCTCTACCCCCATCGCCAAGTACATCTACGAGACCGGCACCAAAAACGGAAAGCGGGTACAGGCCCTGGGCGGGGCCAAGAACCACATGGTGGTGCTGCCCGACGCCGACATCGGAATGGCCGCCGACGCCGCGGTAAGCGCCGCCTATGGCTCCGCCGGGGAGCGCTGCATGGCCATCTCGGTGGTGGTGGCGGTGGGCGATAGCACCGCCGAAGCCCTGATCGCCGCCATCAAGGAGCGCTTGCCCAAAATCAAGGTGGGGCCGGGGCTGGAAGAAGGGGTGGAGATGGGCCCCTTGGTCACCCGCGAGCACCGCGACAAGGTGGCCTCCTATATTGAAAACGCGCCCAAAGAAGGGGCCACAGTGGTGGTGGACGGCCGTCAAGACCCTATCGCCAAACGGGAGGGCTTCTTCCTGGGGGTAAGCCTGCTGGACCACGTAAAACCCGGCATGAAGTGCTACGACGAGGAAATCTTTGGTCCGGTGCTCAGCGTGGTACGGGTCAAAACCTACGAGGAAGCGGTCCGGCTCATCAACGAGCACCCCTACGGCAATGGGACCGCCATCTTCACCCGCGACGGCGGGGCAGCCCGGCAGTTCCAGTTTGACGTGGAGGCGGGAATGGTGGGGATTAACGTGCCCATCCCGGTGCCGGTGGCCTACTACAGCTTCGGCGGTTGGAAGGCCAGCCTGTTCGGCGACCTGCACATGTACGGCCCGGAGGGAGTTCAGTTCTACACCCGAGCCAAGGTGGTCACCAGCCGCTGGCCCGATCCCAGCACCTCCAAGGTAGACCTGGGCTTCCCCCAGGTGCGCTGAGCTACCCTGCCACCGTCTCCAGGGCCAGTTCAACCATCTGGTTGAAGGTTTCCTGCCGCTCCTCGGGGGTTGAGCGCTCCCCGGTTATCAGGTGGTCGCTCACGGTCAGGATGCAAAGGGCCTCCACGCCAAAGCGGGCCGCCAGGGTATAAAGCCCGGCGGCCTCCATCTCCACCGCCAGCACCCCGTACTGGGCCCAAAGCCGGTAGGCCTCGGGGTCTTCGGGGTAGAAGGTGTCGGTGGAGAGAACGTTGCCCACATAGACCGGCATCCCCCGGGCCTGGGCCCGCTCAAAAGCCCGGTACAAGAGGGAAAAGCTGGCGATAGGGGCGTAGTTTTGCCCACCAAAGCGCAGGTTGTTGAGGGAGGAGTCGGTGCAGGCGGCCTGGGCGATGACCAAATCCCGCAGGCGCAGGTGGGGTTGGATGGCCCCCGCGGTCCCCACCCGGACCAAGGTCTTACAGCCGTAAAACTGGATAAGTTCGTGAATGTATATGTTGGCCGAGGGAATACCCATGCCGGTTCCCTGCACGCTCACCCGGCGGCCCCGGTAGGTGCCGGTGTAGCCGAGCATGCCCCGCACCTGGTTGTAGAGCACGGGGTCTTCTAGGAAGCTCTCGGCGATGTGCCTGGCCCGCAGGGGGTCTCCCGGGAGCAGCACGATTTCAGCAATGGCCTCTTTGGGGGCAGAAATGTGCGGCGTCATGGTGCTTATAGTACCCCACGGGCAACCCCACCCTTTGGGGCCTGCTCGAGCCAGCCCTTTGGCGTTAGGATGGGCCTGTGAGACCCCTGGACTACCTGCAAAGCCGGCTTTCGGCGATTCTATCCGACCTGGAAGCGCTCGTCATCCGCGAATCCCCTTCCCATCACCAGGCGGGCTTGGAGGAGGCCGCTGGCTGGATTGAGGAGCACTTCCGCCCCTTCGGCCCCGTAACCCAGACCCAGACCCCCAACGGCCCCCTGCTGCGGGTAGAGGTGGCTGGCGAGGGAAAGCCGGTGCTGATACTCTGCCACTACGACACGGTACACCCCATCGGCAGCTTCCAACCCCTCTGGAGGGTGGAGGGGGAGCGGGCCTACGGGCCAGGCGTCTACGACATGAAGGGGGGCATCGTGCAGCTCCTTTGGGCCCTGCGGGCCAACCGGGAGCTCGGGTTGGGCTGGCCCCGGCTCGAGCTCCTCTTCACCCCGGACGAGGAAGTGGGCTCCCATGCCTCAAGGGCGGCCATAGAGGAGGCCGCCCTGCGGAGCCAGGCGGTGCTGGTGCTGGAGCCCCCCATGGGCAACGGCGACCTGAAGGTGGCCCGCAAGGGGGTGGGGCAGTACCGGCTCACCGCCCAGGGCAAGGCCGCCCACCAGGGGGTGGAACCGGAAAAGGGCGTCAACGCCATTTTGGAGCTGGCCCACCAAATTCCCCGCATCGTGGCCCTACAGGACTGGGAGAAGGGCACCATCCTGGGGCCCAACGTGGTCCGGGGCGGCACCACCTCCAACGTGGTGGCCGCGGAAGCCTGGGTGGAGATAGACCTTAGGGTCTGGACCCAGGCCGAGGCCGAGCGAATAGAAACGGCGCTCAGGGCGCTGAGGCCGGAACTCCCCGGTGCTCTTTTACGCCTAGAAGGCGGCCTCAACCGCCCGCCCATGGAGCCCACCCAGGCCTCCATGGCCCTTTTCGAGACAGCCCGCCGCATCGGGGAGGGGCTGGGGCTCCACCTGGG
>NZ_QWKZ01000029.1 GCF_003574085.1 Meiothermus luteus | reverse complement strand
CTCGAGGGCTGGGGCGTTGCCCCCATGGGCCAGCCGGGGCCAGCCGTCAGGCGTCCAGACCAGCTTCTGCAGCGCGGTCTCGCGGCCCAAGGGGCAGTGCCGCCGAGGGATGTGGGGGGGCTCGAGGGGACGTCCCACCAGGTGGGCCAGGTACCACTCCCCTCCCGGGGTCTCCACCAGCGAGGCGTGGCCGGCTTTCTGCAGGGGCAGCTCGGGGCGGCCCTTGGCGGTGAGGGTGGGGTAGCAGGGGTCCACCTCGTAGGGCCCCTCAATACAGCGCGAGCGGGCCACAGTCACGGCGTGCTCATAGACCGTACCCCCCTCGGCCACCACCAGGTAGTACCAGCCATCCTTTTTGTAAAGGTGGGGCCCTTCGGTCACCCCCAGGGGGGTGCCCCGGAAGATCTTCCGCACCGGCCCCACCAGCCGCTTCTGCACCGGGTCGTACTCCTGCAGGAGGATGCCGGCGAAGGGGTTTTTTCCCTTGCGGTGGTCCCACTGCATGTTGAGGAGCCATTTCCGCCCATCGGTATCGTGAAAAAGCGAGGGATCAAAGCCCGAGGCGTTCAGGTAGACCGGCTCCGACCAGGGGCCCTCGATGCGTTCCGCGGTCACCAGGTAGTTGTGGGCGTCCTTGAAGGCCTCGCCGTTGCCCCAGGTCTTCACATCGGTGTAGACCAGATAAAACCGCTCCCCGTCGTGGCTCAGGCAGGGGGCCCAGACACCGCCCGAGTCGGGGTTGCCCAGCAGATCAAGCTGCGAAGTGCGGGTTAGGGCGTAGCCCACCGGCCGCCAGTGCACCAGGTCGCGCGAGTGGTGGATGCGCACCCCCGGCCACCACTCAAAGGTGGAGGTAGCGATGTAGTAGTCCTCCCCTACCCGCAGGATGGAGGGGTCGGGGTGGAAGCCCCGCAGCACCGGATTGCAAATCCTCACAACCGCACCGCCTCCCGCAAGAAGCCCTGCCACCAGCGCCCGCTCTCCTTGAGGCGGCGCCGCTGGGTGGCAAAGTCCACGTGAACCAGGCCGAAGCGCTTGCTGTAGCCCTCGGCCCATTCAAAGTTGTCCAGCAGGCTCCAGACAAAGTAGCCCCGCAGGGGCACGCCCTCCTGCAGGGCGGTGAGGCACTGGGCAAGGTGGCGCTGCAGGTAGTGGATGCGCTCCAAATCGCGAACCTCCCCATCCTCACCCACGGCATCCGGGTAGGCGGCCCCGTTCTCGGTGATGTAGATGGCCCCCGGACGGTACTCGCGCCAAAGCCGCCGCAGCAGCTCCAGAAGGCCCTCGGGGTAGACCTCCCAGTCCATTGCAGTGCGTTCCTCCCCGACCCGGACGTACTGGAAGCGGTAGGGCTCCTCGGACCCCTCCCGCACCACCGTCCGGGAGTAGTAGTTGACCCCCAGGAAGTCGGTGGGGGTAGCAATCACCGCCAGGTCGCCCTCCTGCACCGGCGGGGCGGCCTGGCCGTAGAGGGCCAGCACGTCCTTTGGGTAGCCAAAACCAAAGAGTGGGTCTAAATACCAGCGGTTCTGGAAGCCGTCAAAGCGGCGGGCCGCGGCGATGTCGGCGGGGTGGGGGGAGGCTGGGTGGCCGGGCGAAAGGTTTAGGGTGAGGCCCACCCGGGCCCCGGGCGCATTTTGCCGGATGAGGGGCACCGCCAGGCCGTGGGCCAGCAGTAGGTGGTGGGCAGCCCGTACCGCCAGGGACAGGTCTCGCTTGCCCGGGGCGTGTACCCCGGCCAAGTAGCCCAGATGGGCCGAGCACCAGGGCTCGTTGAGGGTAATCCAGTGCCGCACCCGGTCGCCCAGCCGGCGGGTGAGGAGGTCGGCGTACTCGGCAAAGGCGTAGGCCGTCTCCCGCACCGGCCAGCCCCCCTGGTCTTCCAAAGGCTGGGGCAGGTCCCAGTGGTAGAGGGTGGCCCAAGGGGTGATGCCTTGGGCCAGAAGAGCATCCACCAGGCGGTCGTAAAAGCCCAGGCCCTTCTCGTTGACCCTGCCCCGCCCCTCAGGAAGGACGCGCGGCCAGGCCACCGAGAAGCGGTAGGCGTTGACCCCCAGTTCCTTCATCAGGGCGATGTCCTCCAAGTAGCGGTGGTAGTGGTCGCAGGCCACATCGCCGGTATCGCCGCCACGGGTCTTGCCCGGGGTGTGGCTGAAGGTGTCCCAGATGCTCACCCCTCGGCCGTCCTCGGCCACGGCCCCTTCAATCTGGTAGGCCGAGGTGGCAGTGCCCCAGGTAAAGTCGGAGGGAAAGTCACTTCGCTTCATGCAAATCTCCTCAGGGTCGTTGCAAGGCTTGCTGTAGGGCAAGGTAGGCAGGCTTAGGTTTGTAGTCGGCGTCGAAGATGAGGGGCTCGCTGGCCGACCGCCAGGAGTGGGCGTCGGTGAAGCCCCAAAGGGTGAAGGCTTTGCAACGGGGCTGGCCCAGGCAGACCCGCATCACCTCGCGGTACACCTGGGCCTGCTTCTCCAAGCGTTCGGCCCGGCTGCCAGGCCCACTAAGCCGCACGTCCATCTCGGTGATGTGAATTTCCAGGCCCAGCCTGGCGAAGCGCTCGAGGTTCTCCGCCATGCGCACAGCCCCAGGTGAGAAGCCCAGGTCCACGTGCACCTGAAAGCCCACCCCATCCAGGGGCACGCCCCTTTCCTTCAGCCCTTTGAGCAGGGCGTAGATGGCGTCCGACTTGGGGCCCAGCCCCTCGGCCCCGTAGTCGTTGTAGAAAAGCTTGGCCTGGGGGTCGGCCTCACGGGCCAGGCGGAAGGCCTTCTCCAGGTAGTCGGGCAAGACCTCAAAAGGGGTTGGGCGCAGCTTGGCGTCGTCCCCAACCGCCTCGTTGACCACATCCCAGTAGGCGATCCGGCCCCGGTAGCGCCCCACCACAGTCTGAATATGCTCCCGCAGGATGGCCTCCATCTCGGCGGGGCTAAAACTCCCGTACATCCAGCGGGGAAGCTGTTGGTGCCAGACCAGGGTATGCCCCCGCACGGCCATGCGGTTTTTCTGGGCAAAATCCATCAGCAGGTCGGCCAGGGCGAAGTTGTACTGGCCGCGGGAGGTCTGCAAGGCCCCCCACTTCATCACGTTTTCGGCCACCACCAGGTTGAACTCCTGGGCTAAGATCCGAGCGTACTCGGGCTCTTGCAGGAGCAGGCTGGGCTCCACCGCAGCCCCAATCTGAAAATTGCGCTTTTCGGCCAGGGCGCGCAGGGGCGGGCCAGACTGGGCCAGGGCCATGAGCAAACACATGAGCATCAAGCTCCACAAGCGAAAAGGCATCCATCCTCCCCAGGAACAGGCAACTTGAGGTACCTGCGCTTTCTGCAGTAGTCCATCAATCGGTTCTGAACAAGCTCCTTCTCAGCTCTTAACCGCGCCCGAGGTCAGCCCCTCCATGAGCTGCCGGGCGGCCAGGGCAAACACCAGCAAAAGTGGGGCCACCAAAAGCGCCGTACCGGCCATAATGGCCCCCCACTCCACGTCGGTAGCCCCCTGCAAGGTGCGCAGCACCACCGGCAGGGTCTTGGTTTCCTGGGTACGCATGATCACGTTCACATCGGCGAAGCGGTTCCACGAGCCGATGAAGGTGATAAGGCCCAGGGTGCCCAAGGCCGGGCGGATGAGGGGCAGCACGATGCGCCGGTAGATCTGAAACTCGCTGCAGCCGTCTATCCGGGCCGCGTCTAGCAGCTCCTTGGGAATCGCCGATACGATGTACTGCCGCATCATGAAGATGCCCACCGCGCTGGCCATTCCCGGCACCCAGAGGGCCTTGGGGGTGTTAATCCAGCCAATCTGGTAGATGAGCAGGTAGAAGGGAATCAGGTTCAGGATGGCCGGCACCAGCAAGGTGGCCAGCACCACCCCAAAGAGCCGCTCCCGCCAGCGGAACTCGTACATCGCGAAGCCAAAACCGGCCAGGCTGCTGAAAAAGAGGCTGGTCACCGTGACCATGATGGCCAGGTAGAGGTTGTTCCAGTAGGCCCGCCAAAAGGGAATCTTCTCCAGCAGAATCTGGTAGTTGCTCCAAAAGTGCTCGCCAAACCAAAGGGGTGGGGGAAAGCCGAAAATCTCCGAGCGCTGGTGGGTGGCGAAGACAAACATGAAGTAAAAAGGCGCCACCGTGAGCACCCCACCCAGCGCCAGAAGGGCATAGCCCCCTAGCCGCACCAGCAAGGCGCCCAACGAACTCTTCTTCATCTCAGTCGCCTCCTCGAGCCGCGCGGCCAAAAACCAGGTGGTTGAGGTAGGTGAGGATGCCGATGAACACAAAGAGAATCCAGGCGATGGAAGCCGCGGTGCCCATCTCGAGCCACTCAAAAGCCGTGCGGTACATGTACATGGTTGCGGTCTGCCCGCCGGGCGTAGCAGCGCTGGCCCCGCCGTTTAGGAGCACGAAGGGCTGCTCAAAAAGCTGCATGTTGCCGATGATGGTGAGGCTTACCGCAAAGAACATCATGGGCCGCAGAAGCGGCAGGGTGATGTAGCGGAACTGCTGCCAGCGGCTGGCCCCGTCCACCGCGGCGGCCTCGTAGAGGTCTTTGGGGATGGCCTGGATGGCCGAGAGGTAGAGCAGGGTGTTCCAACCAGTAAACTGCCAGACCACCACCACCGCCAGGGCGTACTTGATGTTGGCGCTGGTAAACCAGTTGATGTTCTGGTCGGGCAGCAGCGCCCCTAAAAGCGGCCAGGTGTTGAGGTGGGCGATGACCAGGTTAATCACCCCGTTGTGGGTGGCGAAGAGGGTGTTGAAGATGAGCGCGATGGCCACCGAGGAGGTGATGTAGGGCAGGAAGTAGACCGCGGTGACAAAGGTCTTGAAGCGGCTCAGCACCATGTGAATCACAAAGGCCAGCGGAATCGCGATGAGGTGCTGGGGCAGCCCCGAGAACACCCCCAGCCAGACCGTGTTCCACATGGAGCGCCAAAACATGGGGTCGGTAAGGGTAAAGGCGTAGTTCTCGAGCCCCACAAACTTCCAGCGGCCCCAGCCGTCGCTGGGCGTCCAGGCTTGGAAGGACATGTACAGTGAAAAAAGCGAGGGGTACAGGCCAAATATCAGGAAGAGGATGAAAAAGGGGCTGATGAAGATGTAGGGGGCGTAGCGCCGCTGAAAGTTGCTCCAGCGCATGGCCCAGCGGGAAGGGTCGGAAAGGGGGCTGGCTTTGCTTAGGCTCTCTTGCACGCTTCCTCCTTTTGCGGGCCCCAGGTTTTGTGAAAGCCTTTCAAAAGGGGCCACAAAAAGGGGGAGAAGGGTAGCCCCTTCTCCCCCCTCCCGCTAGCGCATGCGGCGCTCGATGAGCCGCTTGGCCTCGGCCAGGGCCGAGGGGATGTCCTTCCCTTCGTCCAACACCTGGGAGAGCGCAGCGGTCAGAATCTCGTTGGCGATGCGGTCGTACTTGTTGGCCTTGAGCGGCTTGACCCGGCGGGCCGCATCGCGCCAGAGCAGCCGGGCCTGCTGGCCGCCCAGGAACTCTACCGGCTCGGCGAAGGAGGGGTCGTTCTGGGCCGCAAGCAGCGCGGGGAAGGCACCAATGGCCTTGAACGCGGCGATCTGGGCCTCCTCGGTGGTGGTCACATACCTGATGAACTCCCAGGCTAAAGCTTTGTTCTTGGAGGCGGTGGGGATGCCGTAGAAACTACCGCCCCAGGAGGCGTACATGCCCTCGGGGAGCTGCTGCACCCGCCACAGGCCTTTGGTCTCGGGGGCCATCCAGTTTTGCAGGTGGCCCTGCAGCCAGGCCCCGGAGAACTGGGTGGCTACGGTGCCCTTCTTGAAGGCGTCGTACCACTCGTTGGTCCAGGCGCCAATCCGGGCATCCAACCCCGCGGCGCGGATGTTTCGGGCCAGCTCAAAGGCCCGCACGAAGCGGGGGCTATCCACCACCACATTCCCCTTCTCGTCAAAGTAAGGGCTGTTGTTGGCGGGGGTGGTGGCAAAGATGTTAATCCAGGCCACATCTGCGGCATCGGCGATCAGAAAAGCCCCGGTGGCGCTCTTAATCTTGCGGCCCGCTGCGATGTAGCCGGGCCAGGTCATCATGCTCTTAGGGTCTACCCCAGCCTTTTGCAGGATGTCCACCCGGTAGAAAAAGGTGCCGGGGCCGATGTCGGTGGGCATGGCGATGAACCGCCCGTCGGCCGAGGTGGCCTGGGCGATGGTGTAGGGGGTGAAAAGCCGCTTGTACTGGCCGGCGTTGTAGGGAGCCTTGTTCAGGTCTTCAAAGCCCTGGCCTTCGGCAAAGCGCCCCACAAAGCCAATCTCGATGGCCGCCACGTCGGGCAGGCCTTGTCCGGTGGCCAAAGCGGTGGTGAGGGCGTTGTGGTGGTCGGCGTACTGCTGGATGACCAGCTTGACCTCGACGTCGGGGAACTTCTTGTTGAAGAGGGGAATCTGGGCTTTTAGGGCGTCGTCCAGGTTGGGAAAGACCGCCACCGTGAGGGTGGTTTTCTGGGCTAGCCCCAGCGAAAAGAACGCCAGCAGGGCCAAAAGGGTCAGGGTTCGCTTCATGGATACCTCCTTATTTTGGAGCTTCCCGCTCCCCAGGTTGCCTAAAGCCTTTTGAAAGCGCTTTCAAAAATTCCTACTCCCCGCTCTACCTCCTTCCAAAAACTAGTCCACGGGGTGCACCCAGCGCACCCCAGAAGAGCGCAACAAAGCGGTGGATTCGCGCACCACCAGGCGGGCCGCGAGGGGCTTGGGGGTATAGTCGTGCCCCTCGAGCAGCGCCAGAACCAGCCGGGCCGCCTCCCAACCCATCTCCAGGCCCGGCTGGCGCACCGTGGTCAGGGGTGGGGTGAAGTAGCTGGAGCTGGGCAGGTCGTCAAAGCCCACCAAAGAAACATCGTGGGGCACCCGGATGCCCCGGCGGTACAGGGCCACGTTGGCCCCGTAGGCCATCTGGTCGTTGGCGGCGAAGATGGCGGTGAACAAGGCCCCTCGAGCCAAAAGGGCCTCCACCGCCAAAAGACCGGAGGGCTCGAGGTAGTCCCCCTCCACCACCAAGGCGGGATCAAAGGGAAGGCCTGCCCCTTCCAGCGCCTTTCGGTAGCCGCGCAGGCGCTCAATAGCGTCGGGGTGAGACTGAGGCCCTGCGATGTGGGCAATCCGCCGGTGCCCCAGCTCAATCAGGTGCCGGGTGCCCTCGTAGGCCCCCTGGGCGTTGTCAATGCCCAAGCAGCGCAGCCCCGGGATGCTCCGCCCCACCACCACCACGGGCATGCTCTGGGCCAGCTCTAAAAGCCTCTCCTGCGGCACGCTGCCGTCCATGACGATGAGGCCGTCCACCTGCCGGCCCACCAATACCTTCAAGGCGGCCTCCTCCTGGTCGGCCCGCCAGTGCCCGCTGGCAAAGATGGGGTGGTAGGAGGTGCCCTCCAGGGCCTGCTCCACTCCTTTGAGCATCTCGCCGTAGTAAGGGCTGCTGATCTCCTGGGTGACCACCCCAATGGTGAGGGAGCGCCCCTGGGCCAGCCCCTTGGCCATCAGGTTAGGCCGATAGCCCAGCCGTTCTATAGCCCTGAGCACGGCCTCGCGCTTGCGGGCGTCCACCCGGGCGGTGCCGTTAATCACGCGGGAGACGGTGCTGGGCGAAACCCCCGCCTCACGGGCCACATCGCTCAGGGTCACATTCTCGCGCAACCGAACCTCCAGGCCTGCTTGGGCTTCTAGGAAGAGTAAAGCAGATTTTGAAAGCGCTGTCAAGAACCCCCTACCCAACCTTTGGGTAAGATGTTCGGGTGCGCGTAGGCGTTCTGCAAAGCTGGCTGGGAAATCGCTACCTCCCCTTTTGGGAGGCCTACTTGCGGGCCCTAGAGGTTGAGGTGGTCCGCGCCCAGGGCCTAGAAGGAGAGCTTTCCCTGCCCCTGCCCATCCGGCGGGTGGTGCTGGAGGCGCTCGAGCTGAAGGGACAAGGGGTAGACTACCTGCTGCTTCCCGATGCGCAGCTTGGCGTAGAGGCCAAGAGGGGCAGCCCCTCTTTGTGGATGGTGGATTTAGAGGCCGCCCTGGCCCAGTTCGTGCCGGGCCTACCCCCGGCCCTGGAGGTACCCGCCGAGCTTTCGCCTGATCTGGCTGGCCTGGCGGCCCAGGTGGGCCAGACCCTGAGCAAAAACCCCATGCTGGCCCGGCGGGCCCTGGAGCGCACCAAACGCCTGCTGGAAGCCTCCCACAAGCCCCCCCTGCTCTCCGGGGAGGGGGTAGGGCTGGTCGCCCAGCCGATGCTCCTGCAGGGGGAGTGGCTCGAGGGGCTGCATGCAGCCCTGGCCCAGAAGGGCCTACGCCTGATTTTGGCCGACAAATCCCCGGCTGAGCTAAGGCAGGAAGGGGCCCATCTGGAGCTGGGTCTGGAGCTACCCACCGACCTAGAAGCCGCTGGAATGCACCGCTACCTCTCCCGGCTGGGGCGGGTGCGGGCCCTGCTCTACATCCACGACCCCGAGTACCTGCCCCTGCCCACCCCGCTGCGCAAGCTGCTGCGGCGCCACCCTCCCCTCAAACCCTGGCGGATGGTGGGGCTCGAGGACGACTGGGGCAGCGTGGCCGCCGGCCTCATTCCGGATTAAGGAAAAGCTCACGCTCGGCCGGCGGCGGAGGGGATAGAGTGGTGCGGATGCAGGCAGGTTTTGAATTGCCGATTCATAGAACTGACCGGTCAGTTTTCGCTCCCCTGCGGGCCCTCATGCCCTACCTGCGCCGCTATGGCCCCCAGTACCTGTGGGGCATGCTGGCCGGCATCGCCGCCGTGGGGACCTCGGCGCTCTCCCCCTATTTCCTGCGCCACGCCGTAGACGCCATCCGGGCGGGGGAGGCCTACCTTCCCTGGGCCGGGGCCATCCTGGGGGCCGCCTTGGTCTCCGCCCTCTTCGGCTGGGCCAACCGGCAGCTCCTGGTGGTGGCCAGCCGCCACATTGAGCACGACCTGCGCATGGACCTGTTCCGCAAAGCCCTCTCCCTGGATGCCTACTTTTACGGCCGAAACCGCATCGGCGACCTGATGAACAAGTTCACCACCGACCTGGGCGCGGTGCGGGAGATGCTGGGGGCGGGCATCAACATGGGCAGCCGCCTCCTGATGTTCTTGGTCTTTTCCATCGCCTCCATGTACCTGGTCAACGTAACCCTGGCCCTGCTGCTCTCGCTGGTCTTCCCCCTGATCTTCGCGGTTATGTACCACGTACTCCGCCTCATTGACCACCGCTACCGGGAAAGCCAGGAGTCGTTTGACCGAATTTCCACCAAGGCCCAGGAGAACTTCTCCGGAATCCGGGTGGTAAAGGGCTTTGCCCTGGAAGAGCGCGAGCTGGCCCAATTCCAGGCCCTCAACAAGGACTACATCGCCAAGAGCCTGGCCTTGGCTCGGGTAGAAGGACCGGTGCGGGCCCTAATGGGGCTTCTGATGGGCTTCGCGTTCCTTATTGTCCTTTGGGTAGGCGGAGGAATGGTAATCCGGGAGGAGATGACGGTGGGCCAGTTCGTGCAGTTCAACGCTTACCTGATGATGATGGGCTGGCCCATCGTGGGCCTGGGCTACACCCTCACCATCTTCCAGCGAGGCTCCACCAGCTACCGGCGGCTGGAGGAGTTTTGGCTCGAGCCAGCCCGCATCACCGACCCCAAGCCCAACCGGGAGGAAACCCCAGCCCTCTCAGGAGAGGTCCGGTTTGAGAACGTGAGCCTCGAGCTGGGCGGGCGCAAGGTGCTGGACGGCATCACCCTGACCATCCCCGAGGGCACCACCCTGGGCATCACCGGGCGCACCGGGAGCGGAAAAAGCCTTCTAGTGAGCCTAATCCCGCGCCTACTGGACCCCACCGAGGGGCGGGTCTGGGTAGGAGGGCACGACGTCCGCACCCTGCCCCTGCGCACCCTACGTTCGGCCATCGGAATGGTTCCACAAGAACCCTTTCTCTTCTCCGATACCCTTTTGGAGAACATATGCTTTGGCCTTCCCCACCCCGACCCCGCCCAGGCCGAATGGGCAGCCCGGCTGGCCGGGGTGCACGAGGACATCCAGGGGTTTCCCAAGGGCTACCAGACCTCCTTGGGGGAGCGGGGGGTAACCCTCTCGGGGGGCCAGCGGCAACGGGTGGCCCTGGCCCGGGCCCTGGCCCGCAGGCCCAAGATTCTCATCCTGGACGACGCCATGAGCGCCGTGGACACCGAGACCGAGTCGCGCATCCTCCAAGGGCTCAGAAGTGTGCTGGGCCAGCAGACCACCCTGCTCATCGGCCACCGCACCTCAACCCTGCAGCACGCCGACTGGATCGTGGTGCTGGAGCACGGGCGCATCGTGGAGGAGGGCACCCATGAGATGCTCCTCGCCCAAGGAGGGCTGTACGCCGAGCTAGACCGCATCCAGCGCCTGCAAGCCGAGGTAGAAGAGTAACCTATGCACGAAGAGGAAGCCTTTAAGAAGAGCTTTGATGCCCGGCTGGCCCGCCGCATTCTGCGGTACGTGCGCCCCTACTGGAAACAGGTGGGGCTGGCCCTTTTGGCCTTGGTGGTAAGCACCCTCACCGCGGCCTCTACACCCCTTTTCCTCAAGTACGCTATTGACCACGCCATCGTGCCTAAAGAAGTGCTGCCCCTGGCAGAGCGCTACGAGGTGCTGCTCCTCCTCTCGGCGGTGTTCCTAGCGGTGCGGGTGGTGGACTTCATCGCCAACTACGCCCAGACCTACCTGATCAGCTGGGTGGGCCAGCACATCCTCTACGACCTTCGCTCAGAAATCTTCGCCAAGCTACAAAGGCTGCACCTGGGCTACTTTGACCGCAACCCGGTGGGCCGCCTAATGACCCGGGTTACCTCAGATGTGGACGCCATCAACCAGTTCATCACCGGGGGGCTGGTAGGCCTCATCGCCGACTTCGCGCTGGTGGTAGGGTTGATGGGCTTCATGCTGGCCCTGGACTGGCGGTTGGCGCTGGTGACCTTTACCATCATCCCGGTCTTCATCGGGGTTACCACCTGGATTCGCAACGGCATGCGCGAGGCCTACCGCACCATGCGGCTCCGTCTCTCACGGCTCAACGCCTCCCTGCAGGAGAACCTCGCCGGCGTACAAACCACCCAGCTTTTCAGCCGGGAAGGGAAAAACGAAGCCCAGTTCAACCTCCTCTCCACCGACCTTCGCAAAGCCTGGGTGGAGATCATCAAGTGGTTCGCCCTGTTCTTCCCCCTGGTGGGCCTGATGGGCGAGGCCACGGTGGCCCTGGTGGTGTGGTACGGGGGCGGCCAGGTGGTCCAGCAGGCCATCACCCTGGGGCTTTTAGTGGCCTTCACCGACTACGTCCGCCAGCTCTTCCAACCCCTGCAGGACCTCTCGGACAAGTTCAACATCTTCCAGGCCGCCATGGCCTCCGCGGAGCGCATATTCAGCCTGCTGGACACCGAAGAGGAGGTGCGGGACAAGCCTGGAGCCCTTCCGGTAAAGCGCTTCCGCGGGCAAATTGACTTTGAGGATGTGTGGTTCGCTTACGGCAAGCGGGAGAAAAAAGGGCCTGGCTCGAGCCAAGAGGAGTGGGACTGGGTGTTGCAAGGGGTAAGCTTCCGGGTTCGGCCCGGCGAAAAGGTGGCCCTAGTGGGGGCCACCGGGGCGGGTAAATCAAGCGTGATTAGCCTCATCGCTCGCTTCTACGATGCGCAGAAAGGAGCGGTCAAAATTGACGGGGTAGATGTGCGGGACTACGCCCAGCGCGACCTGCGCCGCGCCATCGGCATGGTGCAGCAAGACCCCTTCCTCTTCAGCGGAACCATAGAGTCCAACCTGCGGCTAGGGGACGAGCGCATCAGCATGGAGCGCATCCGGGAGGTCTGCGCCTTTGTGGGGGCCGACGAGTTCATTGCCCGGCTGCCCCGGGGCTACCAAACCTTGCTGCACGAGCGGGGCGGGGGGTTGTCCACCGGGCAGAAGCAGCTTTTAGCGCTGGCCCGGGCCCTTTTGCACAACCCGGACATCCTGCTCATCCTAGACGAGGCCACCGCCAACGTGGACGCCGAAACCGAGCAAAAAATTCAGGCCGCTCTAGAGCGGGTGATGCAGGGACGCACCTCCATCATAATCGCCCACCGCCTCTCCACCATCCGGCATGTGGACCGCATCCTGGTCTTCCGCAAGGGGCGGCTGGTGGAAGAGGGCAGCCACGAGGAGCTGGTGCGCAAAGAGGGGTACTACGCCAAGCTCTACGAGCTTCAGTACGCCCACGGGAGCGGAGACTAGAAGGCCGCTCTCTTTACCTTCTAGGGCAAAACCGCTAGCCTTTCCCTGTGCAGCGAATTTTTTGGCTGGCCTGGCGGGATTTGACCCTCGAGCTGCGCGGCCGCACCGGTCTGCTTTCGGCGGTGTTCTTCCTGGCGGTGATGCTCCTCATCCTGGCCATGGCCTTTGGCCCAGCCCCCCAAGACCTACGCAAAGCGGCCCCGGGCGCCTTCTGGGTGGCCCTGGCCTTCGCCGGAAGCCTCCTGGCCGGCCGGGCCTTCGGTCTGGAGGTGGAGGACGGTACCCTAGACGACCTGCTGCTCACTCCGGGGGGCCGGGAGTGGATTTACTTTGGCAAGCTCCTCTTCCAGCTCGCCTTGCTGGTGCTGGTGGGTCTGGCCCTGTTGGGGCTCACAGCCGGGCTCTTTTACCTCCCGCTCCAGCAGGCCGGCTGGCTTTTGGCGGCTCTGCTGCTGGGGGCCTTGGGCTATGCGGCCATCTCCACCTTCTATGCCGGTATGCTGGCCCGGCTGCGCGGCCGGGAGGTGCTTTTGCCGCTGCTTTTGTTCCCCCTGGTCGTCCCAGTGGTGCTGGCCGCGGTACGCTTCACCCAAGGCTTGGCCGAGGGCCTTCCGGTAGCCGAACTCCTAGACTGGCTGCGGTTGCTTTTGGTCTTTGACGCCATCTACGTGACGGTCTGCGCGATGCTTTTCCCCCTCATTCTAGAGGGTTAGAACCCAAAGCTATACCTGCCATAACCCAAGGCATACCAGGCCCAGCGCTGCGGCTACCCCAAGGGGGTAAGCTGGTAGGGGGATGGCCTGCGGGGCCCTTGGTTGTAATCTGATTTACGGCGCCTCAGCCCCGTGGGGCCAAAATCAAAAAGAGGACTTATGCAGCTCACGCGTTCCAACCCTAAAGGCCGCCTGGACAGCCTAACCTGGGCCATCCTGGGCCTGGGGGTTCTAGGTGCGGTGGTGGGGTTTTTTATGGCCATGTCCTCCCCGCCGGACCAGAACCAAGGCTTCGTGGCCCGCATCTTCCACATGCACGTGCCCACCGCCTGGATGGCCTACATGGCCAGCTTTGGGGCCCTCTTCTACTCCGTAGCCTACCTGGTCCGCCGCCAGGCCCACTTTGACCGAGTAGCGGCAGCCGCGGTGGAGGTGGGCCTCATCTTCATGGCCCTGGCCCTGCTTACCGGCATGCTCTGGGCCAGGCCCACCTGGGGGGTGTACTGGGACTGGGAGCCCCGGCTCACCACCACCGCCATCCTCTTCGCCATCTACGTGGGCTACATGGTGGTTCGTGGGGCGATTGAAGACCCCGAGCTAAGGGCCAAGGCGGCCGCAGGGGTGGCCATCTTAGGGGCCATAAACGTACCCATCAGCTACATGTCGGTCAAATGGTGGCGCAGCCTACACCAGACCCAGTCCATAGACCTCACCACCGGGAAAATCATGGTGGACTCGGCCATCCTGATACCCATGCTGGTTAACCTGGCCGCCTTTACCCTGCTTTACATCGGAATGGTGCGGCTCAGGGGCATCATCGCGGCCCGCGAGGCGGCCCAGGAGGAAGCCTAGAATGGACAACCCCTTGTGGAACCCGGCCAACCCCTTTGTGGTCTGGACCTACGCCGCGGTGTATATAGCGGTGTTTGGCTATCTGGGCTACCTCTTGTGGCGCTACCAGAGAAAGCGAGGACAAGGATGAAGCCCAAACACATCCTCGGCCTTTTGGTGGTGGCGGCGGCCTTAGCCTACCTAATCTTCGGCGGCCTGGGGCAGAACCTGGTCTACTTCATCACCCCAAGCGAGTACTTCCAACAAGCCGAGCGCTACCAAAACCGCCCAGTGCGGCTTGGGGGGCTGGTCAAGGCCGGTTCCCTCTACTACAACCCTCAGACCCTCGAGCTGCGCTTTGTGGTCACCGACGGGGTCAAGGAGATTCCGGTCCGCTCCAGTGGGGCCACCCCACCCGCTCTTTTCGGCGAGAACCGGGGGGTGGTGGTGGAAGGGCGCTTCCAGGATGGAACCTTCGTCAGCCAAAACCTCTTGGTCAAGCACTCCGAGAGCTACCAAGCGCCCAAGGAAGGCTGGACACCCGAGCAGGTGCGCAAACTGATTGAGGAGACCCAATGACCCCGGGGCTTTTAGGCGGCATCGCGCTGGTGGGGGCCCTTGTCTTCTCCCTTTTGGGCCTGGCCCTGGCCGTTCTGGCCCACGCCTTGCGGGATGGGCGCTACCTCGAGGCCGCCCGCCGCACCACCTTGCTGAGCCTGCTGGCCGCGGCCACCAGCTTTGGGGCTTTGGAGTGGGCCATTCTAACCGACGACTTCAGCGTTTCCTATGTGGCCAACCACAGCGCCTCGGTAAACCCCCTTTGGGTCAAGCTGGTCACCCCCTGGGCAGCCCTCGAGGGCTCCATCCTGCTTTGGGCCCTGCTGCAGACCCTCTACACCTGGCTGGTGGGCCTGCGGGTCGGGCGTAGCCTTGATTTCTGGCGGGCCCCCAGCGCCTTGGGCACCCTCTTCTTGGTCCAGGTTTTCTTCTTTGCGGTGATGGTCTTCGTGGCCCATCCCTTTGACAAGGTACCCAACCCCCCCGCCGAGGGGCTAGGGACCAACCCCCTGCTGCAAAACCATTGGATGATGGCCGTCCACCCGGTCCTGATGTACCTAGGCTTCGTGGGGCTTTCGGTGCCCTTCGCCTACGCAGTGGCGGCCATGCTGGCCCGGCGCTACCAGAGCTGGATCTTTGAGACCCGCTGGTGGACCCTGGTGGCCTGGGGCTTCCTCACCGCGGCCATCTTCACCGGGAAGTGGTGGAGCTACGAGATCCTGGGCTGGGGGGGTTACTGGGCCTGGGACCCGGTGGAGAACGCCTCCCTCATCCCCTGGCTTCTGGCCACAGCCTTTCTCCATACCGCGCAAGTGCAGGAGCGCAAAGGCCTCTTCAAGGGCTGGAACTTCGCCTTTATCACCCTGGCCTTCGCAGCCACCGTCTTCGGCACCTTCCTAACCCGCTCCGGGGTCATTCAGTCGGTGCACGCCTTTGCCAGCGGGCCGGTAGGGGTTTGGTTCCTGGCCTTCCTCCTGGGGGTGCTGGCGCTGGGGCTGGGGCTTTTGGCCCGGGTGTCCGGGGAGATCCGCGAAGCCGGCGAGGTGCGCTGGAAAAGCCGGGAGGGGGCTTTGCTGGCCGGGGCGCTCTTCTTCGGCACCTTCGCCTTTGTGGTGGTGGTGGGCACCTTGTGGCCCTTGGCGGTGGAGCTCCTGAGCGGGGCCAAGGTCTCGGTGGGGGCCCCCTTCTTCAACCAGGTCTCCGCTCCGCTGGGCGTCTTTATGCTCCTCCTGATGGGCATCGGGCCGGTGCTGCCCTGGCGGCAGGCTCGAGGAGAGGCACTTAAGAACCTAACCGCCATGCTCATCGCCCTGGGGGTGGGCATGCTCATCGGCCTGGGGCTGGGGCTGAGCCTGGGCGTTTCCCTGGCCATTGGGCTTTTCGCCTACAACCTCACCGCCATCGTGCTGATGGTGGCCCAGGGGGTGAAGGAGCGCAGCCGGGCTTTGGGCCTTTCCCCTGCCCAGGCCCTGTTGGAGCTCGTGGCCCGCCACCGCCGACGCTTTGGCTCCCACATCGTGCACTTTGGGGTGGCCCTGGCCGCGCTCAGCATCGCCTTCAGCCAGACCTACCGCTACACCGAGCAAAAGACCCTGCAGGTGGGCGAGGTCTGGCAGACCCGGGGTCTGGAGGTTCGCCTGCTCGGCCTTACCGCGCGCGAGGAGGCCAACCGCTTCGCCGCGCTGGCCCCCATCCAGGTGCGGGCCACCTCCCGGGACGGCTGGGGGAGCGATGGCCGCTACGAGACCCGGCTCAACTTCTACCCCCAGATGAGCTCTCCCTTGGCCACCCCGGTGGTCCGCTACACCCTCTACAACGACTACTACTTCGTGCTGATGCAGTTTGACCAGGAAAAGGGACAGTGGGCCACCCTCAAAATCATCATCACCCCTATGGTCTTCTGGCTCTGGGTGGCCGGGGGCCTCATCGTGTTGGGCACGGCGTACATCCTCTGGCCCAGCGGGGCTCGGCTGCCCAGCCGCCAAGCGGTGCCTTCTGCAAGCGACTAGGTATGCTCAGGTTCTGGCCGATATGGGTTTTGTTGCTGGGAGGGCTCTTCCTTTGGGGCCTGCAGCGGCCCAGCCCCGAGGCCTTAGGGTCGGTCCGGGTGGGCAAGCCCGCCCCTACCTTTAGCCTGCCGGTGCTGGCGCCCTACCGGGAGCGCTTCGGACCGGAGCTGGGGGTGGGAGAAACCCTGGAGAAGCCCGTCTTCCTCAACATATGGGCAAGCTGGTGCATTCCCTGCCGGACCGAAGCACCCCTTCTAGAGAGCTTCTACCAGCGATACCAGGACCGGGTGCTGGTCCTGGGGGTGAACGTGCAAGACCAGGAGGAGGCGGCGCTGAGGTTTATCGCGCAGTACGGCCTCACCTTTCCCAGCGTTTACGACGCTCGGGGCCGCATCGGCATTGAGTACGGCTACACCGGGGTTCCCGAGACCTTCATCATCTCAAAGGAGCGGAAGGTGCTGGCCCGGCACATCGGGGAGCTCAGCGAAAGCAAGCTCCAGGAATACCTGCGGCAGGTGTGGCCATGAGAGGCGTGCGCGGATGGTTTTTGGCGCTGGCGCTGCCCCTTTCCTTCGGGGCTTTAGCCCAGCCCGTCCCCAACACCCCACCCCCCGACTTCCCACCCCAGGTCTTTGAGATTGCCCGCGAGCTGCGTTGCCCGGTCTGCCAAGGGGAGTCGGCGGCCGAGTCCAACGCCGGCATCGCCCTGGAGATGCGACGCATCATCGCTGAGCAGCTCGAGCAAGGCAAGAGCCCGGCCGAGATCAAGCAGTTTTTCGTGGAGCGCTACGGGGACTGGATTCTCTTTGAGCCGCCGGCCCGCGGCCTTACGCTTTGGGTCTGGCTCTCGCCCCTTTTGGGGTTGCTGCTCCTGGGTTACGGCCTTTGGCGGCACCAGGCCCGGGCAAAGAGCCTAGCCCAAGCCCAGGCCGCAGGGGTTTCCGAGGAAGAAATCGCCCGCCTCGAGGCCGAACTGGACCGACGATGACCCTCGCTTACCTAATCCTAGCCCTTCTTTTGCTTCTGGCCTTGGCCTACGCCCTGCTGCCCTTCCGAGGCCAGCCCCTCCCCTTCCCCGCCAGCCCACGGCCCGAGGAGCTCAAGGCCGAGTTAGAGGTGCTGCGGGAGCAGGCCAAAGAGGCCCAGGGCGAGGAACGAAAGCGGCTTCTGGCCCAGATGGTGCGGCTCGAGCGGCAGCTCGCCGAGCTGGGCCAGGAAAACCCCGCCCCCCGCCGGCCCAACCCTCTGGCCTTGGGAGGAGCCCTCGTGGGGCTCGTTTTGCTCGGGGTGGGCCTGTGGGCCTACACCGTACCCAGGCTGCCCGGGGAGACCTTGGTCACCAGCCGCAGCGAGGCCCAGGCCCTAGGGCGGCTAGAGCGCCAGGCTGAGGCCAGCGGCCAGGCCGCCGACTGGCTGGCCTTCGCTAACAAGGCCTATGAGCTGCAGGACTTTGAGCGGGCTTTGCGGGGCTATCTGCGGGTCATAGAGAAAGAACCTCGCAACCCGGTGGCGGTGCGCCGCTTGGGAATCCTCCTCTTCATGAGCGGCCGGCCCGCCGAGGGGGCCCAGGCCCTGCAGCTCGCGGTTCAGGCCGAGCCCCACGAGCCCGAAGGCTGGCTTTTCCTGGGCAACGCCTACTTCCAGATGGGCCGCTACGCCGAGGCCATCTCGGCCTGGGAGGGCTACCTAAGGGCCGGAGGAGAAGCCAGGGAGCGGGTGCAAAACCTCATTGAAACCGCTAAAGGCCAGCTTGGCGCCAGCTCCACAGGCCAACAGGTCTACCTGAGCCGCTGCGCGGCCTGCCACGGGGCTGAGGCCCAAGGAGGCCCGGGCCCGCGCCTGAAGGGCAACCCCATCCTGCGGGTGCCCGAGGCGGTGCGGGAGGTGGTGCAGAAGGGCCGGGGCCAGATGCCCGCCATCCCCCTCAGCGAGGCGGAGATGGCGGCGCTTTTGCAGTATCTCTCCGGGTTATGAGTCCGCCAAACCCCAAAAAGCCCCACTTGGACCGCCGCGACCTGCTGTGGATTCTTCCCAGCCTAGTCACGGGGGGGTTTTTCGGCTGGCTGGCCTGGCGCACTTATGTAATCCACTTCACCAAAGCAAAGGTTCGCGAACCCCTCTGGCGCGCGGGGCCCCGGCTTCGCGCCGCCGCCCTGGACGAGCTGCCCTCGGTCTGGCGGTTCAGGTATTTTGAGTACCGCTATGCGGATAGCCCCCTTAGGGCCGTGGTCATCCGGCTGCCCCAGCCGGTCTCAGGCGGTCTGAGCGTGGGCGAAGCCCATTTTCTAGCCCTTTCCCGTATCTGCACCCACCAGGGCTGCACGGTCAACTTCGTGGACAACCCCGAGCTGGGCGCCATCGCCTACAACTACCGCACCGACCACCCCTTCCTGGGATGCCCCTGCCACTTTGGGGCCTACGAACCCCTCCAGGCCGGCAAGGCGGTCTACGGCCCACCCCAGTTCCCACTGCCCCGGCTGCGGCTGGAGGAGGAAGGAGGGGTGCTCTACGCCACCGGGCTCGAGGTGCCCTTCCGGCCCCTCGAGCGCTAGATCGCCCACAGGTGGCGTTGCCTGTTCTGCCGGACCCCACACCCCGGCCGCACACCCGATGTTTAGCGCAGCCGCCGGTCAAGCCGCACCAGCCAAAGCCGGGAAGGGCCTTCCTTTCCAGTGATGGCGAAGTCGTTGTCGTCTACCAGGGCCAGGGTCTGCCCGTCCTCCAGGAGAGCGATCCCCTCCAGCTTGTCCGTGTCAAACTCCTCTAGACGCCAGGTTTCCAGGAGGAGCCGCCGCTCGGGGAGCTTTATGCCCAAGGCGGCGTAGTCCATCCCTGCTTTGTCCAGCTCCGGGCTTTCCCCGTTGGGGTGTTCTAGGAGGTTGGTGGACTGGGCAAAGTTCACCAAGTAAACCCTGGCTCCCCCCTCGGCGCGCTCCAGGAGGAGGATGGTCTGGTCCTTGACAAAAGCGGCGGCGCTGTACTTCATGTCCCGGGGGCGGTTGGGTTTGGGGTACTCCTTGGGGTCAGAGAAGGGTACCAGGTAGAGGCCGGTGACCTTGGCCCGCAGGGGGTCGCTCACGTCCAGCCGCACCGCCCGGGCCACCAGGCTCCGGTCAAAGGCGGGCTCCGAGGTGGGGCCGATGGGGCTCTGCAGAACTACCCAGGCGGTCTTGCCGTCCTGGGAGAGGGCTAGGTTTTCCAGGCCGCGGTTGGCCCGGCGCTGGCGAAGAATGGCAGGCAGCCCGTCCCGCACGGGGTAACTGGCCGCGGGCCGAACCCCCTCGGGGGTGTAGCGGACCACCACCCGGCCTGAAGAGGTGGCATAAAGAAGGGAAGGAGAGTTCTCCTCCACCATCCAAAAGCCGCCCGAGGGCGTCGCCACCACGTCCTCCACGTCCACCCCATCGGGGTCTAGGGATAAGCGGGTTTTGCACTCCTTGTCAGTAAAGGGAACCTCCTCTCCAGGAAGGTTGGGCAGGCCGCTTATGAGCTTACCCCCCAGGTTGCGCAGGGGCAGACTTCGCTCCAACCGAATTTCCCGGCCCTCCAAGCGGAAGAAGACCAGACTCGGAGCAAAGCGGGGAAGGGGGAAGAACTTGCCCCCGGGGCAGTCCCCGTTGGGCCCCCGGTCGGTGCTGCCCAAAAAGCGCCCGTCCCCCAGGTAGTAGAGGCTAGAGCCTATCGCCGGGCGGTCGGTTGCCGGCCAGCCCGCCCTTTGGCTCTCCGCTACCTCTTCTTGGCTCAGATGGGGATTGAGAACGCGGATGGGGGTCGGGGGAAGGGTGTAAACCCCCACCACCTGGGCCCCTTGGCCCAAGGCCAGGCCGGCCGAGAGAAGGGTAAGAAGAAGGAAGGGATTTCTCATACCTGAGGGGGAGCCTAGCCCAGCCCTGTCAGAAATCGGTCAGAGGGCCGGTAGTGTTCCGGCCAACGTTTGGTCAGCCTGGTGGAAAATAAACTCGGGGGTATGAGGGAGCGCATGTACCCCCTGACCACCCCTGAGGAAGCCGACGCCTTCATTGACGGCCACCCCATCGCGGCCGTTTTCAAAGCTGGAACCTGCCACAAGACCATGCAGGGCTGGGGCCATGTGGAAAGGGTGCTGCGCGAGCGGCCCTCCATTCCGGTAGGAATCATCCGGGTGGTGGAGCACCGCCCGGCCTCCAACCGGGTGGCCGAACGGAGCGGCATTGTGCACCACTCGCCGCAGATTATCCTCTTCCGCAACGGGCAAGCCCTCTTTGAGCTCAACAACTGGGAGATCACCCTAGAGAACCTGGAAGCCCTCTTCGCCGAACACCTGGCCAACGTGCCCAAAGTGCCTCCCCAGGAGGCCCAAAGGAGCAACCTCGAGCCCTACAAGCGCCTCCTGGATGCCTACTTGGCGGGGGCCATCGGCGAACCGCAGTTCGCCTGGAGTTACCTCAACATGTTCCGCGAGGACGCCTCGCTGCGCTCCCAGGAGGAGTTTGAGCTCTTGAATTCGCTCTTCGGCAACCCCGACGAACACCACATCCACCCCATGGCCATCCTTCAGCACGAGCAGCAAAACCCCCAGGCCACCCCCCTGTACGAGCGGGCCCGGGCCCTCAGGGAAAAGCTGGAAGCCATGTAAAACCCCGCCCTCGGCTATGCGGCCCGCCTACACCACGGCCCACTGCGAGCTCGAGCTGCCCGAGTACCACCCCTTCCCCAAATACAAATACCATGGCGTGGCCGAGGCGTTGAGGGACGTCCTGGAGGTGCGGCCCGCCCCCCCTATCCCCTGGGACACCCTGGCCCTGGCCCACGAGGCCGCTTACCTGCAAAAACTCCGCCGGGAAGGGCTATGCCGGGCTGAGGCCCACAAGGTGGGGCTGCCCTGGAGCCAGAGCCTGCTGGCTCGAGCCCTCCACGCCGCAGGGGGCACCCTGGCCGCGGCCCTTGACGCGATGGAGGGCGGCCTGGGCCTGAACCTGGCTGGGGGAACCCACCACGCTTTCCCTGACCACGCCGAAGGCTACAGCCTGTTCAACGATGTGGCGGTGGCGGTGGCCTACCTACGGGCCCAGGGCTTCAGGGGCCGGGTACTGGTGGTAGACCTGGACGCCCACCAAGGGAACGGCACGGCGGCCTTTTTCCGGGACGACCCCAGCGTTTTCACCCTCTCGGTGCACGCCGAGCGCAACTACCCCCTGAAAAAGGAACCCGGCGATCTGGATGTGGGCTTGGCCGACGCCATTGGCGACGTGGACTACCTCGCAGCCCTGGCCCCCGCGCTGGAAATGGCCTTTGCCTGGCGGCCCGAGCTGGTGTTCTACAACGCTGGAGTAGACGTGCTCGCTGGCGATCGCTTTGGCCGCCTGCGGCTCAGCCTAGAGGGGCTCGCGGCCCGCGACCGGGAGGTCTTCTCCTGGGTGAGGAAGGCCCAGGCCCCGCTGGTGGTGGTGATGGGGGGCGGCTACAACCGCGACCGCCACCTGACCGTGGCGGCCCACGCCCAGACCTACCGGCTGGCCCTGGAAGCACTGGGCCGCCGGTAAAGGGCCACCGCTCACCCGACCCCCTGACCCCCCGGCCCTAAGCGCACCAAGAGCAGCGGCACCGGGGCGTGGTGGGCTACCCCCTCGGCCACGCTGCCCAAAAGCAGCCGCTCCAAGCCGCTGCGCCCATGGGTACCCATCACGATTAGGCCAGCCCGCTCCTCCCGGGCGACCTCCACAATCACCTCTGCCTCCCGTCGGCCCCGGGCCTTGCGCAAAAGGGTCTGCACCTGGGGAACCTGGGTCTGCCCCTTAGCAGCCTCCAGGATGGCCTGTCCCTCAACCTCCAGGGCCTTCCGGACTTCCTCCCAGCTAAACACCGGGATACCCCCAGTGGCCCAAGCCTCCCCCACCGGGGTGGGCAGGGGGGGCACCACGTGCAAAACCAGCAGCTCAGCCCCCAGAACTCGTGCAAGCCCATCGGCCAGCTCAAAGGCCCGACGCCCCGCCTGGCTGCCGTCCACCGGGGCCAGGATGCGCTGCGGGAGGCCTACCTCTTCACCGTTCCGCACCAGCAAGACCGGCACTTGGGCCAGCCGGCTTACCCGTTCAGCCACGCTTCCAAGGAGCAGCCTCTGCAGCCCTTCCCGGCCATGGGTGCCCATGGCAATCAGGTCACACCCCTTGCTCTGAGCCGTATGGACGATGCCCTCGGCCACGTCTTCGGCCCTGACGGGCTCGGTGCTATACCGAAGCCCCACCCTTTGGCCCAAATCCGCCCAAGGCGCCAAAAGCCCACGGGCCGCGGCCAAGGACTCCTCAGCGCGGTACACGTGGGTAAAGAGCACCTCGGCCCCAAGGGCCTGGGCCAGGGCCAGGGCGAACCTTCCGGCCCGCTCGCTGCACGAAGAGCCATCCACCGCAACCAAGACCTTGCTGAACATCACACCCCCTCACCAACGAAGCAGACCGGCCAGCCCCCCCAGCCCCTCAAGCCGCTCCTCAGCCGGGCCCCGCACAAACTCCAAGCGGGTTCCGTAGGCCGCGGCCAGCTCGGGGAGAACCCGCCTGAGCGCCACCTCCTGAACGGGCTCCCCATGGGCTCGAGCCGCCTCCAGGCTGCTGGAAACCCAGCCGTCCGCGGCCTGGTAGGCAGAGCCCCCCAGCCTCCAAGGAAGCACCAGAAGGTGGAGCCGGCCCTGCTGGAGGAGCTCTAGGGTCTGCTCGAGCCCCGCCACCCCTCGCTCGGCCACCTCGTCCAGCAAGCGAACCTCCTGCTCCCGTTCAATCCGCTCCAGCGCCTCTTCCACCAGCTTCAACACCTCGCTGGCCTGGGCCTGGGCGTTGGGGAGCGAAGGCAGGATCGCCACCACCCGCTCGCGCAACCGCCGGGGCAGCATCTCCTTGAAAACCGAAGCCTCCGCCTTCTGGCCTATCAAGACGAGCCGCTGTAGGTTCCGCTCTAGGCTAAGCTGCTCGAGCTGCTCGGCAACCGCTTTGTAAAACCGGTGCGTCCAGGCCTCCATACGGCGGGCAAAATGGTCGGCATCGGCGGCAGCCCGGTGGGCTCCCCCCGGGCCGTAGCGCCGTCCCGGGCTATCCTGGGTAAGCCGCCTCCAGGCCTGGGGGTCTACCGCCCGAAAAGCCCCGCTGATCTCCTCAATCTCGCCCAGGTAGACCTCAAACACCCGCAGCTTCTCGCTGTCCAAAAACACCACCCCTACCCGCTCGTGCTCATCAAGCAGGTAGAGGAGCGGGGTCAGGTAAGGCTCCCCCCAGTAGGCCTCCACCCCCTCAAAAAGCGGCAGTTCCACCTGCAGATCGTAGACCTCCAGCTCCTCAGGGGTGGAAAAAACCACCCGGCTTCTGGCCTGGGGGATGTCCTGCAGGGCCTCCAGCACCCTATGCGCAACCTCCGGAGGCGCACCGACCGTTTCCATGGCCTCGCGGGCCCGCAAAAGGTAAGCCCGGTTGCGGTTGTCCGGGTGGGCGGGGTTGACGTCTAGGTACAAGGAGAGCACCGGGGCGGCCTTGGGAAGCAGGTGCTCGCGAATGCGGCGGATGTGCGCTTGGGTAAGCATACGAAACCTCCTGTTGTTCACAAACACAACGCTGCTTACATTATGAAGCTTGGCAATGCGTCCAATTGTCCCCCGAGCGCAACCCCCAGTTTGGGTAGACTTGGGGCATGCGGCGCGACGAGTTGGTTCGCTGGCTGGACGATTACCTGCGAATTTCCGCCTTCAAAGACCCCTCGCAGAACGGCCTACAGGTGGAGGGCGATGCCGAGGTGCGAAGGGTAGGGGTGGCGGTGGACAGCGCCCTAACGGTCTTTGAGAAGGCCCGGGCGGAGGGAGTAAACTTCCTGATCGTTCACCATGGCCTATTCTGGGGCCAGCCCCTGGCGGTCGTAGGTCCGCACAAGAGGCGTCTGCAGGCGCTGTTCGCCGGGGGCATCAGCCTCTACGCGGCCCACCTGCCCCTGGACGCCCACCCCGAGGTGGGCAACAACGCGGTCATCGCGCAGCGGCTGGGGCTCCTTGAGCCCCAGCCGCTCCCCCACCCCAAGTACGGCGACATCGGCGTCGTGGGTCGGCTGCCGGAGGCCAGAAGCCTCTCCGAGATGGAGGAGGCCTTGGGCGAGCTGACCGGAATGCAGCCCCTGGTGCACGGCGGAGGGGGCCCGCAGGTGGAGCGGGTGGGCATCGTCTCAGGTGGGGGCGCCGGCGACGTGGCCCTAGCGAAGGCCTTGGGCTGCGACCTCTACATCACCGGGGAGCCTTCCCACGCCCATTACCACGAGCCTTTTGAGCTGGGCATCAATGTCATCTACATCGGCCACTACGAGAGCGAGACCTTTGGGGTGAAAGCCCTAGCGGAGCGGCTCGAGGCCGAGTTCGGCCTGCCCTGGGTCTTCCTGGACCACCCGACGGGGCTCTGATGGAGGGCCTCTTTATCACCTTTGAGGGCCCCGAGGGGGCCGGGAAGTCCACCCAGGCCCGGCTGCTGGCCGAGTGGTACCAGGCCAAAGGCCGCGAGGTGGTGCTGACCCGGGAGCCTGGGGGCACCGAGCTGGGCCTGGCCCTGCGCCGAATCGTCCTGAGCCGCCCCATGCGCCCCGAGACCGAGTTTCTGCTCTACAGCGCAGACCGGGCCGAACACGCCGCCACGGTTATCCGGCCCGCCCTACAGCGAGGGGCGGTGGTGCTGTGCGACCGCTGGATGGACTCCTCCTTGGCCTACCAGGGCTACGGCCGGGGGCTTTCGCTGGAGTGGATGCAGGCGGTCTCCCAAGGGTTTCTAGGCGGCCTCAGACCCCATCTGACCTTCCTGCTTACCCTGCCGCCCAGGCTCGGCCTGTGGCGAGCCCGGCAGCGGCGAGGGCAGGAGCCCGACCGCTTTGAGGAGGAGGAGCTGGCCTTTCACGAGCGGGTCTTAGAGGGCTTTCACAAGCTGGCCGAGGCCGAGCCACAGCGGTTCGTAGTGGTGGACGTCCAGCACCCCCCGGCCGAGGCAGTGCAGCAGCGGCTCCGGGAGGCCCTCAGGGAGAGGGGTTGGGCCTGAAGGGTGCCCTCTTCTTCGTGCGGTAAGGTATTGGGGTGGCAAGGGCCTTTTTCGCGCTGCTGTTTTTAGGTCTGGGGCTGGCCCAGACAACCCCTGTGTGGGGTTTCCGGGTGGTGAACACCTACCCCCACGACCCTGCGGCCTTCACCCAGGGCCTGGTCTACCACCAAGGGGTTTTGTATGAGGGCACCGGCTTGTACGGCCAGTCCAGCCTGCGGAAGGTGGAGCTCAAAACCGGCCGCGTGCTGCAAAGCCACCGGCTGAACGCCGCGTACTTTGGCGAGGGCATTACCCTGTTCCAAAACCGACTCTACCAGCTCACCTGGCGCAACCAGGTGGGCTTTATCTACGACCTGAGTCTAAGGCCCATCGGGCGCTTCAGCTACGAGACCGAGGGCTGGGGCCTGACCCATGACGGACGCTCCCTCATCCTATCCGACGGCTCGGCCCGGCTCTACTTCCTAAACCCCCGCACCCTGCGCCCCGAGCGCACCCTCACCGTGCGGGCGGATGGGGCCCCGGTGGAACGGCTCAACGAGCTAGAGTATATTCAGGGCCGCATCTGGGCCAACATCTGGATGACCACTCGCATCGCCATCATCCACCCCCAAAGCGGGGCGGTGGAGGCCTGGCTCGAGCTGGGTCCCTTGGCCCTGCTGGCCCAGGCCCGCAACCCAAACCCCGACGCCGTTCTGAACGGCATCGCCTACGACGACCAAAACCGCCGCATCTATGTGACCGGAAAGCTGTGGCCCTACCTCTTTGAGATTGAGCCCATCCGAAGATGAAGACCCCCGGGCAGCTTCGCGGCTACAGCGCCCTGCTGGTGGCCTTGGCGGTCTGCCTGGCGACCACCGGGTACTTCCTGGCCGGCCGCCTGGCCCCACCCCGGCCTACCCCATCCTCTATCCCCGAACGGGTGGCCCTCCTAGAAACCCCCCAAGGCCCCCTGGAGCTTCCGGTCTACGCCCCCCTCAACACCGCCCAAGGCCTCCTGGCGCGAGGTCGCCTAGCCGAAGGAAGGGGCATCTGGTACAGCTTTCCCGAACCCCGCGACGATGGCTGGAGCAACCTGGGGCTGAAGAGAGCCGCCTCTGTAGCCTTTCTGGACGCCCAAGGACAGGTCCTCACCATCCTGGACCTGCCGGCCTGCAGCCAGAACTGCCGCAGCTACTACCCCAGCCGGGTCTACCGGCAGGTGCTGGAGGTGCCCCAGGGCTGGTTCACCCGCCACGGGGTGAGGCCGGGCCAGACCGTGCGCACCAAACCCATAGCCCCCTAGCCCCTAAGGGGGCAGGGCAGCCTAGCGGCCCGGCTGGGCCTGGACAGGCTGAAGCCCCCTTAGGTCTAAGAGGAAGTTGCCCTCGCTGGGGATCATGATGGTCTGGATGTTGGGGGCCAGCTTCTCGGCTACCGTAAGCTGGACCACCTGCGGGCTTTGCCGCAAGGCTTCACCCCTGAGGCGGATGGCCTGGGCTTCCCCTTCCGCGCGCAGAATGGCCGCGTCGCGCTCGCCCTTGGCCTGCACCACCAAGCGCTGGGCGGCAATTTCGGCCTGCTGGCGGCGGTTAATCTCCACCTGCACTTGCTGCTCGGCGGTCTGTTTCTCCTCAATGACCTTGGCCACCGAGGGAGGAATGTCTATCCGACGCAACAGCACCGAGACCAGCTCAATGTGCTGGCTGCCCAAGTCCTCGCGCAGCTCCTTGGTCACCGCAGCCTCGAGCTGGGTCCTTTGCGTGCTGATTAGCTCAGCCGCGTTGAAAAGCCCCACCGCGTCCCGCACCTTGCTGCGAATCTGAGGAACGATCAGGGTCTCCAGATAGGCCGGGCCCAGGTTGCGGTGGAGCTGGGGGGCCTCATCCCGCTTGATGCGGTACTGGACGGTGATGTCCACGCCTATCTCCAACCCCTCCTTGCTGCGGGCGGTAATGGCGTCCTCCCCCGGCGTGCTGGTGCCGGAAGGGGCGGGGCCTTTGGCCAGGGTTACCTCCTTGAGCCTCGCGTCGTAAAGAACCACGCTTTGGATGCCCGGGAGCACCACACGGATGCCCTCGCCCAACGGAACCGGCTGCACCCCTCCGAAGATGTTGAAGACCACCCCCACATGCCCCGCCGGCACCACCACAAAGCTCTGCGAGAGAACCGCCAAGCCCAGCCCTACCAGCAGGAGCGGCGCCCCCAAAGCCCTTCTAGACCCTGGCTGGGAAAGCAAAAATATCCCCAAAACCGCCAGCACCATGCCCAAAAGCAAAATCATGGCTTTACCCCTTTCCGGCTGCGCTCGCAGCTCTATCCCAAGGTACAAAAAAGCGCCCTCGCCGGTGGAGGGGCAAAGACCGCGGGCCTGCCGCTAATCGGCGGCAGCAGCCTCGCTTTTGGATTCCTTCTTGCCGTTTTTGTTCTCGGCCTTGGAGTCCTTGATGTACCAGCCCGAACCCTTGAAGACCACCGCCGGGGCAAAGATCACCCGCTTGATGGGCGCCCCGGTCTCGGGATGATGGGTGTAGGCCGGCTCGTGAAAGCTCTGCTCAAACTCGTAGCGTTCACCGGTCTCGAGGTTCTCGTAAACGTAGATGGGCATGGCTGACTCCTCTAGGCAAACTCGGGGTCAACCCCCTTCAAGGGGCATTTTGACAGAAAACCGCCCCGACTGTCAATCAGGCCCATGTGGGATACTAGGCCCATGACCAAGTCCGAGCTGCGCCGCTGGGCCAAACGGGTGCGGAACGGACTGCCCATCCCAGAACTCTCCCAGCAGGCGGCCGAGCACCTGGCCGGTTTCCTGGAGAAGCAAGGGGCGCGGCACGTCCTGCTCTACAGCGCCTTTGGCTCCGAGCTGGACCCCGCGCCCTTGCAGGCCCTCTATCCGGCCCGGTACTACCTGCCTCGAGTGCAGGCCCACAGCCTGGTGGTACACCCCTTGCCCTGTCCCCTGGTGCGCCACCCCTACGGCTTCCTGGAACCCGCCCCAGAGGCCCCCAGGGCAGCGCCGGAGGGCCTCGAGGCGGTGCTGGTACCCGGGCTGGCCTTTGACCCCTGGGGCAGGCGGCTGGGGTACGGCCAGGGCTTTTACGACCGCTTTCTGGCCCGGCTCCCCGCCCATGTCCTGACCGTGGGCCTGGTCCCCGAGGCTCTCCTGGTCCCCGCCTTGCCCCACGATTCCTGGGACATTCCGGTGGGGTTTCTGGCCACCGAGGCAGGGGTGCGCCCCGCCCTTAGGGAACGCTGAGGAACCAGGGCGCTGGGTCGGTAGGTATTCCCCGCACGCGAAGCTCAAAGTGAAGGTGGGGCCCGTTGGAGAGCCCGGTGTTCCCCGAGTAGCCCAGCAGCTCGCCTGTCCCGACCCGCTGTCCAGGCCTCACCACCACCCGCGATAGGTGCCAAAAACCGCTGCACACCCCCAGGCCATGGTCCAGCACCACGGCCCCACCCCGGACAAAAAGCCGCTCCGCCAAACCCACCACGCCGGGGGCCGGGGCGTAGACCGGGGTGCCTTCAGGTACCCCATAGTCAAGGCCCTCGTGGTAGGTGAAGGTGCGGCCTTGGTCGTAGCTGCGGCGGGTCCCAAAGGGGTCGGTGATGCGCTCGGAAGAGACCGGCTTGCGAAAAGGGCCCTGCCACATCTGGGGCCGACCCACGTCGCAAGCGGCAACCACCCGCTCCCGTTCGGCCCTAAGGCGCTCCGGCACCAGCAAGGCCTGCCGCTCGGGGGGCAGCCGGAGCACAAACCGGCCGAACCTCCCCGCCACCACCCGAACCTCCAGCCTAAGCCGCACCCCTTCTATCTCCAGCTCAGCCGGGTAAACCCCAGGGGGCTGCATCGCCGGAATGGGCAGCAGAACCCGGTTGTGCTGAACAGGGTAGCGCCCTCCCAGAAACCGAACCCACCCAGAAAGCTCCACCAGGGACTCCAAGCGCACCACCGCTAAGCGGCCCTGGGGGGTTTCGCGGGGCCAGGTAAGGGCCTGAAGGG
>NZ_QWKZ01000028.1 GCF_003574085.1 Meiothermus luteus | reverse complement strand
GGCGGGGTGTGGTGGGGGGGATTCTGCCGCAGGCTTTGGCGCTGGCCAGGGCCCGCTACGGGGTGGACCCGGCCCACCTCCGGGTTGCTGTGGGGCCGGGGATTGGGGGGTGTTGCTACTGGGTGGGCCCAGAGGTGGTAGAGCGCTTTGAGGCGGCCGCTCTGCCCTTTTACCGCCCCGACCCCGAGCGCCCCGGTCGCTACCGGCTTGACCTCGAGGCCGCCATCCGCTTCCAGGCCCTGAAGGGAGGGGTGCGGTCGGAGCATTACTGGGCCCTGGGGAGCTGCACCTACACCGATAACCGCTTCTTTTCCCATCGCCGTGATGGGGGCCGGACGGGGCGGATGTGGGCCCTCATCATGCTTCCGGGGTAGACTATGAAGGTGCTCAGGCCTAAAGCCCTCCTTCCGGCGGTGACGGCGGTGACGCCCCAGTGGCTTTCGGAACGGGGGCTGAGGGCGGTGCTGCTTGACCTGGACAACACGCTGGTGCCCTATGAGGCCTACGGCGAGGCCCCCCGCCACCTGCTGGAGTGGCTGGAAGGGCTGAAGCAGGCGGGGGTGAGGGTGTTTTTGGTCTCCAACGGCAGCCCCCGGCGGGTACGCTACTGGTGCGAGCGGCTGGGGGTTCCTGGGTTTGGTCCGGCAGGAAAGCCTTGGTTTGGTTTTCGTGAGGCCCTGCGGCGGCTGGAGCTTACGGCCCGCGAGGTGGCGGTGGTGGGCGACCAGCTCTTCACGGATGTTCTGGGGGGAAATCTGGTGGGGGCCTACACCGTGCTGGTGCCTCCGCTCTCGAGCCGGGAGATGGGGTACACCCGGTTGGTGCGCAGGTTGGAGCGCTGGGTTTTGCGCAGCTTGAACCCTGAGGCATTTGACCCAGAGGGGGTTCGCCCAGGCCCCACAATAAAAGATTAGGGAGGAGGGGGTGGCGCTGGGTATCCTGAAGCTAGGGTTGGAGGCCTCGTAGGGGGCCTGGGTGGTTCGCGAGCCGGCGTTGCTCTGGGAGGATAGAACGAATGGCGAACGTTCTGACCATTGGAGATAAGCGATTGGGAGCGGCCCTTTTGGACATGGGCCTCTTGAGCGACGAGGAGCTTCAGCGGGCCCTCGAGCAGCACCGCGAGGTAGGGGGCAACCTCTCCGATGTGATTGTGGACCTGGGCTTGCTCTCCGAGCGCCGCATTGCCCAGGCCATTGAGGAGGCTTTTGGCATTCCCATGGTGGAGCTGGTGGGGATGGAGATTTCCCCTGAGGCCAAGTCGCTTATTCCTGCCGAGCGGGCCCGTGACCTGGGGGCCATCCCCTTCAGCCTGGAGGGCGGTACCCTGCGGGTGGCCCTTTTGAACCCTCTGGACAACCTGGTCTTGGAAGAGCTAGAGGACCTCACCAACCAGATCATTGAGCCCTACCTGACCACCCCCTCTTCTTTCCGCTATGCCCTGGCCCTGCACTACCCCGAGCTGGGCCTGCCGGTGCCGCCCCCCCCTTCCTCGGCCTCGCCGGGGGATGTACAGCTTGGCGAGCTGTTGGTGCGCAAGGGCTGGTTGAGCCGGGAGGCCCTCGAGGCGGCCCTGGTTGAGCAGGAGAAGACAGGAGAGCTTCTGGGCCGTTTGCTGGTCCATAAGTACGGCCTGAGTGAGGAGCAGCTTTACCAGGCCTTGGCCGAGCAGGCCGGCATAGAGTTCAGGCCGGAGCTGGGGGAGCTCGAGGTGCAGCCCGAGGTTACCGCGCTTTTGCTGCGTCCCGATGCCCTGCGCTACCAGGCGGTGCCGGTCCGCCAGGAGGGCTCGCAGGTGCTGGTGGTGCTGGCCGACCCCCGCCACCGGCACACGGTGGCCAAGCTGATTGAGCGCCCTACCCAGTTCATCCTGACCCTTCCTAAGACCTGGGAAGGACTTTTTGCCAAGGCCTATCCCGAGAAGAGCCGGATTGGGGAGGCCCTGGTGCAGGAGGGCAAGATTGATCGCTCGGCCCTGCAGGCGGCCCTCTCGGTACAGCGCCGCATGGGCAAGACCCGCCCTTTGGGTGAGGTGCTGGTGGAGCTGGGATACGTGACCGCGCAGGATGTGGAAGAGGCCTTGGCCAAGCAGCGCCAAGGGGGGGGGCGGCTGGAGGACACCTTAGTGCAGTCGGGCAAGATCAAGCCCGAGATGCTGGCCAAGAGCCTGGCCGCCCAGCTGGGTTACCCCTACATTGACCCCACCGACTCCCCTCCAGACCCCTCGGTGCTGACCATGGTGCCCGAGAACACCGTGCGCCGCTATACCGTTTTCCCCCACCACCTGGAGGGCAACACCCTGGTGGTCTTGATGAAAGACCCCCGCAACATCCTGGCCATTGACGACCTGCGGATGATTACCAAGCGGGACATCATGCCTGCGGTTTCGGCGGAGTCGGCTATCACCAGGCTCATAGAGCGCTTTTACGGCAGCACAACTGGGGTGGAGGAGTTGGCCCGTGAGTTTGAGGGCAAGAAAAAGGAGGAGGAAGCCGACACCAGTGCCCTGGACGACAACGCGGTGGTCAAGCTGGTCAACAGCATCATCCGCGAGGCCTACTTGCAGGAGGCCTCGGACATCCACATTGAACCCCGCCAGTCCGACATCCTGGTGCGGATACGGGTGGACGGGGCGCTGCGGGAGTATATGCGGCTGCCCAAGGGGGCTGGACCGGCCATCGCCTCCCGGGTCAAAATCATGGGCAACCTGGACATCGCCGAGCGCAGGCTGCCCCAGGACGGCCGGGTGCGCTACCGCGACCGCTCCATTGACCTGGACCTGCGCCTCTCTACCCTGCCTACCGTCTACGGCGAGAAGATTGTGATGCGCCTTCTGCGTAAGGCCGCCGACATCCCCGAGATCGAGCAGCTTGGTTTCGCCCCGGATGTCTTCCAGCGTTTTGAGGACGTGATTTCCAAGCCCTACGGGATTTTTCTCATCACCGGACCCACGGGTTCGGGTAAGTCCTTCACTACCTTCAGCATTCTCAAGCGCATCGCTACGCCGGATAAAAACACCACCACCATTGAAGACCCAGTAGAGTACGAGATTCCCGGCATTAACCAGACCCAGGTGAACCCGGTGGCGGGCCTGACCTTTGCCAAGGCCCTGCGTAGCTTCCTGCGCCAGGACCCGGACATTATCATGGTGGGCGAGATCCGCGACTCGGAGACCGCCAAAATCGCCACCGAGGCGGCCCTCACCGGCCACCTGGTCATCGCCACCTTGCACACCAACGACGCCGCCGGGGCGGTTACCCGACTGGACGAGATGGGGGTGGAGCTCTTCAACATCTCCGCGGCGCTGATAGGGGTATTGGCCCAGCGGCTGGTGCGGCGCATCTGCGAGCACTGCAGGATTCAGGTTGAGCCGGACCCCATGGTGCTGCGCAGGCTGGGGCTTTCTAAGGAGGACATCGCCGGTAAAGCTCTGTACAAGGGTACCGGTTGCGATAAGTGCAGCGGTACCGGTTACAAAGGGCGGGCGGCCATCCACGAGCTGATGGTGCTGGACGACGAGATTCGCCGGGCCATTGTGGAAGGTCAGTCGGCCACCCAGATTAAAGAGATCGCCCGAAAGAACGGGATGAAGACCCTGCGGGAGGACGGTATCCAAAAAGCCTTCCTGGGGATTACCACCCTGGAAGAGGTGATGGCCCGCACCAACGAATGAGGGACGCGGCTTGGTGGGGTAGAATCCCCTTGTCATGAGCTGGAAGAACTACCTATCCGACCGCCAAGCCACCTACCTCGAGGATTTCCGCGCCTTCCTCTCCATCCCCAGCGTCTCGGCCCAGCCCGCCCACAGCCAGGATGTGCAGCGGGCTGCGGCTTGGCTGGCGGAGCGTTTCAAACGGGCCGGTTTCTTGCAGGCCGAGGTGCTGCCCACCGCCGGGCACCCGGTGGTGTTGGCCGAGTACTGCCCCTACCCGGACAGACCCACGGTGCTTTTCTACGGCCACTACGACGTGCAGCCTGCCGACAACCCCGAGCGTTGGAACTCCCCCCCTTTTGAACCCACCATCGTGGATGGGCGTATCGTAGCCCGGGGGGCCTCGGATATGAAGGGCCAGGTGATGGCTTTTCTGCTGGCCGCCGAGGCCCTTATCGCCACCGGGGCTTTGGGCCTCAACCTAAAAGCCCTGATTGAGGGAGAAGAGGAAATCGGCAGCCCGCACCTGCCTGAATTTATTGAACGGAACAAAGAGCGCCTGCGCTGCGACATGATCATCAACGGCGACAGCGGCCAGCTCTCCGAGACCACGCCCCTTTTGAGCCTGGGAGTGCGGGGTATTTGTGGCCTCGAGTTTGATCTTACTGGCCCCAGCCACGACCTGCACTCCGGTTCCTGGGGCGGCCAGGTGCAAAACCCCCTGCACGCCATGGCCGAGCTGGTGGCCTCCCTGCACAAGCCCGACGGCAGCGTGGCGGTAAAGGGTTTCTACGACGATGTGGAGCCCCTAAGCCCCGAGCTGCGGGAGTGGTACAAAAAAATCCCCTGGGATGAAGAAGAGATGAAGCGAAAGCTGGGGGTGCCGGCGTTCTACGGCGAGGCCGGCTACACCCCTTGGGAGCGCATTACCGGAAGGCCCACCCTCGAGGTCAACGGGATGTGGGGGGGCTACACCGGCCCCGGCGGCATGACGGTCATTCCCTCCACCGCCCACGCCAAGATTACCTGCCGCCTGGTGCCCCACCAAGACCCGGACAGGATTGTGGCCCTGGTCAAAGCCCACCTGGAAGAACACCTGCCAAAGGGGGTGCGGTTGGAGGTGCGGGTCAAGGAGGCCGGTGCTCCGGCCTTCCGGATGCGGGCCGACCACCCGGTGGCCCAGGCCGCTAAGGAGGTGCTGACTGAGCTCTACGGGGTGCCCCCGGTGGAGACCATGTTTGGCGGCTCGGTGCCCATCCTGAGTACCTTGAAAAAGCTCTTGGGGCACGACCCGGTGAGTTTCGGCTTTGGCCTGGAGGACGAGCTCATCCACTCGCCCAACGAGTTCTTTCGCCTCAGCAGCTTTGAGAAGGGCCAGCGGGGCTACGCCATGCTGCTGCTGCAGTTGGCCAAATGAGCCTTAGCCGCGCCTCGCGACCAAGGTCAGAATGTCGTAGAGGGCTATGGTCCTGCCCTCTTGGTTGGTAATTTCCACCGCCCAGGTCACCACTCCGCTGGGCCGCTCGCCCGGCTTGGGGTCTTTGGCGGCCTTGGACTTGACGGTGAGGCGAGCTTGGATGGTATCGCCGATTTTGACCGGCTCAATAAAGCGCAGCCGCTCGAGGCCGTAGTTGGCCAGCACCGGCCCCGGAGCTGGGTGCACGAAGAGGCCCGCGGCGGCCGAAACTAGGAAGTAGCCGTGGGCTACCCGCTCCCCAAAGATGGACTCCTTGGCCCCAATCTCGTCTACATGGGCGTAAAAGTAGTCGCCCGTCACATTGGCGAAGTTTACAATGTCGGCCTCGGTCACGGTGCGGCGGTGGGTCAGAAGGCTCTCGCCAATCTCCAGGTCCTCAAAGTACTTGCGGAAGGGGTGGATGGGGTCTTCCTTGACCCTAGCCCCGCGCACGTACTCCTGGCACAGGGCCATCAGGGTGGTGGGGTCGGTCTGCACGGCGCAGCGCTGCAGGTAGTGCTTGATGCCGCGCACCCCCCCTAGCTCCTCGCCACCCCCGGCCCTTCCGGGGCCCCCGTGGACCAGCGGGGGCAGCGGTGAGCCGTGGCCGGTGGACTCTTGGGCGTTTTCCCGGTTTAGGATGAGCATCCGTCCGTGGTGGGTGGCGCAGCCGAAGAAGAGCCGGCGGGCCTCTTGGCGGTCGTAGGTGACGATGCTTCCCACCAGGCTGCCCTTGCCGCGCCGGGCCAGGGCAATAGCCTCGTCCAGGCTCTCGTAGGGCATCAGGGTAGCCACCGGGCCAAAGGGCTCGAGGTCATGTGCCCCGGACTCCCAGGGGTTGGCGCTAAAGAGCAGGGTGGGGGGCATGAAGCCGCCCTTTTCAAAGTCGCCGCCCAATAGCTCGCTCGAGCCCTCCCAGGCCACCTCACAGCCGCGGGCTTTGAGTTCTTCAACCACGGCCCGCACGTCGGCCCGCTGACCGGCCCCCACCAGCGGCCCCATGCGCACCTCCTCGCGGCTGGGGTCCCCCAGGCGGGTCTTGCTCAACTCCTGTTTGAGGGCCTCGAGTACGGCCTCGCTCTTCTCGCGGGGCACGATAACCCGCCTTATGGCGGTGCACTTCTGCCCGGCCTTGACGGTCATCTCACGGGCCACTTCTTTCACAAATAGCCCAAACTCGGGGTCGCCCGGCTCCACCGTCTGCCCCAGGATGGCGCAGTTGAGGCTGTCGGCCTCCATGTTGAAGGGCACCGCGTTGGCCACCAGGTTGGGGTGGGTCTTGAGCTTGCGTCCGGTGGCCGCCGAGCCGGTAAAGGTTACGCTGTCCTGCTCGTTCAGGTGGTCAAACAGGTCGCCAATCCCGCCGCAGACGAGCTGAATGGCCCCTTCGGGGAGGATGCCCGACTCGAGCATGGCCCTGAATACCGCCTCGGTCAGGTAGGCGGTCTGGGTGGCCGGCTTCACGATGGCCGGTACGCCTGCAATGAGCCCCGGTGCGAGTTTTTCCAGCATCCCCCAGACCGGGAAGTTGTAGGCGTTGATGTGCACCGCCACCCCTTCCTTGGGCACCAGGAGGTGCCGCCCTAGGAAGCTGCCCCCTTTGGAGAGGGCCAGGGGGTCGTCCTCCACCAAAAAGCGCTCGTTGGGCAGCTCACGCCGGGCCAGCGAGGCGTAGCTGAAAAAGGTACCGATGCCGCCGTCGATGTCGAACCAGCTATCGTAGCGGGTGGCGCCGGTCTTGTAGGAAAGGGCGTAAAAGGTCTCTTTGCGCTCCAGCAGGTACTGCGCCAGGGCCCGCAGCATGGCCGCTCGCTCGTGGAAGGTGTAGCGCCTGAGGTTAGGCCCCCCCACCTTGCGGGCGTACTCGACCATGGCCTTGAAGTCGAGCCCCTCACTGCTGACCTGGGCCACCGGCTCTCCATAGACAGCGTCCCGTACCAGGGTTCCTTCGGCGGGGCTCTGGTACCAGGCCCCGGCGGCATAGCTGCTTATTTTCATGTTCGATATTCTAACAAACGCTTGTTTGTATCTGGGCAAGTGGCGCGTGGCCGGTGGCTTGGGGTGTTGCAGGGGTGGATATCGTTTATCAGGCCTCGCTAGACCTGCGACAGGGTGTGGCCTCTGCAGCAAGGCGGTTTTCAGTGGGTAAGTACCTTCCGCACCGCCTCCAGCACCCGCTTGGCATCGGGGCGGTAGTAGTTTTCCACCGCGCTGAAAGGGGGGTAGGGGGCATCCCAGCCGGCCACGCGTACGATGGGGGCTTGCAGGTAGTCCAGGGCCTCCTCGGCAATGCGGGCGGCTACCTCGGCCCCAAAGCCGCCGGTGCGCATGGCCTCGTAGACCACCACCGCCCGGCCGGTTTTCTGCACCGACGCAAAAATCGTTTCAGTATCCAGGGGTACGAGAGTCTCGAGGTCCACTATCTCCAGCTCCACCCCTTCCCGCGCGGCCACCTCGGCGGCCTTCTGACAGACCTCCACCATGCCGCCGTAGCAGAAGAGGCTGGCTGCGTCGCCTTCCCGCACCACTCGAGCCCGGCCCAAAGGCAGGGTGTAGTAGCCCTCGGGCACCTCGGCCTTTACCCCCCGGTAGAGCTTGATGGCCTCCAGGAAGAAGACCGGGTCGGGGTCCTCAATGGCTGCGAGCAATAGCCCCTTGGCCCGCTCGGGGGAGGAGGGAATCACCACCTTCACCCCCGGCACATGGGCCAGGATGGCCTCGGGGCTATCGGCGTGCTGCTCGGGGGTCTTGACCCCCCCGCCGTAGGGGGCCCGGATGACCATAGGAATACTGAAGCGGCCCCTCGTGCGGTGGCGCATCCGGCCCAGGTGGGAGAGTATTTGGTCGAGGGCAGGGTAGAGGAACCCCGCGAACTGAATCTCGGCCACCGGCCGCAGCCCGGCCATGGCCAGCCCAATGCCAAAGCCCACGATGCCCGACTCGGCCAGGGGGGTATCGAACACCCTCTGCTCGCCGTATTTTTGCTGCAAGCCGTCGGAGGCCCGGAAAACCCCGCCCATGGTGCCCACGTCCTCCCCGAAGACCACCACCCGGGGGTCGCGCTCCAGGGCCAGGTCAAGGGCCTCGTTGATGGCCTGTACGTTGTTTAGAACCCGGGTCTGGCGCTCGGCGATCATGCTTCCCCCCGCAAGTAGCTCCAGGCGGCCTTCTGGTCGCGCTGCATCTCGGCGTAGACCTGCTCCACAATCTCCCATGGCTTGGGCTCTCGGGCCTGGTCGGCGAGGGCCAGCTCAGCTTCAAACTCCCTCTCCAGCGCCTCGGTGAGCTGGGCTTCCGCTTCCTCGCCCCACAGCCCCAGGTGCACCAGGCAGTTTCGCATGCGCAGGATGGGGTCGCGCTTTTCCCACTCCCGGGTGGCCTCCTCGCTGCGGTAGCGGCTGGGGTCGTCGGAGGTGGTGTGGGGGGCGATGCGGTAGGTGAGGGCTTCTATCAGGGTAGGCCCCTCGCCCCGGCGGGCCCGCTCCACCGCTTCCTTGGCCACGCTCCAGACCGCCACCAGGTCGTTGCCGTCCACCACCACCCCCGGAATCCCGTACCCTTGGGCCCGCTGGGCGATGCGCTTCACCTTCATCTGCTTGTGGGTGGGTACGCTGATGGCCCAGCCGTTGTTCTGCACCACCACCAGCAAGGGGGCCTCAAACACCGAGGCGAAGTTGAGCCCCTCGTGGAAGTCGCCTTCGGAAGTACCTCCGTCGCCGATGAAGACCGCCGCCACCGCGTCCTTGCCCAAAAGCCGCTGGGCATGGGCCACACCCGCCGCCTGGGGAATCTGGGTGGCGATGGGAATGTAAAACTGCACCATGTTCACATCGGGGGGCGCACCCCAGCCCGCCGGGTCGGCCCGCCAGCTCAGGATGAGCTTGTGGATGGGCATCCCAAAGGTGAGGGCTGCCGCACTCTCGCGGTAGCTGGGCAAAAGCCAGTCGTGGTCGGCCTTGAGGCAGAGGGCCACCCCCACCTGGGCTGCTTCTTGGCCACGAAAAGGGGGGTACACCCCCAGCCGCCCCTGCCGCTGCAGGAGCACCGCCCGCTCGTCAAAGTACCGGGCCCGGCGCAGAGCCCGGTAGCCCTTGAGTAATTCCTCGTTGCTTAGGGGTATCTCCCGCAACGGTTTGCCCTGGTCGTCGAGGTACTGAACTGTGTCCACGTTGCTTAGTTTAGCCCAACCTCTGGCCATGTGGGCTTTGTTGGTGATGCGGAATTGGGAATGCACCTAGGCCCAGAGGCATGTTTTCGGGTCAATGTCTTGTCCGGGAAAAGCTTTTCGACGCAGCACCGAGCGATGAACCGTGGGCGGTGATCGCCAAGGGTTAGGCGACGGAAGCACCCGTACCAACGGAGTACTGGGAAAGCCAGACTCGAGCCGGGGGAGCCTGTGAGGATAGTCGGGTTCAGGTCGGAAGTGAGCGCAAACCGCGCCGTGATGTTTCTGGCCGAAGGCCTCTGCCTGGCTGAAGGACACCTCTGCGTCCGCGTCCCGCTCTAAGGGTGAGCCCTATTCTTCATTGCTTGAGCTTGTGCGGTCGGGTTTGGCTGGTTCACCATGGCGTGCCCTTGCCTGAGTCATGAGACTCAATCAGGATTGTTTTAATGGGGCCTAGAACCAGCAAAGCCTTGAGGACAAATGCCCTGACGGGGTTGCCTAGGCTAAAGCTGTGGATGAACCGGGTGTGCTGGCAACTCGGCGAAGAGGGTCGCATTGTGGCCTGGAACTGCCGTTGTGCCTGCGCCGCCCGGTGCAGTGGGAGGGCCAGTGCGGGGCGTGTCAAGCCAGTACTGCTGTCTCCTCCTACCTATTCAGCCAGTACCGGACCCGCATGGAACGCGAGGGTTTGCCCATCGACCCCGACCTTGCCAGGCTGGTGCAACCGGCATGACCCATAGCCCCCAGATCCAGGAAATCCTGGCCCAGAGCCCCCTCTTCCAGGGCCTAGAGCCCGCCGACCTCGAGGCCCTGGCTGCCGTGGCCGGCCTGCGCTCCTTGCCCAAGGGGGAGACGCTGTTCCTCGAGGGCGACCCCGCCCGCACGCTGTTCATCGTGGCGCGGGGCCTGATCAAGGTCTACAAGATGGATCCCCAGGGACGGCGCCAGGTGGTGCTGCACCTCGACGGCCCCTACCATGCGGTGGCTGCGGTGGCCGTCTTTCTGGAGAAGCCCCGCTACCCGGCCTGTGCTGAAGCACTGGAGGATAGCCTCCTGCTGGCCATCCCCACCGAAGCCTTCCATGGCCTGCTCGAGACCCGCCCCGCCCTCTCCCGCGCCCTCATCCGCTTCCTGGCCCGCCGCCAGGGGCAGCTCGTGCACCTGCTCGACCGGCTGGTCTTCCACGAGGTCGCAGCCCGCCTGGCCGAGTACCTGCTGGGACGGCTGGAGGCCGAAGGACAGGGCTTTGGCCTGCCCACCAACCCCGAACTCGCCGCGCTGCTGGGCACCGTCCCCGAGGCAGTCAGCCGCAAACTGGGCGAGCTGTTCCGCCAGGGGCTCATCCGGCTCGCCGAGCGCCGGGTCTGGATCGACGACCCCGCCGCCCTGCGCGAGGTGGCCGAAGCTTGAGGGGCACCGAAACCCCTTAGGTTCGTGGGCGATGCTGTAAAGCAAACCGACGTGCCCTCGAGCCTCGAGAGCGGCCTTGACTCAGGTCATGGCCCGCCCGCGCCCGGCCGGGGTGCAATGAGACCATGACCCTGACCTACCGCTACCTCCCCGACCTCCACCAAGAAGCCACCGTCCAGCCCGACGGCATCTTGAGCCGCGTGCTGCACAACGAGGGCGGCGTCCGCACGGTGATCTTCGCCTTCGACGCGGGCCAGGAGCTCACCGAGCACACCGCTAGCAGGCCCGCCATCATACAAATTCTCTCCGGCACGGGCACCCTTAGGCTGGGGGCGGATGAACTCGAGGCCCGCCCCGGCACCTGGGCCTACCTGCCCGCCGGGCTGGTTCACGCCATCCGGGCCGAAAGTCCCCTCACCCTGCTGCTAACCTTGCTCCCCAAGGAGTGAACCCATGACCGCACAGTCCAAAACCGTCAAAGTTCCGCTCAAGAGCGTAGCCCTGCCCAACGAACACGGGGGTTGGGGATTTACCCTGGAGCCCATCCTGCTGGGGCTGCTCGTCGCCTCCACCCTCGCCGGGCTGGGGCTGGGCGTCTTCGCGCTGGCGGCCTTCTTCACCCGCCACCCGCTCAAGCTCTGGCTCGCCGACGTGCGCAAGGGCAAGCGCTTCCCCCGCACGCCCGTCGCGGGGCGCTTCGCCCTGGCCTACGGCGGTGTCGGGGTGCTGGGCCTGCTCCTGGCCTTCGGGAGGGCCGAGGGGCCCTTTTACTGGCCCTTGCTTGCCGCCCTCCCGCTTATCGCCGTGCAGCTTTGGTTCGACGCGCACAACAAGGGCCGCAACCTGCTGCCCGAGCTCGCCGGGGCCATCGCGATGGGCTCGGTAGCGACGGGGATCGGGCTGGCGGGGGGCCTCGAGCCCTCCGTGGCGCTGGGCCTGTGGCTGGTGCTGGCCGCACGTGCGTATGCCGCCATCCACTACGCCCGCACCCAGGTGATGCGGGCCAGGGGGCTCGCTGTTTCCTTCCGCACGGCCTACCTGGCCCAGCTCGTCGCGGTTGGAGCGCTGCTGCTGGGGGCTCTGGCGGGCTGGGTTCCCTGGCTGAGCGTGCTGGCCGTGGGGCTGCTGCTGCCCTTCTCGGCCTACACCTTCACCCGGCCCCCGGTACCCGCCAGGGTGGTGGGCTGGAGCCAGATGGCCTTCGGGCTGCTGGTGGTGACGCTTACCGCGCTGGGCGTGCGGGCTTAGCCCGAGGCTGGGCGCGGGTCGTAGGTCTTAGTACGCGAAACGCTAAACGCTAAGCGCCCCTCCCTCCGGCCGGAGAGCAGGGGTGGGACCGCTAACGCTTCCCCCTCGCCAACGGAGAGGGAAAAAACGAACTCGAGGCTCAGGAAGATGTCTGCTGGCGGCGCTTGCGCTCCTCGGCCATCTGGAGCAAGCGCTCCTTGGTGAAGACCCGCTGGCTCATGGCATAGGCGAACACCGCCACCGCCCCGGCCTGCAACAACCCGCTCACCGCCAGGGCTGGGCGCAGGCCGGGGTTGCCGGTGTAGAGCATCAGCGGCTCGAGCACCAGCCGCAGCAGCAACCCGGCGTTGAGCAGCACGTAAGTGAGGCCCTCGAGCCGCTCCTGGCGGATCTGGCCGGGGCGCGGCATCATCCAGTAGGCCACGCCCATCACCATCGAGAGGAAAAAGCCCACCAGCCCGGCGTGGACGTGGGTGGTCTTGAAGTAGCCCACCAACGCGGGCCAGAGGTAGAAAGCCGAGCCGGTGAGGGCGGTGTAGAGCAGGTAGAACAGGCTCGAGCGCACGAACAGGAATTGCCAAAACGACACGGTAGCTCCTCGGGGTCGGGTTGGGTCGGGCCTATTCCCCCAGGCGGTGGCGGTTGGGGCCCTGGGAGAGCCGGCGATTTTTCTCGATGTAGCTCTCCCACTGCTCGGGCAGGTCTTCCTCGGGATAGATGGCCGAAACCGGGCAAGCCGGCACACAAGCCCCGCAGTCGATGCACTCGTCGGGGTGGATGTAAAGCTGATCGCCCCCGTCGTAGATGCACTCTACCGGGCAGACCTCCTGGCAACTGCGGTCCTTCACGCCGATGCACGGCTCAGCGATCACGTGGGGCATGGCTCAGCTTCCTTTCTCGATCAAGAGCTCGACCCGGCCCGGCCCCAAATCGCGCAGCGCGTAGGGGTGACCATCCTGCTCCAGCCGCGCCAGCAGGTGTACCGGACGGCGCACGTGGTGCACCAGCAGGCGCTGGCCGGGCTCGAGGCGGGCCAACGCCTCCAGCACCCGCATCATGGGCAGGGGGGGCTCGAGGTTGGCCTCGACGCTGACCTCGGCGGCGTAGTCGGCCCAGTCGGCTTCACTCAGACTTCGCGCTCCGCGGCCCTCCGCTTCCCGCTCCCGCTGTCGCAGGAAGTGCACCCGGTAGTGCTCGGGGCCCACCTGCTCGCACCAAGCCTCGAAGCCCTTGCGCTGCATCACCCGGTACAGAGGCAGCGGCTCGAAGGGGGCCTCCAGACACAACCGCTGCCCCGCCGCCACCTCGCGCGCAGCGGCCATGATGGCCCCGAAAGGCTCGTCCCCTGCGGCCAGGATGGGCCGCACGTCCAGGTGAAATCCCACCGGGGAAGCCAGCCACTCAGGCCGTGGGGTTCCCAATTTCGATTCGTTGCCCACCGAAACCTCCTCTCTGGCTGCCTCGACGCCCAGGGCCCGGTTGAGCCGCTCGAGCAGCGCGTCGGGCTCGAGCCCCCCAATCCGCGCGGCCTGGGCCAGGGTGACCAGCCGGGGCATGGTGTGGCGCAGCAGGGGGTTTTTGAGCTTGGCGAAGGCCGGGCTGGCCTCGATGAGCACCCCCAGAAGCTGGGGATGCTCTTTGAGCAGCTCGCTCACCCGCATCTCGGGCCGGATCATGGCTACTCCTTCTTGCCGATTCTCACCCGCCAGACCTCGGGGCCTTGCTCGAGGTACTCCCAGGCGAAGCGCCCGCTGCGCTCGGCGCTGAACTGGTAGAAGAGCGGCTTGGGGTCGTGGTCGTTGACCAGTTCGAAGGCTTGGCCGGGCTCGAGGCCATCGAAGAGGTTGAAGATGGTGGGGTGGCGTTCGCGGGGGGCGATGGAGCGGACATCCAGGGTTCGCAGGGTCTGCATGGGTTCCTCCTTACACCCCATAGCCTGCTTGCCGGCCCTCGAGCCCGCCATGACCTAAGTCATGGCCCGCGCAGCCCGGTGAGCCTAGGGTGAAGGCGATGACGAGTCCACTCCCCGGCCAAAACAGGGGCCTACCGCTCAGCCTGCCCCTGGGTTTCTTCGGGCTGGCGATGGGCTTTGGGCTGTGGGGCCTGCTGTTGCTGGCCCTGCACCCCGAGGCCCTGCACGCTGCGCGCCACCCGGTGCTGCTGGCCGCGAGCCACCTGCTGTTCTTGGGCTTTGGCGTGGGGGTGCTGGTGGGGGCCATGCATCCTCTGGTGCCGGTGGTGCTCGAGGCCCCCCTTCCCCACCCCTCCTGGGGTTACCCCACGCTGGCCCTGTGGGGGGTGGGCCTGCCCTTGCAGGTGTGGGGCTTCCTCAAGGCCGAGCCCCGCTGGGTCGCGCTGGGCGGCGGTCTGGTCCTGCTGGGCCTGCTGCTCTTCGCTTCTCACATGGCGCTGGCCTTCCGGCGGGCCTCGAGGTGGAGTCCCGTGGCCACCGCGCTGGCCTGGGTGAGCTTCTATCTGGGGCTCACCCCCCTGCTGGGGATGCTGCAAGCCCTCACCCTGCGAATGGGCTTCTACGACCCCGAGCGCCTGCTCTGGCACGTGCTGGCCGGTCTGGTGGGCGTGTTCGTGCTTGCGGTAGTGGGCGTGGGCCATAAGCTCGTCTCGATGTTCACCCTCAGTCACGGGGTGGACGAAAGCGTGCTGGGATTGCTGCTGTGGGTGCTCAACCTGGGCCTGCTGGGCCTGGCCCTGAAGCAGCCCATGGGGCTGGGCCTGCTGGCTGTGGGAGTCGGGCTGGCCTGTTACGACACCTTCCGCATCCTGCGCCACCGGGTGAAGCGGGCGCTGGACGTGGGGGTGCGGCACTACCTGGCCGGGCTGGCTTTCCTGGTGCTGGCGCTGCTGGCCCTGCTCGCCGGGCAGACCCTGTGGGCCGGGCTGTGGTTTGGCCTGGGTTTTCTGGCCCTGATCGTGAGTGGGATGCTCTACAAGATCGTGCCCTTCCTGGTCTGGACCTACCGCTACGCGCCTAGGGTGGGCCTGGGAACCGTCCCCGCGCTCAAGGCCATGCTCCCCGAGCAGGCCGCGGGCTGGGCGGGAATACTGCTGGGTCTGGGGGCTTTGCTCGCTCCCTTCTGGTCACCCGCCTTCTGGCTGTGCCTGGCCGGGGGCCTGCTGTGCGCATATGCCCTCGAGGAGGTGCTCCGATCGTGAACCCTTTGGAAGAACAAGCCCGCCGCCTGCTCACCCAGGTCTACGACCCCGAGTTGGGGCTCGACGTGGTCAACCTTGGCCTGATCTACGACATCCGCGTGGAGCCGCCCACCGCCTACGTGCAGATGACCCTCACCACCCCCGGCTGCCCCCTGCACGACTCCCTGCAGGAAGCCGTGCGCCGGGCCCTCGGCGGGCTCCCCGGCGTCGAGGCAGTCACGGTCGAGCTGGTCTGGAACCCGCCCTGGACCCCCGCGCGGCTTTCGCCCGAGGCCCGCAAGGCGCTGGGCTGGGGCTAAGCCACCCCTAGGAGCGAGACACGATAGGTTCGCGGTTCAGGAGTGCACCTTTTTCAGGTAGCCTTCGAGCCGCTCCAAGGCCTGCTCAATCTCCGCCTCGGTCTTGCAAAAAGCAAAGCGGAAAAGGCCCTTGGGGGCGGGATTCTGAATGTAAAACGCCGAGCCGGGGATGGCGGCCACCTTGGCCTCCCGCACCAGCGCCTCGGCCTCGAGTCCGGGCAGAAGGGCGGTGAGGAAGTAGGTTCCGGCTGGGGAGAAGGTCTTTAGGCCTAGGGACTTCAGGCCCGACTCGAGCAGGTCCCTGCGGGCTTTGTAGCCTTGGCGCAGCGCCTCGTAGAAGCCCTCCCGCCGGGCCACCGGCAGGGCCTCAGCCACCGCGGCCTGCAGGGGGGCCGCCGAGCAGAAACTACTCCATTGGCGCATCCCGGCCACCTGCGGGGCCAGACCCGGCGGGGTGAGAATCCAGCCGATGCGCCAGCCGGTGGCCTCGAGCCGCTTGCCCGCCGAGCCCACGGTGAAGACCCGCTCGGGGGCCAACTCACGCAAAGAAATAGGGGGTTCGGCAAAGTAGAGCTCGTCGTAGACCTCGTCGCTGATGATCCAGAGGTCGTGCCGGCGGGCCAGGGCCACAATCTGCTCGGCCTCGGTCCTGGAGAGGACCGAACCGGTGGGGTTGTAGGGGTTGGTGAGCAAAAGGGCCTTGGTGCGCGGGGTGATGGCCTGCTCGAGCGCCGATAGATCCACCTCCCAGCGGTCAGTGAGGCGCATGGGCACCATCACGGGCTCCGCCCCGGCCATGCGGGCTTGGGGGATGTAGACGTCGAAGTAGGGCTCGAGCAGCACCACCTCATCCCCAGGGCCATAGAGCGCCTCGGCCAGGGCATGTAGGGCCTCGGTGCCCCCTGCGGTGATGATGACCTCCTGGGGGGATACCCCTAGGTCCTCGGCCACCGCCTCACGCAGCTGGGGTAGGCCGATGGGCGGGGTGTACTGGTCTACCGTGCCGATGGCCCGCCGGGCGGCCTCGAGCAGGAAAGGCGGCGGGGGGTTGGAGGGGAATCCTTGCCCCAGGTTGATGGCCCCGTGTTCTGCCGCCAGACGGCTCATCTGGGCGAAGATACTTTCCCGGGAGAGCTCAGTGCGGGGATGGAGGTGGGCCATGCGAAAAAGTTTACTGCAAGCTTTAGGCCGTGAGGAGCTGGAGGTAGTCGGAAAGCTTCAGGCTGGCCCCGCCGACCAGGCCTCCGTCCACGTTGGGCTGGGCGAAAAGGGCGGGGGCGTTGTCGGGCTTGACCGAGCCCCCATAGAGAATCCGTACTCCCTGGGCGAACGCCGCGCCGTACCGCCCCTCCAGCCAGTCCCGGATGGCCTTGTGCATGGCCTCGGCGTCCTCGGGGGTGGCGGTCTTGCCGGTACCGATGGCCCAGACCGGCTCGTAGGCAATCACCAGATGCGCGGGCGAGGGTGGGTTGACCCCCTTCAGGCTTCCCTCTAGCTGCCTCAGGGTGTAGTCCACGTGCCCTCCGGCCTCCCGGACCTCCAGCGGCTCCCCTACGCAGAGAATCGGCACGATGGCCTGCTCCAGTAGGCGCTGAGCCTTCTCGGCCACCAGGGCATCGGTTTCGGCGTGGTAGCTGCGCCGCTCGGAGTGGCCCACGATGGTGTAGCGGCAGCCTAGGTCGGCCAGCATCCGGGCCGAAACCTCGCCGGTATAAGCGCCTTCGGGGTGCGTCGAGACGTCCTGGGCTCCGTAGGCCACGCGGTTCCCCAGCACCTGGGCGGCGTAGGGGAGGTGGGTGAAGGGGAGCAGCAGAGCCGGCTCGGCCTCGGTCTGGGGCAGGTTGTCCACCAGGCTTTGGAACCAGGGCCGGGCCTCGGAGGGGGTCTTGTGCATCTTCCAGTTGCCAGCAACCAGGCGCTTGCGCATAGTGGCTCAATCATACCGACCAGCCCGGCAGGGCTGCTCAGGGCCGCATCCGGGTGTACATGCGGGGGAAGGGAATGGCCTCGCGGATGTGCTCCAACCCACAAATCCAGCGCACGGTGCGCTCCAGCCCCAGGCCAAAGCCGGCGTGGGGCACGCTGCCGAAGAGGCGCAGGTCCATGTACCAGTCAAAGACCTCCTCAGGTAGGCCATGCTCGCGAATCTTCTGGCGCAGAAGCTCGGGGTCGTGGATGCGCTCCGAACCGCCGATAATTTCCCCCACCCCCTCGTGGGCCAGCAGGTCGTCGTTCAGCACCACCCTGGGGTCGTCGGGGTCGGGCTGCATGTAGAAGGCCTTGATGGCCGCGGGGTACTTCTCCACGAAGACCGGCCGGTCAAACTGCTGGCTTAGCGCGGCCTCGTGGGGGGCGCCAAAATCTTCCCCCCAGGCCAGGGGGGTAAGGCCCAGCTCGGGCTTCTCCGCGGCGATTCGGTTCAGCCGCTCAACAGCCTCGGTGTAGGTGATGCGGGGGAAGCCCCCCTGGGCGGCCTTTTCTAGCGGTTGGGTGTCGCGCTCGAGCATCTCCAGCTCAAGCCGCCGCTTCTCCAGCACCCGCCCCACCAGGTAGGCCACCAGCTCCTCTTGGAGCTTTAGGTTCTCCTGGTGGGTCATAAAGGCCACTTCGGGCTCGATCATCCAGAACTCTAGCAGGTGGCGGCGGGTCTTGCTGCGCTCGGCGCGGAAGGTGGGGCCAAAGGTGTACACCTTGCCGAAGGCCATGGCCCCGGCCTCGGCGTAGAGCTGGCCGGACTGGGACAAGTAGGCCTTCTCGCCGTCAAAGAGGTCCACCTCAAACAGGTCGGTGGTGCCCTCCACAGCGTTGGGGGTGAGGATGGGGGCGTCCAGCCGGACGAAGCCCCGAGCGTGGAAGAAGTCGTGGATGGCCCGCTCGAGCTCGTCCCGCACCCGTAGCGTGGCCCAGGCCCGGCGGTGGCGCAGGTGAAGGTGGCGGTGGTCCATCAGGAAGTCCACCCCGTGCTCCTTGGGGGTGATGGGGTACTCCCGGCTGGGCCGGGCGATGACCCGCAGCCCCTGCACCGCAAGCTCGTACCCCCCAGGCGCCCGGTGGTCGGCCCGCACCACCCCCCAGACCTCTAGGGCGGTTTCCTGGGGCAGGTGGTCGGCCTCCTCAAACTGGGCTTCGGGCAGCTCCCCTTTGAGGGCAGTGGCCTGGATGAAGCCTGTGCCGTCGCGGAGCTGCAGGAAGTGGATTTTCCCTTTGGAGCGCCGGTTGGTGAGCCAGCCCCGGAGGAGCACCGCCTGTCCCTCGTAGCGGGCGATTTCCTCAATGAAAACCCTTTGCACCCGCTGATTTTAGCAAAAGTGCGGCCGCCCCCATCCAACCGGCCGGGCTTTGCTTTATGATGCCCGCAGAATGGCGCACAACCCTGCCCGCAAGTTCGCCCACCTTCACCAGCACACCCAGTTCAGCCTTTTGGACGGCGCAGCCCGGCTCAAGGACCTCTTAAGCTGGGTCAAGCAGGTTTCGCCCGAGGAGCCCATGCTGGCCATGACCGACCACGGCAACCTGTTCGGGGCGGTGCACTTCTACAAGCAGGCCACCGAGATGGGGGTTAAGCCCATCATCGGCTACGAGGCCTACGTGGCTGCTGAGTCGCGCTTTGACCGCAAACAGGGGAAGGGGTTGGACGGGGGCTACTTCCACCTCACCCTCTTGGCTAAGGACATGGAGGGCTACAAAAACCTCTGCCGCCTGGCCAGCCGGGCTTACCTGGAGGGGTTCTACCAGAAACCCCGGATTGACCGGGAGATTCTGCGTGAACACAGCGCTGGAATCATCGTCCTCTCGGGCTGCTTGGGGGCCGAGATTCCCCAGTTCATCCTGCAGGAGCGCTACGAGGAGGCCCAAAGGCGCCTGGAGGAGTACCTGGCCATCTTTGGCCCGGACCGTTATTTCATTGAGATTCAAGACCACGGCCTGCCGGAGCAGCGCAAGGTGAACAAGGTCTTGAAGGAGTTCGCCGACAGATACGGCCTGGGGGTGGTGGCCACCAACGACGGGCACTACGTGCGCAAGGAGGACGCCGAGGCCCACGCGGTGATCCTAGCGGTTCAGTCCAAGAGCACCTGGGACGATCCGAACCGCTGGAGGTTCCCTTGCGACGAGTTCTACCTGAAAAGCCCTGAGGAGATGCGCAGAGCCCTGGAAGGCGAACGGGAGCTTTGGGGGTCGCGGTTTGAGGAGCTTTTTGACAACAGCCTCCACATCGGTCGGATGTGCGATGTGGAGCTGGTTCCCAAGAAGGTGCAGTACCGCATCCCCAAGTACCCTCTGCCCGAAGGACGCACCGAGGCCATCTACCTGCGCGAGCTGACCTTGGGGGGGCTCTTGAAGCGCTACCCCGACCGGGTAACCCCGGAACTCTACCGCGAGTTCCTGCGCCGGCTGGGCCGGCCTGTGCCCCACGGCGACGGGGAGGCCTTGGCCCTGGCGCTGGCCCAGGTGGAGGACCTCGAGGCGGCCCGGGCCCACCTGCCCGAGCTAAAGGAGGGGATGCCCTGGGATGGCTGGGCCATCCTGGCGCGGGCCTTCTACGAGCTATCGGTTATAGAGCGGATGGGCTTCTCGGGGTACCTCCTCATCGTGAGCGACTTCATCAACTGGGCCAAGGACCAGGGCATCTCGGTGGGTCCGGGAAGAGGCTCGGCGGCGGGCTCGCTAGTGGCCTACGCCACCCGCATCACCAACATTGACCCTCTGGCCTACAACCTGCTCTTTGAGCGGTTCTTGAACCCTGCCCGGGTCTCTATGCCCGACATAGACACCGACTTCTCGGATGTGCGCCGCGGCGAGGTGATTGATTACGTGCGCAGGCGCTACGGGGACGATAAGGTGGCCCAGATCGGCACCTTTGGAACCATCGCGGCCAAGGCCGCCATCAAGGACGCAGCCCGGGTCTTCGGGCTTCCGGTCAAGAAGGCCGACGAGCTGGCCAAGCTGGTTCCCGTTACCTTTGGCAAGCCGATGCCCTTGGACAAGGCCATTGAGACCATCCCCGATCTCAGGGCGGAGATGGAAAAAGACCCCCTGGTCAAGCGGGTGCTGGAGGTGGCCCAGCGGCTGGAGGGCCTCTCCCGTCAGTCCTCGGTGCACGCCGCAGGGGTGGTCATCGCCGACGTTCCCCTTCAGGACTACATTCCCCTGATGCGGGCCGGCGACACCGGGGCCAAGGTAACCCAGTACGACATGGGCTCTGTGGAGGCCCTGGGTTTTTTGAAGATGGACTTCCTAGGGCTGCGGGCCCTTTCGCAGCTCGAGGAGTGCAAGCGCATCATTTGGGAGTCCAAGGGGATAAAGCTTGACTACGACAAGCTGCCCATGGACGACGCCAAGACCTTTGAGATCTTGGGCCGGGGGGAGACCAAGGGCGTTTTCCAGCTTGACTCGGCGGGAATGACCAACGCGGTGCGGGGCCTGAAGCCGCGCCGCATCCAGGACATCATCGCGCTGGGGGCCCTCTACCGGCCGGGGCCCATGGAGAACATTCCCACCTACATCCGCCGCCACCACGGGCGCGAGGAGGTGAGCTACCCCCAGTTCCCCCACGCCGAGAGGTTCATCCGGCCCATTCTGGAGGAGACCTACGGGATCCCCGTGTACCAGGAGCAGATCATGCAGATTGCTACTGCGGTGGCCGGCTACAGCCTGGGTGAGGCCGACCTGCTCCGGCGAGCCATGGGCAAGAAGAAGATGGAGGAGATGGTCAAGCACCGGGCCCAGTTCAGGGAAGGGGCGGCCAGGAATGGAATCCCTGCTGAGGAGGCGGACCGGTTGTTTGACCTGCTGGAGGCCTTTGCCAACTATGGCTTCAACAAGAGCCACGCCGCGGCCTACGCCATCCTTACCTACCAGACCGCCTATGTGAAGGCCCACTTTCCGGTGGAGTTCTTCGCGGCCCTGCTCACCGTAGAGCGCCACGATTCCGACAAGGTGGCCGAGTACATCCGGGCGGCCCGCGCCGCGGGGGTGGAGGTGCTGCCACCCGACATCAACCGCTCTAGCTTCAGCTTCAGCGCTCTGGAAAAGGGGGTGCTGTTTGGCCTTTCGGCGGTGAAGAATGTGGGCGAGACCCCTACCGAGCTAATCTTGAAAGAGCGTGAGCGGGGAGGGCCTTTTAGGTCGCTTCCCGACTTCCTGCGCAGGCTGGACGGCAGTGTAGCCAACAAGCGGGTGGTGGAGTCGTTAATCAAGGCCGGGGCCTTTGACGCCTTTGGCCCCAGGGGGCCGATGCTTGCGGCGTTGGACGACCTTTTGAAGTGGGCCCAGGCTGAGCGGGAGCGCTCCCAGTCGGGAATGATGGGCCTTTTTGATGAGGTCCAGGAGCCCTCCATTCCCAAAGGTCCTCTCTTGGACGCCCTCACCGAGCTGCGGATGGAGAAAGAGGCCCTGGGCATCTATGTGACCGGGCACCCCCTGTTGCGCTACGAGGGCCTGCGGGAGGCGGCGAGCTGCACGATTGAGGAGCTGCCCCGGGCCTTCGCCGAGCAGAGGGGAGCCCGCAACCGGGTGCGGCTTTTGCTGGCCGGGATGGTGGAGGGCATTCAGCGCAAGCCCACCAAGTCCGGGGGGATGCTGATTCGCTTCACCCTGGCCGACGAGACCGGGGCTGCTGAGGTGGTGGGCTTTGGCCGGGCCTACGAGCGCATCTCGCCCCGGCTGGCCGAGGACGCCGCGGTGCTGGTGGTGGCCGAGGTGGAGCCCGATGGGGAGGGGGAGGCCCTGCGGGTGGTGGCCCAGGAGGTCTACCCCCACCACGAGCTGGAGGGCCTGCCCAAGGTGCTGGAGCTGGAACTCGAGCTGGCCCTGGTAGACGAGGAGAGGCTCCTTGACCTGAGGAGCCGGCTGGACGAGTGCGCGGGTCCTCTGCCGGTTCAGCTCAAGGTACGGGGGCCCGGGGGATGGGCCCTGGTGGAGGCCCGGGAGGTACGGGCCTCTGAGGAGGCGGTGTCGGCGCTGGGGGGGCTGGACTGGCTTTCGGTGCGGCTGGTTCCCGACCGCGAAGCCCTGCTCCGGCTCGAGGGCAACGGCGCCTCGGGGCCCAAGGGGGCCGAGCAGGGGCCGGTGGTGCCCTTCTAAACCTGAAAGACCCCCACCCGCATCGCCTCCCGCTCGGGGTTCAAGGCGCAGACCTCCAGGCTGTGGATGAGCCGCTCGCGGGTTTCATGGGGGAAAATGACCTCATCCACCCAGAGCCTGGCCGCCGCGTAGCGGGGGTCCAGGGTTTCCTCGTAGCGCGCCTTGATGTGTTCGTAGAGGGCCAGTAGGTCTTCCTCGGTGGGCTTTTTACCTTCCCGCTCGAGCTTGGCCAGCTCAATCTCCATAAGGGTCTTGGCCGCCGCGTTGCCGCTCATCACCGCGTACTGGGCTGAGGGCCAGGCGTAGATGAAGCGCGGGGCGTAGGCCTTCCCGGCCATGGCGTAGTTGCCCGCGCCAAAGGAGCCGCCGATGATCAGGGTCAGCTTGGGCACCACCGAATTGGAGACCGCGTTGACCAGCTTGGCCCCCCGGCGGATGATGCCCTGCTCCTCCGACTCCCGCCCCACCATAAACCCGCTGACGTCCATCAAGAACAGCAGGGGGATGAAGCGCTGGTTGACCTCGAGGATGAAGCGTGCGGCCTTGTCGGCGGCCTCTGCGTAGATAACCCCGCCCACCTCAATCCTCCCGGGCTTCTTGATGATGAGCCGCTGGTTGGCCACGATTCCAATTGGGAATCCCCCTAGCCGGGCGTAGCCGCAGACCAGGGTCTGGCCGTAGCCGGCCTTGAACTCGTGAAACTCGGAGCCGTCCACCAGCCGGGCGATCACCTCCCGCACGTCGTAGGGCCTGCTCCCATCGGGAGAAACCAGACCATAGAGGTCCTCCTGGGGATGGACAGGCTCGCGCTCGGCGGTGCGTTCCTGCGCCCAGGGGGCCAGGGCCGGACGGGCGTAGAGGGCGGCCAGAGCGCGGATGCGGGCGATGGCCGCCTCGTCGTTGGGCTCGTAGAAGTCCACGCTGCCCGATACTTCCGCGTGCATCCGAGCCCCGCCCAGGGCCTCCGAGCTTACCTCTTGGCCGATGGCGGCCTTGACCAGCGCTGGGCCGGCCAGGTAGAGGCCCGAGCCCTCGGTCATGATGAGCACATCGGTCATCAGGGGCAGGTAGGCCCCTCCGGCCACGCAGTTGCCCATGATGGCCGAGATTTGGGGTATGCCCAGGGCGCTCATGCGGGCGTTGAGGTAGAAGATGCGGCCGAAATCGTCCTGGTCGGGGAAGACCTCGTCCTGCAAGGGTAGGAAAACCCCCGCCGAGTCCACCAGGTAGACCGTGGGCAGGCGGTTTTCTAGGGCGATGGTCTGGGCTCTTATGACCTTTTTGGCGGTGATGGGAAAGAAGGCCCCGGCCTTGACCGTGGCGTCGTTGGCGATAATCATCCAGTCGCGCCCGGCAATCTGGCCAATGGCTGTGACCACCCCGCCCCCCGGAGCACCGCCCCACTCGGGGTACATCTGCCAACCGGCGTAGGTGAGGATTTCCTCTGGGGCGGTGTTGGGGTCTACCAGCTTAGCGATGCGTTCTCGAGCGGTCAGCCGTCCCTTGGCGTGTTGGCGCTCAATGGCCTTGGGGCCTCCGCCCTGACGGATGCAGCTGAGCGATTCGTTGAACTCGGCGATGCGCCGCACCCAGGCGTCCTTGTTCTGTTTGAAGACCGGCGACTCGCGTTCTTTGGCGCTAATCTGGCTGGGCCACATGCCTAGAGTCTACCGTTTTTTGCTCAAGTGTCTAAAAACCGTTAGGCTTTAGGTTTTGCCAAAGCCAAAGGAAGATGGCCCCTACCCCCAGGAAGAGAAGCCCCAGGATGGCCCACTCCTCAGGGCGGCTTTTTGGGGAGGGTGAGGGTTTGGAACCGGCTGGTGACCTTACCGAGGCAGGGGGGGCCTTTCCCCGCTGCTCGAGCTCCCTCGCCAGCCCCTGCAGCTCCGGGTCCTGAGGGTAGAGCCTCAGGGCCTGGTCCAGGGTGTCCCGGGCCCGGTCTAGCTGGCCGAGCTTCAAGACCGCCCGGACATACAGCCGGAGGAGGGGCAGGTGGTCTGGGGCGTCGGTCAGGCCCTCCCGGGCGCTGCTGGCGGCGTGCCGGAACTCCCCCAGCATCAAGAAGGCCTCGGCCCGTACCTGCCAGTACTCAGGCCAGTGTAGGTCGGTCCAGGAGACCTGCTCCAAAATCCTCAGGGCCTGCACCGCTTCATCCCTCTCCAGGTGCTTTCGCGCTTGCTCTATGCCCGCGGCGGCGCTCAGCTTGGCCATGGCCTACCCTGCGTAAAAGCTTACCCCTGCGGTTTTCCTCAGGGGGTGACTTTTGAACAAGATAAGTTTACAAACTTTGTAATTTATGCTAACCTGCCCTCATCGCCGGCCTAGGGCTGGCGAGCCAAAACCCCGGATGGAGAGAGATATGTCGTTGTTGCGAAGGAGCGCAAGGGCGGTTCCGGTTTCTGTGCCCCAGCGGGTAGAACCCAGGCCCCAGTACGGCTGGGTGGCCCTGGGGCTGGCGGGGCTAGGGTGGCTTCTGGTGCAGCTTCCTCCGGCCCAAGGGTTGCTGTTGGGGCTGGGGGTGGGGTTAGGGTTCACCCTTTTCCACGCTCGCTTCGGCTTTAGCTCGGCTTTCCGTCAGCTCTTGAGCGTAGGCCAGGGGCGGGCTCTGCAGGCCCACATGCTCTTGCTGGCGACCACGGCCACGCTGTTTGCGCTTCTGTTTGCCCTGGGGAAGGGCCTAGGAGGTCAACCACTGGCCGGGTACCAAGCGCCGATAGGCCTTGGTTTGCTCCTGGGGGCCTTTTTATTTGGGATAGGCATGCAGCTTGCCGGGGGTTGCGCCTCGGGCACCCTCTACGCCACCGGCAGCGGCAGCCTGGTAGGTGTAGTGGCTTTGGCCGCTTTTATGGTCGGTTCGGTCCTGGGGGCCTGGCACCTGGAGTTTTGGACACTGGGACCGGGCTCTTTAGGAAGCCTCCCGCCCATCTCCTTGGCGGAGCGGCTGGGGCTTTGGGGGGCGCTGGCCCTGACCCTCCTCTGGGTGGGGGCCCTGGCCCTCTTGGCCGAGTGGGTAATTCGCAAGCGCCAGCCCCCACCCTTGCGTGAACCTGAGGGGGCCCGGGGCTGGGCCCGGGTTCTTCGGGGGAGCTGGCCGCTGTGGGTTGCGGCCTTGGTGCTGGCGGTGCTGAACGCGGCAGTGCTCTACGTGAGCGGGCGGCCCTGGGGGGTCACGGCAGGGCTTACCCTTTGGGGCTCTCAGGCGGTAGAGGCGCTGGGGTTGGCGGAGCCGGTCTTCTGGGCCTACTGGAATGGGCAGTCGCCCCTCGAGCTGGGCCTTTTAGGGCACCCCACCAGCCTCACCAACCTGGGCATCCTGTTGGGGGCCTTGCTGAGCGCGGCAGCGGCTGGGGTTTTTGGAAAGAACCCCCGCTTAGGCTGGAGGACGCTGCTGGCTGCGGTGCTGGGAGGGCTCCTGATGGGCTATGGGGCCCGGTTGGCCTATGGCTGCAACATCGGGGCCTATATCGGCGGGGTGGCCTCCTTTAGCCTGCACGGCTGGGTCTGGTTGGGCATGGCCTTGCTGGGCACGGGGGTGGGGCTTTGGCTGCGCCCCTGGTTTGGCCTGCGCAACCCCAAGCCCACCGATTCGGTTTGCTGAGGGTTTACAAGGGATCATCCTGGAGGATAAGGGTCTTTAGGTAGAGCGACTCCGGGATGTGCAGGCTCCAAGGGTGGTCTGGGGGGTTGTAGGTGATGGCGTGGACCCGAAGGCGCCGCCCTTCGTCGGCGGCGGCCCGGCGGGCCACCTCGATCAGCTCCTCCACCCCTAGGTAGTAGGCGCAGCTCGAGAGCCAGAGCCAGCCCTCCTGCCCCAGGAGCCTAAGGCCGAGCCGCACCAGCTCCACTAGGTGGCGCTTGACCCGGGGCAGCTCCTCGGGCCGTTTGGCCAGGGTGGGGGGGTCCAGCAGCACGTGTTGGAAGGACCGGGCCTGCTCCCGCACCAGCCCTTCCAGCACCTCCAGCGCTTCTCCTTGGCGGATGTCCACCCGCAGGCCGTGGCGTTGGGCCGTGCGGTCCAACACCCCGAGGGCCTGTAGGTCCTTGTCCACAGCCAGGGCGTAGGCCCCCCTTCGCGCCGCCCGCAGGGCAAAGCCCCCCACATAGCTAAACACGTCCAGCACCCGTTCCCCTGGCCCTACCATAGCCTCGAGCCGCCGCCGGTTCTCCTGCTGGTCCAGGTAAAAGCCGGTCTTCTGGGCCAGCGCCAGGGGTATCTGGAAGCGCAGACCATCCTCCTCAACCAAAAGTTCGGTGGGGGCGAGGCCATAGAGCGGTCCTACCCGCTCCTCCAGCCCCTCCAGCCGGCGCTGCTCCACATCGGAGCGCTCGTAAACGGCCTCGGGCCGCAGGGTTTCCACCAGCGCGGGAAGCCAAGCCCCTCTCAGGGCCTCCATGGCCCGGTTGCGTACCTGGACTACCAGCACCCCGCCGAAGCGGTCCACCACCAGCCCCGGCAGCCCGTCGGCCTCGGCGTGCACCAGGCGGTGGCTGGGGCCTAGGCCGGCGCGTTTCTGCTGGGCCCGGCGAAAACGCGCAGCAAAGAAGGCGGTGTCTAAAGGCCCCTCCTCAAAGCGGTAGACCCGCACCGCTGGGCGGCTTTGTGGGTCGTAGTAGCCTACCCCTAGGAACCCGCCCTGGCTCGAGCACACCCGCACCACCCCAGGCGTCTGGGGGACCTCGGCCAGCTCGTCGGCAAAGAGCCCAGGGTAGAAGTTGCGCACCTTCTTTTCCTTGCCTTCCCGGGCCACTACCCTTTGCACCCCACCAGCATAAGGTGAAGCGCCCTCGAGTGCTCCTCCGGTGGGGCCCTAACCCTGTCTGAGCCGTTGGAGCAAGGCCAGGGCTTCCTTGAGCCGCTCCTCTATCGCTGCTTGGGCCTCCTCGGACCCGGCGGGCGGTTGGTGCAGGGTTTTGCGCATCTCGTCCATGCTGTTGACCACGATGCCCACCAGGAGGTTCAGGAAGATAAGCGTGCCCAGCAGCACAAAGGAGAGCATGTAGACCGCGGCGGCCAAGGGTTGGGCCTGCGGGGCGGTGCAAAGCTCAGGTTGAGGAAGGGCAAACTCCTGGCAGCCGAAATACTGGATGCGGAAGACCTCCACCCACCCTTCCAGGGTGAGGATGCCGAAGAGGGTGAGGAGGGCTTTGTGCAGGTTGCCGAAGTGGAAGGGATCGTTTGCACCGAAGAGGAACACTCCAGCCACCGCGTAGACGTAAAGGAGCAGGAGGAGCAGGACGAACACATACCCAATGGAGGGTATGCTGCGCAGCAGGGCCCCCAGGATGACCTGCAGTTCAGGGAGGGTGCGAATAAGCCGCAAAACCCGCAAGAGCCGCAACAACCGGGCCGCCACCGCGTACTCGCCCAGACCTGGAAGGAGGCTCAGGGCCACGATGGTCAGGTCAAAGAGGTTCCAACCCCGAAAAAACCGCAGCGGGTGGGGCCACTCGGCGGCGAACCGGAGCAACAGCTCGACAACGAAGAGGCTCAGCACCAGGTGGTTGAGCTGCTTGAGCAAGGCCCCGTGGGCCTCGAGCAGCTCAGGATAGGTTTCTAAGCCCACCAACCCCGCAGCGAACAGGATGGCTGCGGTTACGCCCCGGTTGAACGGAGCCGACTCAACCAGCGACTTCAAGGGATTGGTGTTCTGCACGGGCTTAGTATAGATGGTCTGCGGCCCTGGTAAACTGGCCCGCGCCGCGGCTCCCTGGCGTATTCCCGTTGGGGGCATGGTAACATCAGGAACGCTGTTTCTGGGGGAGGCTATGTACCGAGTGGTAATTGTAGGCCGCCCCAACGTGGGCAAATCAAGCCTCTTCAACCGGCTTCTGGGGCTCAGGCAGTCTCCCGAACGGGCCACCTGGGCCGGGAGCCGGTTTTCCGTAGTGGCGGACGCGCCGGGGGTCACCCGTGACCTCAAGGAGGGGGTGGTGGAGAGCGAGCGGGGCCGGTTCAAACTGGTGGACACCGGCGGGCTATGGTCAGGGGATGTGTGGGAGGAGAAAATCCGCCAGAAGGTGGAGCGGGCCATAGAGGAAGCCGACCTGGTGCTTTTCGCGGTGGATGGCCGAAGCGACCTGGCCACGGCCGACCTCGAGGTCGCCGATTTCCTACGCCGTAAGGGCAAGCCGGTGCTTCTGGTGGCCACCAAGGTAGACGACCCTAAGCACGAGGCCTACCTGGGAGAGCTCTACGCGTTGGGGTTCGGCGAACCCCTGCCTACCAGCGCGGCCCACGGCCGGGGCGTGGACGAACTGGTGGAGCGCATCTGGGCCTCGCTGCCGGTGCGCCAGGAGGAGAGCGAGCCCGAGGTGGTGCCCATCCGGTTGGCCATCGTGGGCCGTCCCAACGCGGGCAAATCTAGCCTTCTGAACGCGATTTTAGGGGAGGAGCGGGTGATTGTCTCCGAAACCCCCGGCACCACCCGGGATTCCATAGATGTGGAGTTTGATTACGGGGGCAACCGGTTCTTGCTGGTGGACACCGCCGGCATCCGCAAGCGGCCCGAGACCGGGGTGGAGGAGCAGGCCATTCTGCGGGCCCACCGGGCCATCCGCGAGGCCGATGTGGTTTTGCTGGTGGTGGACCCCAAAGAGCTGGGGGACCACGAACTAAAACTGGCCAACGAGGCCCTGGAGGTGGGCAAGCCGGTCGTTGTGACCATCACCAAGTGGGACCTCATCGGCAAAGAGGAGGCCAAACGGGTGCGGGCCGACCTGGCGGTTAAGCTTGCCCACATCGCCCATCTGCCCACCGTTTTCGTTTCCTCGGTTACTGGACAGAACCTGCACAAGCTGCTCTCCGAGGCGGTGCGGCTTTACGGACTGGCCCGTACCCGCTTTGAGACGGCGGAGCTCAACCGCTGGCTTTCTGTTTGGAGCCTGGGAACCCAGATGCCCAACTTCAAGGGCAAGCCGCTCAAGCTTTTTTTCGTCACCCAGCCCGAGGTGGCACCGCCCACCTTCGTTTTCTTCTGCAACTACCCTGAGTTCGTGACCCGGGCCTTTGAAGGGTACCTCCGCAACCGAATCGGCGAGGACCTGGGGTTGCGCGAGGTTCCTTTCCGGCTGGTTTTCCGGGGCCGCAGGGAGGGTTAGGCCTACAGGCTTGCGCTGGCCAGGAGCCGCCCGTTGGTGTCTATGAATTCCACCCGGATAAAGTGCCCAGGCACCTCAAGAATCACGAAAGGGCTGGTTATCGCCTGGGTCAGGATGGCCCCGGGGGGTGGGCTGTTTAGGCGCAGGGTAACCCGCAGGGTGTTGCCCACGGTCTGGCTGCCTGCGTACTGCAGGCTGTAGCCGCCGGTGGGCTTCTGGCCCCAGAAGAAGGCCACCGCCCGGCTTTGAGTAAAGTCTAGGCTAGGAACCGGGGGCGGGGGGAGCTGGTTGCCGGTGGCCAGCCGCCAGAGGCTGAGCATCTGGCTGGGGTTTGCGGCCAGGTGGGCTGCGGGGCTGGAGCCGCTGTAGGCGGCCTGGCTGCCCTGCAGGAGCACCCGGGGGGACGGGTTGGGCG
>NZ_QWKZ01000027.1 GCF_003574085.1 Meiothermus luteus | reverse complement strand
CGGATTCGCCGCCGCCGCTACATACGTGATCGCCGCCGTCAACGTCGTCTTCCCGTGATCCACGTGCCCAATCGTCCCTACGTTCACGTGTGGCTTCGTACGCTCAAACACGCCCTTGGCCATGACTGCCTCCTTTGGCTTCCGCTTTCTCTCAGGAACACACCGCCCGCAGCGGTGAACGGGCGGTGTGGGCTTGGAGCTCGGGATCGGGCTTGAACCGACGACCTCACCCTTACCAAGGGTGTGCTCTACCAGCTGAGCTACCCGAGCAGAGCGCTGTAGCGCTTCCTAAAAGGCTTGTGGCTGGGGAGGGCCCCAGCCCTTCGCCTATGCGCTTGGAGCGGGAAACGGGACTCGAACCCGCGACCCTCGGCTTGGGAAGCCGATGCTCTACCAACTGAGCTATTCCCGCAGGGGCGCCTCGCGCCGCTCGCAGCTTGCCGCTACCAGCCTTGGCGCGCCCATGGAGCGCCTTGGTGGGCAGGGGAGGATTCGAACCTCCGAACTCCGAAGAGAACAGATTTACAGTCTGTCGCCTTTAACCACTCGGCCACCTGCCCTTGTTGGAGCCACCCATCGGAATCGAACCGACAACCTTCCGATTACAAGTCGGGTGCTCTACCAGTTGAGCTAGGGTGGCCCGGCTTGCTATTCCGATGGGGCGCTTTTGGACTTGGGGTAGAACCTCGTCCAAGACGTAAGGTTACACCACAGGCGGAAGGCTGTCAAGCTGGAAACTCCACCCAGGAGTCCGGTGAATCAGCCAGAAGCCCCACGCTTGAGCAACTCCAAAGCCACCCAAAGGCCAAAGCGTCGCTCGAGGCTCTCCAAATCGCCTAGCATTCCCCTTAGCTGCTCCAGTCGGTAGTAAACGCTCTGCCGCCGAACCCCCAGCCTGCGGGCGGTTTCAGCAATGTTGAACTGTGCCGAAAGCAGGGCCTCGAGGGTCGCCAGGAGAGTGCTCCTTGGCCGACTGGGAAGGCGCAGAACTGCGCCAAGCTGCCCATCCAAAAAGCGCTTGTCCCGCCCAGTCTCCACGAGAGCTTCCACCAGCGCCTCTAGCAGCGGCTCTTCTGGGCCGGGAGCTGGGCGAAGAATGCGCTCGTGGGCAGCGCGGGTCAGCTCGGCAAAGCGCACCTCGGTGCGGAATACCAAAATGGGAAACTGCAGCATCCGGGCGGTCTGGAGCATCTCAGTGGGTACCTCCTGCAACCACCGCACCAGCTCCAGCCCCAGCCCGCCCACCCCCGCCTCGGCCAGGGAACGCACATAGGCTACACGGGCCTCAGGCGAGCTCCGAGCGAGCTCTAAGCCGGTACAAAGCACCAGTTCACCACCGGACAAAAGCCGGGCCACGTCCAGCACCTCGGCCACGTGTACCCAGGTAATGTAGTTGTCCAGCTTGGTCTGGCCTGACAAAATCTCTGCGCTTGCAAAGGCAGGAAGCTCCAGAATCTGGCGCAGGGTGGGTAGGCTCATCAAGAGGTCAAAGCACTGAAAACCAAGCTGCCTACTAGCGGCTCAAAATCCAACGCATGGCCTTGTCGGCCAGCCGGTCCAGGGCCCTTACCGACATCTCAATGTGCTCCTCCTTGGTGTCCTCAATCTTGTTGTGGCTGATACCGTGCAGGCTCTGCACAAACATCATCACCGTGGGGATACCCGCCCGGGCCACCTCGGCGGCGTCGTGCAATGGGCCCGAGGGCAGGCGGTGGGAGACCCCCGCCACCTCGCGAATGGCCTCGTCGCAAAGCTCAATCAGCACCGGGTGGAAGAGGATAGGTTCAATCCTCCAAATGGTCTGCCACTCAGGCTCAGGCAAGCCCCCCTCGCGGGCAAAGCGCTGGCTGGCCTTTTCGGCTTCAAACTTGAGCCGCGCCAGGGCCTGCGCGTCCAGGTGGCGCTGGTCTAGGGTAATGGTGCACTCGGCCACCACGCTGGTCACGATGCCAGGCTTGGTCACACAGCTCCCAATGGTGCAAACCCCCCCGTTGCGGTCGGTGATGTGGTAGATTTCCGGGGCCATCTTGGCCGCAGCCAAGAAGGCGTCCTTGCGCTTGTGCATGGGGGTTGAGCCGGAGTGCGCGGCCTGGCCGCGGAAGGTGATGGCGTGGCGTTCCACCCCAAAGGTGCCGAGCACCACCCCCAGCGGTAGGCCCATGTCCAAGAGCACCGGGCCCTGCTCAATGTGCAGCTCGAGGTAGGCTGCGGCGTTTTCCTGCTCTTTTTGGGCCTCTAGCATCCGGCCAAGCTCCACCCCGCAGCGCCTAAGCGCGTCCTCTAGGCGAATCCCGTCCTTGTCGGTGCGGTCTTTTTCGGCTTCGGGCATCAGGGTACCCGAGAAGGCCGAGGAACCCAAGAGGCTTCGGCCAAAGCGGGCCCCCTCCTCGTCGGCCCAGTCCACCAGCCGCACGGTGACGGGAGGCTTTCCTTGGTACTCCTCGGCGATCCGGCGCAAAACCTCAAGGCCCGCCAGCACGTTCAAACACCCGTCCAGCCAGCCCCCACCCGGCACCGAGTCCAGGTGGCCCCCAATCAGCAGGGCTTTTGGGCTCTCGCCCTTTAGGGTGACCCAGTTGTTGCCCGCGGCGTCGTAGTGCTGCTCTACGGGCAAGCCCTCCAGCTTCCGGTTGAACCAATCCCGGGCCTTCAGCCAGGTGTCCGTCCAGGCCACCCGCCAGGCCCCGTTCTCGTCAGCGGTCAGGTCACGCAGCTCCTTCAGCTCGGCCAGCGTTCGCTTCGGATTGAGCACAGCAACCCTCCACCTACCCGCTTGGCCCAAGCGAAAAGCAAAGGTGCCTGGCCTTTCACCCGGACCAAGCGGGCAACCGCCCCCTTCCCTACTTCCAGTCCCTAGCCCGCTTACCGGTGGCCAGTTCCCAAGGGCCATAGTCCACCGTGGCCGCGGGCGGGTCTCTGGTCAGAATGCCCTGTTCCCGCAACAGCCGCACCGAAGCCTGGTAGTCGGCAGGCACCAAGAAACCGGCCCAACCCTTGGTGGTAGCCCCGGCGTTGTAGAGCTTGGCAACCTCAGCCATCTGCCAGGTCTGGTGCTCCTTGGCGTCCGCCCGGGTGCCTGAGCCCTTGCAGGTGTTGCCGCAAACCGGCAGCACATACTTCTCCACCGTTTCGGCCTGGTTGGCCACGGCCCAGTTCCACCCTTGCAGGGTAGCCCTTATAAGCCGCGCTGCCACCTGCCGCCCGGTAAGGCCTGAGCCTTTGAAGTTGCGGTCGTTGAGTACCCGCTCAGTAGTAAAGAGCAAATCTTCCAACAGGTTGATGCCCAGGTCCGCCAGCTTGAAAATGTCCACCTTGCTCTCGTCGTAGCCCAACCCGGCAATCTGGTTCACCTCGTTGTAAATCATCGCCGAGACGAGCTGCACCTTGTCCGGAAAGACCAAGGCCGGGTCAAAGGGATAGGTCACTGCGGTAACGTCGGGGTTTGTGGCGCGAGGGTCAAGCGAGCTGGTCAGGCCGCACTTGCGGAAGAGGGCCACCGCCGGGTACTCGTTGCCCGAGGGCCAGACCCCCACGCTCTTGCCCTTCATGTCCCTGCAAATGTCCTTGATTCCGGTGGACTTTAGCGCCACCAAGGTAAAGCCTGAACGCTGGAAAATCTGGGCGATGTGGACCACCGGAATGCCCCGCTCCCTTGCGGTGAGGAGGTCGGCAATCCAGGTGGTGCCGAAGTCGGCGGCCCCGGATTGCACCACCTGGATAGGCGACTGATCCCCGATGGGCAGGAGGGTAACATCCAGCCCCTGAGCCCGATAAAAGCCCCGCTCTTTAGCCACGAAAAACCCGGCAAACTGGGCCTGCGGGAACCATTTGAGCTGTAGATTTACCTTTATCAGATTCTGCTGGGCGCCTGCCAGCGAGCCCACCAAAAAGCACGCCAGCACTGCAAAGACCGTCCACTTTTTCATAGGGTACCTCCTTCTGCCAGACCTCCAGACACCACCTAAAGCCTTGGCTTCCTTCGCAAACTCTTGTCTAACCCGCGGGCATGGTCCCTCCTTCTAGCCGTTGCGGAACGAAACGTGCCACCCGGTGAGCCTCCGCTCCACCCAGGCCACCAGGCCGTACCAGGCAATCCCTACCGCCGAAGCGACGATAATGGCCGCCCACACGATGTCAAAGCCAAACCGGCCGGCCTCAATTTGGATGCGAAAGCCCAGCCCCTGGCCGTTGGCCCCAAAAAACTCGCCCACAATGGCCCCGATCATGGCTAGGGTAGTGCCCAGCTTCAGGGCGTTGAAAATAAAGGGCAGCGCGTTGGGAAGCCTCAACCAGCGGTACTGCTGCACCTCGCTGGCGGCGTAAGAGCGCATCAGGTCAAGCGACATGGGGCTCACCTCGGTCAGGCCCCGAAAGGTATTGACCACCACCGGGAAGTAGACCGTAATGGCGCATATGGCCGCCTTGGAGGGCCAGTCAATCCCCACCATCTTGACCAGCACCGGGGCTAAGGCCACAATGGGGATGCTGCTAAAAAGGGTGGCGTAGGGTAGAAAGCCCCGTTCCAAAAACAGGTACCGGCTCACCAAAAAGGCGGTCAAAACTCCCAGGCTGCAACCTATCAAGTAGCCCACCAGGGCTTCCTTGAGCACGGTCTGATAGGCGTCCTGCAGGAGCACATCGCGGACCCCGTGCAGGGTAGCCACCACCCGGGTAGGGGTGGGGACCAGCCCTGGGGGCACCTGGTAGGCCCGCAGCAGAGCCTCCGCAGTAACCAACAGGGCCAACAGGGTCAGAGCCGCCGGGGTAAAGCCCAGCAAGGGGTTGCGGGCATGGGCGAACTGAGCGGCCACTCGAGCCAACCCCACCCCCAGGAGAAGCACCCCCAAAGCAATGAGAAGGCGGAGGCCCAAGGGGGCTACCTCAACCTCCTTCCACCAGCGCACGATAAAGGCAATCTGTAGGGCAAAGCCCATGACCAGAAGGCTCCACCCCTTCACGCGCCCACCTCCCGTCCGGCCACCCGGGCCTTCGGCCTGGGGGCAACCTGGGCGCGCCGCCAGGGGGTAAGGAGACGCTCGAGCCAACCCACCATCGCTACCAAGAAGATGCCCAAGGCAGCTGAGGCCAACATAATCACCCACATCGCCACCACGTCCGAGGCGCGGGAGTTCTCGGCCAGCATCTTGCCGATGCCCTGAAAGCTGATGGTGGAAATCTCAGCCACAATCGCCCCGATGAGGGCTGCGGTCATGGCCACCTTGAAGGCGGTGAACAGGTAGGGCACCGAGGCGGGAAAGCGCAGCTTAAGGTAGGTCTGCCAGCTCCCCGCATTGTAGGTCTTCATCAGGTCAAGGGCCAACGGGTCAGGGCTTTGCAAACCCTTAGCTATGCCGATGGTGATGGGGAAAAAAGCAATGTAGGCTGCGATGATGGCCTTTGGAATCCAGCCTTGCACACCATACTGACCGAGGACCACCACCAGCATAGGGGCAATGGCGATGATGGGGACCGTCTGAGAGGCCACAATCCAGGGCAAAAGGGCCCGCTCAAAAGCCCGGGAAGCTACTATCCCCACCGCAAAGAAAAGCCCCACCAGCGTAGCCAGCAGCAGGCCCACCAGGGTCTCTAAGGCGGTCACCGCCGCGTTGAGGGGAATGGCGTTTGGCGAGTCCAAGGGAAACATCAGGCTCACGAAGCCGCCCCAAAGCTGCTGGGGGGAGGGCAGAACCGGGCTGCGAAGCTGGCTGGCGCACTCAAAGGCCGTCTGGCACGGCAGGGCTGCCCCGGTATCCAAAGCCCGCTGGGCTACCGGAATGTTGACCAGGTACATGATGGGCCAGTACAGGGCCAGCACCACCAGGGCCACCACCAGCATCGGCAACAAGTTGGGTGAAATCCGCATCACTCGGCCACCTCATACCCATGCCCCTTGCGTAGGGCCTCCCGCACCGCCGTGGCCAGCTCAAAAAAGCGGGTGGTTTCGCGGGTCTCAAAGGTGCGGGGCTGAGGCAGGTCTACCGGAATCACGGTCTCAATCTTGCCAGGGCGCGGGGTCATGACCACGATGCGGGTGGAAAGAAAGACCGCTTCGGGAATGGAGTGGGTTACAAAAACAATGGTTTTGCCGGTCTCCCGCCAGAGCCGAAGCAGCTCCAGGTTCAGGTTCTCCCGGGTGATCTCGTCCAAGGCCCCAAAGGGCTCGTCCATGAACAAAAGCTGCGGGTCAAAGGCCAGCGCGCGGGCAATGGAGACCCGCTGCTGCATCCCCCCCGAAAGCTGCCAAGGGTAGTGTCGGGCAAACTTCTCCAAGCCCACTAAGGCCAGCATTTTTTCGGCTCGCGCCCTACGCTCCGGGCCGGGAAAACCCATGATTTCCAGGGGCAGCATCACGTTGGCAAGAACCGTGCGCCACTCCATCAGGGTAGGGGCCTGGAAAACGTAACCATAAGCCCGGCTTTTCCGAGCTTCTTCCGGGCTTTTGCCGCCGATGCGAATCTGACCCGAGGTGGGCTGGATAAGGTCCGCCAAGAGGCGCAACAAGGTGGTCTTACCACAGCCTGAAGGGCCGATAAGGCTTATGAACTCGCCTGGGGCAACCTCGAGGTTGGCCTCCTTCAGCGCCACGGTTCCGTTTGGGAACACCATGGAGACGTTCTGGACCGAAACAACAGGGGAGGAAACCTGCCCCGTCCCAGGAGAAGAAGCCGGATTCGCCTGCGCCATGCCACCTACCATAACCTTTTCCTCGCGACCTCGAGCCCCCTAAGCCTCGGCTCAGCCAAAGTACATCGGCTCCCGCTTGAGGAAGCGCCCCCAACCCTTCTCCCCCACAAACTGCCCGTCGCGCACCATCACCCGGCCCCGCACCGTAACCGCCACCGGCCGGCCATCAATCTCAAACCCTTCAAAGGCGTTGTAGTCGTTGTTCACGTGCTGGGTCTTGACCGAGATGGTCCCCCGGTACTGGGGGTCGTAGACCACCAGGTCAGCGTCGCTCCCCACCGCGATGGCGCCCTTGCGAGGAAATAGACCAAAGAGCTTGGCAGGCTTGGTGCTGGCCGCGTCCACAAAGCGGTGGATGTCCAGGTTACCCCGGCTCACCCCGTAGGTGTAGAGCAGGTTCACCCGGTCCTCAATCGCCGGAATACCGTTGGGGATGGCGGTGAAGGCGTCCTTGCCTAGGAGCTTCTGCTCGGTGTCGAAGGGGCAGTGGTCGGTGCCCACGGTGTCAATGAAGCCCTGGGCTAAGGCATCCCAAAGGGCCTTCTGGTTGCGCTTGTCCCGCAGGGGCGGCGACATGATGTACTTCATGGCCTCCACCCCGCCCCGCTCGGCGTAGGTCTTGTCCAGGAGGAAGTGGGGAATCACCGACTCGATGTAGAGGGGTACGCCCCGCGACTTGGCGCTCAAGGCCGCGTCCAGGGCAGGTTTGCAGGAGAGGTGCACCACGTAGCCGGTGGCTCCGGTGTTCTCCAAAAAGGTAGCAAAGCGGGCGGTGCCCTCGGCCTCCACCGACTCGGGGCGGCTGGGCTCGTGCCACTCGGGGCCAGTCTTCCCCTCGGACAAGAGCTTCTGCTGCAACCGCCCTACCAGCTCGGCGTTCTCGCAGTGGGCGGTCACGATCACCCCCAGCTCCTTGGCCAGCCGCAGGGTCTCGTACATCTCACCATCGTCCACGCCGAAGAAGTTCTTGTAGGAGAGGAAAATCTTGAAGGAGTTAATGCCGTCGGCCACAATCTCCCGCAGCTCCCCTTCGGTTTTGGGGTCAAACTTGGAGACGGCCATGTGGAAGGTGTAGTCGCAGTAGCTGTTCCCCTCGGCCTTGCTCTTCCAAAGCTGGTAGCCCTCAAGGGCATCATCGTTTCGGCTCGGGCAGCACATCTCAATGTAGGTGGTGGTGCCACCCATCAGGGCCGCCTTGGAGCCGGTTTCGTGGGTATCCTTGGCGAAAGTGGCCATGAAGGGTAAGTAGATGTGCACGTGGGGGTCTATGAAGCCCGGAAAGACGTACTTGCCCGTGGCGTCAATCACCTCGGTTCCCGGGGGAGCCTCGAGGTTCTGCCCGATGCGGGTGATGGTCTCCCCCTCGGCGTAGATGTCCGCCTTGTACCTGGCGTCTGCGGTGATGATTTCGCCGTTTTTAATCAGCAGTCCCATCGCGCCTTCCTCCCTGGCTGTGCAGCACCCTCAAAAAAGTAATAAATATACATAACCCGCCCCCCCTGCGAAACTAGTGAATCTCAATGCCCACCTCCTTGCGGTAGCGCTCCATGGCCGACCAGTCCTCGGTGACTTCCGGCCGGGTCTGCATCAGCTCCCGCCAGGTCACCGGAGGCCGTCCCGAAGGCACCTCCACCATCTCAATGCAGCCCTCCACCGGGCAGACGTTGTGGCACAGCCGGCAGCCCACACAGTCTTCCTCACGCACCCTGGGCTGGGGCCGGGTGCTCAACGCTTCGCGCTTGCCGTTGGAGTGGACGTCGTAGCGGAAGGGTGGCACCACATTGCCCTGGGCGTCTACCAGGTCAATGCACTGGTGGGCGGTATCGTTGCAGGCCACATAGCAAAGGTTGCAGCGGATGCACTTTTCGGGGTTGATGCGGGCCACCGCACGGAAGGAGAGGTCAAAGTCGTTGAAGTCGGAGATGCGGGGGAGGCTTTTGCCCACCACCTCGGCAATGGTCTTGAAGCCCTTGGCGTCCATCCAGGCGTTCAGACCGTCCACCAAGTCCTCAATGATGCGGAAGCCGTAGTGCATCACCGCGGTACAGACCTGCAGGCTGGTAGCCCCCAGGAGCAGGAACTCGGCAGCGTCCCTCCAGGTGGTAATGCCCCCCATGCCCGAGATGGGCACCCCCGACTTCCGCACCACCTCGTCCACCCCCAGCGAAGAAAGCAGGTTCAGGGCGATGGGCTTGACCGCAGGCCCGGCATAGCCTCCGTGCCCCCCTTTACCACCGATGTTGGGGATTAGCTCAAAGGTATCCAGGTCAACCCCGATGATGGAGTTGATGGTGTTGATGAGGGAAAGGCCATGGGCCCCCGCGGCCAGGGCGGCTCGAGCCGGCGGCACCACCGAGGCCACGTTGGGGGTCAGCTTCACGATGACCGGAATCCGGGCCACCTCGGTCACCCAGCTCGTGATTTGCTGGCAGTACTCGGGCACCTGGCCCACCGCCGAACCCATGCCCCGCTCACTCATGCCGTGCGGGCAGCCGTAGTTAAGCTCAATCCCGTCGGCCCCGGTGTCCTCAATTTTGAGCACGATCTCCCGCCAGGCCTCGGGCTTGGACTCCACCATGGCTGAAACGATGACTGCCCGGTCGGGCCAGTGCCGCTTGACGTCGCGGATTTCCCTCAGGTTGACCTCCAAGGACCGGTCCGAGATCAGCTCCACGTTGTTGATGGCCAGCATCCTCTGGCCGCCATAGTGCCAGGCCCCGTAGCGGTTGGAAACGTTCAAAACCGGCGCCCCGATGGTCTTCCAGACCGCCCCACCCCAGCCCGCTTCAAAAGCGCGGTGCACCTGAGCCCCGGAGTTGGTGGGTGGGGCCGAGGCCAACCAGAAGGGGTTGGGGGACCTTATTCCGGCGAAATTAATGGACAAATCGGCCATCTTTTCTCTCCTTTCTAGTCCGCCGCCATACCCAGGCTTTGCGTGAGCCGCCTATGAATCGCGAAAGCCGCCAGCTTGCCATCCTGCACCGCCATCACGGTAGAGGCCGAGCCCCTGGCCCGGATGCAGTCACCCCCGGCATACACCCCCGGCAGGCTGGTCTCGTAGTCTTGGTTCACCTTGATGAAGCCCTTTTCAGTCTCGAGGCCCAGCATCTGGGCCAGCCAGGGCTTCTCCTGCCCAATGGCCTTGACCACCTGGTCGCAGGGAAGCACGAACTCCGAACCCGGCACCGGCTCCGGGGCGGGCCGGCCCGAGGCGTCGGGGGCACCCAGGCGCATCCGCACGCACTTGAGGCCCACCACCTGCCCCCCCTCGAGCAACACCTCCACCGGCTGGGTGAGGAAGCGGAACTCAATGCCCTCCTTCTTGGCAAACTCGTACTCGTGCGGGTAAGCGGTCATCTCCCGCTCGCTGCGGCGGTAGACCATGGTCACCCGCTCGGCCCCCAGCCGCTTGGCGATGGTGGCGCAGTCTACCGCGGTGTTGCCGGCCCCTATCACCACCACCTGCCGGCCCACCTTTAGCCCGGCCGGGTTCATCTTGGAGGCCTCGATGTAGCTCAGGCCGTCCACCACCTGCTCCTCTCCGGGAATGCCGAGCTTCGGCACCGCCCCCAGGCCCACGCCTAAGAAGACCGCGTCGTAGCCGGCCCGCACCTCCTCCCAAGAAAGGTTGCGGCCCAGCTCCATTCCGGTCTTGACCTCCACCCCCAGCCGCTTGACCATCTCCACCTCGGCCAGGGCCACCTCCACCGGCTCCCGTAGCACAATGATACCGTAGGTGGAAAGCCCACCAGCCAACTCGCGCTTCTCGAATACGGTCACGCTGTAGCCCAGCTTGGCCAGCTCCCCCGCGCAGGTCAGGCCCGCAGGCCCAGCCCCAATCACCGCCACCCGCTTTCCTGTGGGCGGACCTGGCTTGAATACATCGATGCCCCGCTCATAGACGTAGTCGGTGGCATAGCGCTGCAAGCGCCCGATCATGATGGGCTTTTCCTCGGCATTCAGGACACAAGCCCCCTCGCAGAGCTCCTCCACCGGGCAGACCCGCGCACAGGTAGCCCCCATCAGGTTGGCCTCCAAAATCGTGCGGGCCGAGCCCACCAGGTTGCCGCTGGCGATTTTTTTGATGAACTTGGGGATGTCAATATGGGTAGGGCAGGCGTGGGTGCAGGGCGCGTCGTAGCAGTAAAGGCACCGATGGGCCTCGACGAGGGCTTCGTGGTCGGTGAGGGGCGGGTGGTACTCTTTTAGCACTTCCTCGGGCTTTATAACCTGCTGCACACTTCCTCCTTTCGCTAACCGCACCTATTCGCATTACCAAAAAAGCGAAAAAACCTTCTTGGTGAACTCCACTAAGAAGGTTCGCGCCCTCGCCGGAGCGGACTTAACCTTGAGCGATAAGGATTTTGACTAAAGGGAATATAAAATTCTGCCCTCTTTGTGTCAAGACACTAGACCCGCCGCCTGCATGTAAAACTTATACAGCTAAGCGATAAAATATGCAAGACCCCAAAAAGGGAGGCCTGCTTCCAAGGCAAGGACCTAGGCCAGGCGGCGCATCCCGGTGGCCTCCTGGAGCGACATCGGAGGACCGATGTGGTAACCCTGGGCGTAGTGGCACCCGTGGCGGGTTAGCCAGTCCAGCTGGCCCTCGTTCTCCACCCCTTCGGCCAGGGTCCTCAGGCCAAAGGCCCGGGCCAGCTGGAGCACGGCCCTCAAAATCTCCTCCGAAATCGGGTCGCGACCGATCCCCTCCACAAAGCTCCGGTCAATCTTGATGAGGTCTACCGGCACCTGCTTTAGGTGGGCCAGCGAGGAGTAGCCCATCCCGAAGTCGTCCAGGGCCACCTGAATGCCCAAACCGCGCAGGGCCACCAAGCCCCCCAGCCACTTCTGGCGTTCGGGCAGCAAAGCCGACTCGGTTATCTCGAGCCACAAAAACCCCGGCTGCAGGTTCTCCTCTACCAGCGCACGCACCACCTCGCGGACCCAGTGAGGGTGTGCCAGGGTGAAGGCTGAGAAGTTGATGGCCAGCTCCCCCCCCAGGTGCTTCTGGTGCTGCACAGCCTGCTTCAGCACCGCCAGGTCAAGCTCCCCTACCAACCCCGCCTCCTCAGCCAGGGGAACGAACTCCCCGGGGTGCAAAAGGCCACGGGTGGGGTGCTCCCAGCGCACCAGGGCCTCCCATTTGCTCACCGTGCGGCTTTGAATGTCCAGGATAGGCTGGTACTGGATTAAGAACCGACCCTCCTGGATGGCCCTCCGCAGTTCCTGAATGGTTTCCAAACGCTCCAAAGAGTTCATATCCTGACTCGGGTCATAGATGGCAATGCCCATCCGGGCCTGTTTGGCCTGGTACATGGCCACATCGGCGGCCCGGGCTAGGGCATCCAGGGTCTCGCCGTGCTCGGGGTAGAGGGCCAGCCCCATGCTGGGCTGGGCGTAGATGAGCTGGTCCCCCAGAGCAAAAGGCTGCTCAAAGACCTTCCTAATCCGCTGGGCCGCCGCCAGGGCGGAATCCCGATCCGCGGAGGGAAGCAGGACCGCGAACTCGTCCCCCCCCATCCGCACCAGCAGGTCATCCTGCCTCAACACTTCGCGGATTCGCCGGGCTAGTTGCCGCAAAAGCTCGTCCCCCGCCGAGTGTCCCAGGGTGTCGTTCACGACTTTAAAGTTGTCCAAGTCCAGGTAGATGAGGGCCGGGGTTCCGCGCTTCCGCCGGTCGGGAACAAAAATTCTCTCGGCCTCAGCCCAGAGTTTACGCCGATTGGGTAAATCGGTGAGGGGGTCGTGGTAGGCCAGGTACTCAATGCGGGCTTGTTGGCGCTTCCGCTCGGCTATATCGCGGATTGAGATCATCACCCGCTTATGGCCCTCAAACTGCACCAAGGCCCCCAAGGCTTCCACCTCGAGCGCCCGACCATCCCCCGCAATCAGGCGAATTTCCTCGAGCTGGTCGCCCTGCCCCGCAAGGATACGCTGGATCCGCTCCGCCACCCTAGGCAGATGGTCGGGGTGAACAAAGTGGGCCAGAGGCTTGCCCACCACCTCCTCCAAGCGCGTGTAGCCCAAGCCGCGCAGGCCCGCAGGGTTCAAGTAGAGCAGGGTAGAACCATCCAGCAGGGCTACCCCATCGGGCAGGGTTTCCAGCAAGGTGCGGTACAGCGCCTCCTGCTCCCGCAGGGCCTCGTAGGCCTGGGCCCGGTCCAGCGCCAGGCTGAGCTGCCCAGCCACCCCCTCCAAGAAGCGCACGTCGCGGGGGTGCACCTCGCCCAGGCCAAGCGCCACCAGCACCCCCTCCACCCGGCCCCGAACCACCAGGGGCAGCGCCACCCAACCGCGTTCCCCCAACAACAGTGCCTGGCTGCGACCAGGGGAACGGGTCACCACCATCTCGGCCTTGTGGGCCGCGCGCAGGACAATTTCATGATCGGCATCAAGGTAGGTGGGTAGGGTCTGCCTGCCTTGGGCATAGACCAGCCGGAGGGCCGGGCCTTCGGATTGGTAAACCCCCACGCTTGCGAAGCGAGGGTACTCGTGCAGCGTGTTCACCACCGCCTGCACCAGGGCCAGGGGCTCGAGGTCTTGAGCCAGTCCATCGTGCATCCGAGAGAAAAGGGTTAGCTCGGTGTTTCGGTCAGGGCGCGGCTCGGGGTCGGTTGCCCCTTCGTCCATCAGCCGCCGGTCGTAATAGTGGCGGGCCAGACCCCCCGCCAAGCTGGTCAGCAGGCCAGCCCCTGCCAGAAGGTAAACCGCCCTATAAAGCCCTGCGTCCCACGCCGCTTGGTCCAGGTTGGGCAAAACCACCTGCAAGGGAACGTTCAGCAAGCCCAGCAACGCCGCTCCCCCCAGGCCCAGGCTCCAGCCCAGGAGGGCCAGCCCAGGCAGGGTCAGCAGATGGGCCCCCCAGGAGGAATACAAGCCGGAAAAGAGCAAGCCATACCCCCCCAGCACCAAAAGGCCGCCCACAACCTCGAGCCGCCGCCCAGCCAACCAGCTTGTCAACGCCACACGCAAGGCCGCCTCCTCTCTGCGCTGTCCTCACAAGAGTTTAACTGAGCCGACGGCCAACCCCGGCGTTATTCACATGCCCCAGTCAGGTAACGAACCCCCACCAAACCAAGTTACGCCACAAAGCCCAACCAACCCCCTCTTCATCGCCCTATTCCTCCGGAAGCCCCACGCCAAGTAACACCGGCGTCCCGCCTGTCCCTCTCTCAGAAACGGTGTGCTAGACTTTAGCAAAACACTCCCTTTGCGGGAAGGAATCCTCCTGTGGCTAAGCGCAAACCCACCATCCACGAAGTCGCCCACCTCGCCCAAGTAGGCATCGGAACAGTAAGCCGCGTACTCAACAACCACCCTTCAGTGCGCCCGGAAACCCGCAACCGGGTCCTCTCGGTGATGGCCGACCTGGGCTACAGCCCCAACCCCCACGCCCGGCGGGTGGCCGGTGGACGCAGCTATACGGTCTCGGTGATACTCCCGGTCATCTCTACCGAGTTCTACAGCCGATTGCTGGAAGGCATAGAGCAGGTTCTGAGCGAGGAGCGCTATGAAATCGCCCTTTTTCCCATCTTTTCGCCCACTCGTCTGCGTCGCTACTTGGAAAACCGCTCTTTGGCCTATCAAACCGACGGGCTTTTGGTGGCCTCCCAAGGTCTAGCCTACCTTCTGCCCAACCAAAAATTCCCCACCGAACGCCCTGTGGTGCTGGTGGACGCCTACAGCCCCCACTACGACTCGGCCTACATGGACAACTACCTAGGGGGGCGCATGGCCGCGGCCCACCTGGCCCAGTTTCCAGGAGAGTTCTTCGCCATTCAGATGCAAGAGGAGCTGGACGAGGTCATGCGCAACACGGTAGGAAGGGAACGGGTGGCCGGCTTTCGCGAAGGCTTGAGGGAGGCCGGCCGCTCCTTGCCCGAGGACCATGTCTTCGCCTCGCGCTTCTCCGCGGACGGTGGGCGGCTGGCCCTTCAGTACTTCATGCGCCTGGCCCCCCCTCCCTACAACATCTTTGCCGGCGCCGACCTGCTGGCTCTAGGCGTGCTGGAGGAGGCCGAGCGGCAGGGCCTGAGGCCTGGCGAAGAGGTTCGCCTGCTGGGTTTTGATGGCCACCCCTGGACAGAAACGCGGGGTCTTTCTACCCTGGCTCAGCCTATTGAGGCCATGGGAGCTGCCGCCGCCCGACTGCTGATGGAGCGCATCCGAGGCTACAGGGGCACCCCCAGAACCCAACGCTTTGAGCCAACCCTAGTGGCGCGGGCCTCCACCCGGCCCGGGCCTGAGTGTCCAAAGTCCTTCGCGTAAGGGGCCTGGCCGCCCTGGCCGCAGGACCACCGGAGGGCTAGAGCACCTCGAGCCTCGCGTAGCGCAGCGCCAGCCTGCGTACCCCGTCCGCAAACTCCACGGTGGCCACCCCATCCTCTAAATCCACCACTACGCCAGGACCAAACTGAAGGTGCCTCACCTTCTGACCGGGCATAAACACGGGCGGTTTGGAGGGAGAAGATGGCCTGAGGAGGAAGCGCTCGAGGCCGGCAAACTCGCCCGCTGGCCCCTGGCCCGGCTCCACATTGAAGGCCTCCCAGAGGCTTCTGGCCTCGGACGAAAGCCCCAACGCTTCCAGCCAGCCGGCCTGCTCGGCCCGGGCAAAAAGCCGCAGCACCTTGGCGGCCACTTCGGGGGCTTGGGCCGCGTTCCACCAGCGGTACAAGTAGCGCTCCAGGCCCAGCTTGTGCGCGCCCCGGGCCAGGGCCAGGGTCTGGGCGGTGGAAAGTTGGTCGGGCGGGAGGGCCAGGGCCTCGCCCACCCGCTCCACCGCCCCCAGCACCTCTAGGTACTCGGCTTCCTGCAAAAAGGGCGAGAGCGGCAGGCTGGATAGGGCGTACAGGTAGGTATAGGCCGAGCTACGGGTCAGGGCCACGTAGAATAGGCGGCGCTCTTCCTCGAGGTTCTCCGAGCCGCTATAGGGCAGGGTGCCCTGGTTGCAGTCGGGGATAAAGACCAGGGGCCACTCGAGGCCCTTGGCCCGAAAGATGGTCATCAGGCTAACCCGCTCGCGGGGATCCTGGGCGGGGTCGCCCAGGTGCTCCTGGGCCAGAAGCCCAATGTGCCGCAGCAGGTCGGCCACGCTGCCCTTGTCACGGGCGTACTCCAAAAAAGCCCGCACCCCCTCGGCCCTGCCCGCCCCCACCTCGTAGAAGCCCGAGGAGCGCAGCAGGTGACGGCGGTAGTCAAGGCGGGCCTCGAGCGCCTCCAGCAGCGCATGGGCCGAGGCCCGTTCCAGCATCCCGCCCAGCCATTCAAACAAATCGGCCAGCTCAATCAGACGCTTGGCCACCCGCTCCTCTGCCCCGGCGGCCTCCGCCCTGAGCGCATCCAGAAGCGAGGCTCCCTGCTCCACCCGCCACCAGACCGCATCAGCCAACGCGCGGCTCAGGTAGCGCTTGGGGGTGTTGTAGATTTGCAGCCAGAAGCGTTTGGAATCCCCTTCCAGACGGCCCGGCTGCGCCAGGTACAAGTAGGCCAGGAGCCCCTGGATCTCCGGGCGTTGGTAAAAGGGGGTGCTGCCCACTACCTGGTAGGGAATCTGCCGCTCGATCAGGGCCTGCTCGAGGTAGGGGGTCTGGGCATAAAGCCGCACCAGCACCACCATCTCAGAAGGGCGATGGCCCTGGGCCAAAAGCCCGGCGATATCGCTCGCCAGGCTTTGCGCCTGGGCGGGCGGGTGGGGCTCCAGGCGCACGTACACCCGGCCCGCAAAGCCTTTGGTCAGGCTCAGGCGCTTGGGCTCGCGCTGCTGGTTCTGCGCAATCACCCGCCCGGCTAAGGCCACTTGCGGGGCCGGGCAGCGGAAGGTGTCGCGGATCAGGTATTTGCGGGCCTGGTAGCGCCGCTCAAACTCGAGGATGAAGCGCGGGCTGGCCCCCCGCCACTCGTAGATGGTCTGGTCGTCGTCGCCCACCGCCATGTAGTTGCGGTGGGGGGCGGTCACCAGGTCGAGCAGCTCCGACTGGGCCAGGTTCACGTCCTGGAACTCGTCCACCAGCACGGCCTGGAAGGCTTTTTGTACAACCTGCAGGATGTCCGGGTAGCGCACCAGCACCTCCCAGCCCTGCATCGGCATGTCGTCGAAGGTGAGGAGGCCTTCCTCGCGCCGCACCTGCTCGAAAAGCCGGTACAGCTCGAGGTACCACTCGAGCCCCTTGGGTGCTTCGGCCTGCGCGGCCACCTTGAGGGCCTGGGAGGGCAGCGCGGCCTCCTCCAGGTTGGCGTACCGCAGGTTGCCTTTGCAGGCCCCCACATAGCTCAGGAAGTCTTCGGGCTCGAGGTTTTCCAGTTCCGCTACCCAAGGCACCTTCAGCTCGCGGGCCCGCCGCAGGACTCGCTGCAAAAGGGCTTGCTCCGCGCCCTCCTCCTTGACCTCGGCCAGCTTCAAAAGCCCCTCCGAGGCGGCCTTGCGCACGATGCGGTAGCCCAGCGCGTGCAGGGTGGAGACCCGCACCCCCTGGGTGTGGGGCCAGCGGGCCAGGGCGCGCCTCAGGTCGTCTACCGCCATGCGGCTAAAAGAGGTGGCCAGCATCTTGCGCGGCTCAAAGACCCGCTCGCGCACCAGGCGCTCCAGGCGGTGCACCAGCGCGGTGGTCTTGCCCGCCCCGGCCACCGCGAACACCAGCGCGGGCCCTTCGTTGTGGGCTACGATGGCTTGCTGTTCGTCGGTGAGCTGAACGCTAAGCATCTGCAAGTCTGGCAATTTTCTCCAGCTCACGCCAGAGCTTATCAAACGAAGCCGAGCGCCCCCGGAGCACCCCAGGATCGCAGTTTTTGACTAACTTTCCCGCTAGCTTAGCCTGATCTACAGTTTCCGAGTACTTTCCCAAACGGCGCTTCACCTCTTCCTTAGCTCCGCGAATCTCCTCCAAATCTGCTGGTAATCCACCCAATCCCAGGCAATCCGCAGCCGCCAAAAACCAGGTCTCGAACTCACACTTTGCCAACACCACAAAACAATCAAGGCCAGATTTAGAGAGACCCTGCACCAACGACGGCGCCAGTTGTGCCGGGCAGTCGTCGTCGGCGTCCAGCAAAACGAGAACCGCGCCCACGCCTCCCAAATTCCTCCGCGCCAGCTCGAGGTAACGACCCTGCTCGTCTGGACTTTTTATGAAGCGGTTACGCGAAACCCTGAGCGGTCTCAATACGTCCAGTTTGGAAAAGTAGCCACGAATAAGCACTGGTAGTGCCTCCACATCACCATGTCCTTCTACAATGGGCACAACTCTCATAGGAGGGCATCTTGAAATGCTGCGGGCCGCTCGAGCTGACGCTGCCGCAACAGTTCTCCGGCTGTAAACAGCTTTTCCTTGATAAGCTGCTTCTGCGCTTCTGGGATGGGTTGAACCTCAGTCACACCGCGTTCCATGCCAACCACAAAGAGCGACTGAGGCGGAATATCCTCGTGATCTAGCAAATCCGGACTATGGGTGGTCAGTAATATTTGCCGGCTGTCGCTGGCCTCAATCAGCGCATCGGCCAGCACGAAGGTGCTGCCCGGGTGAAGGGCTACCTCTGGCTCCTCGACCCCCGCCAGCGTGACCGAAGTCTGGAAGGCGGCTACCAGCACCGCCAACGCCCGTAGCGTACCATCCGACATCGAACTGGCATAAAAGCGCCAGTCATTTTTGTTGTCCATCCGCTGGAAAAAATGCAGGGTTTCCTTGGGGCCCAGCACCACCGGCTCCACCTTCATTACACCAGGAACAATCTTGGAGAGAAACTCCTGCACCCGTTCCAAGCGCTCAGGCGTCGCACGCATCTGACGCAGGATGCCCGGTAGGTTGCTGCCGTCCCTGCGCAAGATCGGGTAGGCATCGGGGTCTTGTAGGTTGCGGATGGTAGCAGGGTTGGGGTTATACACAGTCATTCGGGTCAGGTACTCGAACACCTCTTTGAACCCCTCTTCTGCCGAAACCGCCCTCAGGTACAGGTCTTGCGGGCTGCTAGCCGCGCTGAGTTTAGGTGAAGATGATTTGAGGAAGCCTCTTTCGACAACAAAAAAGTGTTCCTTCGTATCAACCGGCTCCACCGACGATACCCGGACTTCCTCGCGCGCTATCTGATAGTCGTAGCCTCGAACGGCTTCGATATCGAAGGCGTATTGGGCATGCCAGCGCTCTAGTGCAAGGTGAAGCTCGATTCGAAAGTTGTTGGGCCGACCGCTCGAGCGTCTGCGAACCTCGTTTATGCCCCCACGCTCGCGTATAGCGTAGTCAAGGTTGATGCTCAAGGCATCCGAAACAAAGCGCAGAGCGTCCAGCACATTACTCTTTCCAGAACCATTAGGGCCCACAAAGACCGCGAGGCTCCCAAGCTCTAGAGAAATCTTCCCCAAGCTCTTATAGTTCCGCACCACAAGCCGGGTAAGGGGCATGGCTCTATCCTACTAGGCAGCCTAGGCAAACCAGTACAACTTCCCCGCCAGTGTAGCCACATACAAAGCCCCCCGGTAGGGCAGGGGCGGGGCCTGGATGGGGCCCAGGCCGCTGGCCTCAAAAAGGAGCCGCCCGCTTTTGGCCTCCACGCCGAGCACCCGGCCCTCCTCGGTGCCCAGGTAGAGCACTCCATGGGCCACCGAAAGAGCCCCCGTAACCTTGCCCACCTCCAAGCTCCACACCTCGTCTCCGCTGTCTTGGCGCAGGGCGTAGAGCCTCCCGGCCCAGCTCGCCACGTAAACCTGCTGCTCATCCACAGCCGGCGCACCCCAGAGCTCGCCCTCCAGGTCGTAGGTCCAACGCACCTCGCGCATAAGCGGGTCAAAAGCGTGTAGCTCCCCCGCCCAGGTGGGGATAAAAAGCAGCCCCCCGCGGGCTGGAATCGCAGTGTGCACCGGGCCGGTTTCCACCTTGTAGCGAAGGTGGCCGCTTACGGGGTCTAATGCGAAGAGCCAACCGCTTTCGGCAGCCACAAACAGAAGGCCGCGGTACAAGGTGGGCGTGGCCGAAAGCTCGCTGCCGGCCTGAAAACCCCAACGCAGGGTTCCCCCGGCGTCTAGGGCGTAGAGAAAACCATCCCGACCCGGCAAATAGACGAGTTCGGCCACCAAAGGGGCAGCGGTAATCTCGGCGCGGGTAGGAAAGCTGAGCATGGGCTTTCCGGAAAGGCTCAAAGCGGTCAGGCGGCCATCCCAGGCCGCCACGTAGACCCTCGAGGGGGTCACCACCGGCGGGGCCGAGACCTCGTCGCCTAGGCGCTGGCGGTGAACCGAACCATCGGTCAGGTCAAAGCGGGCCAGGCCCTGTCCAGCCCCCACCCACAAGCGCCCCTCGTGGGCCACCAGCTCCCCCGGCCAGGCCACCTGCCCGGCCAGGTCAAAGCTGCCCGCAAGCTCGAGCCGCTCCGGCCTGGCGGGGCCGCTGGGGTAGTGGCCGCTGCGGCTGGCCCCAGCCCTCGGCGTGGCGGAAAGGTGCTCCCGGTAGGCCCGCAAGGCCTCCTCGAGCGCCGCGTGGACCACCTTGGCCCCGGCCGGCCGCTCGGAGGGGTTCTTGTGCAACAGGGCTATGACCAGCTCGGCCACCTCCTGAGGAACCGCCGGATTGAGGCTTTGAGGTGGCCGAGGGGGTTCGTAGACGTGTTGATACAACACCGACTGGTCGTTTTCCCCTTCAAAAGGAGGTTTGCCGGTGAGGGTGCGGTAGAGCACCGCCCCGAAGCTGTAGAGGTCGGCCTGGGGGGTGAGGGAGAGCCCCTTGGCCTGCTCGGGGGCCATGTACTCCGGGGTGCCCACGGTGATGCCGGTGCGGGTAAGATGGCGGCTTTCCTGAATAAGGTAAGCCAGACCGAAGTCCATCACCTTGGGCTGGCCCTCGGAGGTGACCAGGATGTTCCTGGGGGTAAGGTCGCGGTGGATAACCCCTCGAGCGTGTAGGTGGTCCAGCGCCTCCAGCACCCGCGCCGAGGCGGCTAGAAGGCGCAGGCCCTCCATACCGTCCTCAAAAGGCCCCAGCCGGTCGTAGCTGCCCCCCTCCACCAGTTCCATCACGAAGTAGGTTCGGCCTTCCTCCTCCCCCAGGTCGTAGACCTGCACTACCCCGGGGTGAGAGAGCTGGGAAAGCGCCTTGACCTCCCGGAAGAACCGCTGGCGCTCGCTGGGGTGGATGTGGGCGTGGAGTATCTTGACCGCCACCCGCCGGTCCATGCGCAGGTCGGAAGCCAGCCAGACCTCGGCCATACCCCCCTCCCCCAGGGGAGCCAGGAGACGGTAACGACCGGCCAGCACAGCTTTCGGCGGAACGCTCATGGGTTAGACCATTATGACCCAGCCTACGCTAAGCGCTCCCCCACCGAAAGCCGCACCCCTCGAGCCCACTCGGCAGCAGACATGGGCCTTTTCCCCTCCGGCTGGACCTCTAAAAGGGTCACGCACCCCTGGCCCACTGCCACCGTCAGCCCCGGGGCCACCCGCAGCACCGTGCCGGGCGGACCGGCACAGGGCATCCCTTCATTGAGGAGGCCCAGCACCTTCACCCGCCTGCCCCGAAACTCAAACCAGCTCCCCGGCCAGGGCTGCACCCCCCGATGGCGGTTGTAGATTTCCTGCGCGGTGCGCTCCCAGACAATCTTTCCATCGTCTTTGTGCAGCATGGGGGCGTGGGTGCCCTCAGGGGGCTGGGGAATGGGTTGGAGGTGCTCGAGGTCGGCCAGGACCGCCAGCAGCAGCTCAATGCCCTTATCGCGCAGGCGCTCGGAGAGCTCCAGGGCGGTTTCGTCGGGGCCCACCGGGGTACGCCAGCGGGCCACCACCGGGCCGGTGTCCATGCCCACATCGGTCTGCATGATGCAAACCGCGGTCTCGGTCTCGCCGTTGATGAGCGTCCACTGCACCGGCGCCGGGCCCCGGTACTTGGGTAGGTCGGAGGGGTGCAGGTTCAGAAAGCCGTATTTGGGCACCCCTAGCAACTCGGCGGGGAGGATTTTGCCATAGGCCGCGGTCACCGCCACCTCGGGGGCCAGCTCCTTAAAAAGCAAGAGAAACTCGGGGTTCTTGCGCAAGCGGGCGGGTTTTTCCACCCGCAGGCCCCTCTCCTCGGCCCAGGCCGCCACCGGGCAGGGGGTGAGCTTCAGGCCCCGTCCGGCGGGCTTGTCGGGCTGGGTGACCACCAGCACCACCTGGTGGTGGCGGTAGAGGGCCTCGAGCACCGGCACGGCCCAGGCCGGCGAGCCAAAGAAAGCGAGTCTGCGTCGTACTGGATGCAAGGCCATAGCTAAGCTGTGGGGGTTCCCCTAGGACGACCTAGCGATGCCGGCCGACCCCTGAGCGCGCGGCCTCCTCGCGCAAGAAGGCCTTGGCCCTCCGTTGGAACTCGGCCAGGTCCTCGCGGTGTTCCTCGAGGAACTTTTGCCTATCGGCGAAACTCATCCGCTGGAAGAAGAGGATGCCGTCGAGGTGGTCTATCTCGTGCTGGAGCACCACCGCCAGATAGCCCTCGGCCTCGAGCACCTTCTTCTCACCTTTTTCGTTCTGGTACTCCACCCGCACCCTAAGGTCGCGCTGGGCCCCTTCGGCGTAGAGGCCGGGCAGGGATAAGCAGCCCTCGAGGATGGACTGCCGCCCCTCGCGGTAGGTGATGACCGGGTTCACCATCACATAAATCTCCTTGACCCGGGTCTTGAGGGGGGCTTCGGGGCCTTCTTCCTCCTCTTCTTCCTGGTACTCTGCGGCCACAAAGAGCCGCTGGCTGACGCCGACCTGCGGGGCGGCCAGCCCCACCCCGCGGGCTTCGAACATGGTCTCGAGCATGTCTTGGGCGAGCTCGGGAATACCGCTAAAATCCTGCACCGGCAGGGCTCTTTTCTTCAAAATAGGGTCGCCATACAGGCGGATAGGAAGGATCTCAGCCATTGGTGCTTATTGTCCACGGGCCGTGGCTGATTGTCCACCAGCTGCGCTCCGCACAGACCTTTAGCCCCTGGGATGAAGGAGGGTGCTGCTAGGGCCCCAACGGAACCCGGTGGGTGAAGCTAACCCTGCTGCCCTGGCGAAGGCCCAACCACAGGGTTTCCAGCGTGCCGGGCAGAACGAGCTCGAGGCGCACCGGCCCGGAGAGGTTCTGCCAAAGGCGCGGCTCGGCCCCCACCGCCAGGGCGTACTGGCCGGCAGGAAGGCTGAGCAAAACCCGCCGGCCGGGCACCCGGCTCTTCTCGAGGGTGGTTTCCAGGCGCAGCCCGCGCTCGCCGTTGCGGGCAGCCCACCAGGTCTGCCCATCAAACACCGCATAGCTCACCTCGGCTTTTGGGGGGAGCTCGAGGCGGGCCTGGATGGGCGGATTCAGTCGGGCGTAGAGGTTGTTGCCCACAAACACCCCTACCGTACCGGGCGCCGTGCCCCAAAGCACCAGCACCGTGCGCTCGGCCTGGGCGGGGAGAAGCCGCACCTGGGGGTCAAAGGGCCGCCCGATGAAGTTCTGTACCACCATCACCCTGCGCCCCTCCCGCACCAGCGCCACCCCCAGGTGGGTGAACTCGGGCTTGAGCAGGTTGGCTCGGTGGCCGGGGCTGTTCATCCAACCCGCAAGGGCGCGCGCCGGAATTTCCACATCGGGGTAACCCTCAAAGCTGGCCAGGTTCTCCCCTACCGTGACCTCGAGCACCCCCGCGGCCCGCAGGCGCTCGGCAACCCCCAGGCCGTCGGGGTTCTGGTGGGCAAAAAAGCCCCGCCGGAGCATATCCTGGGCGTGGCCCAGGGCCGCTTTGTAGGCCAGCGCATCCCACTGCAAGGGCTGCAGGCCATGCTCTGCGCGCGCTTGGTTGGTGCGCTGGAGCACCTCGAACTCCAGGGCGCTTTGGGCCCAGGCCAGACCGAAAACCAGGCTCAGAAGCAAGGGCCACGCTTTCACCCCTTGATGATAGGGCCACCAGCAAGAAGAACAGGTTTACATTACCTAAGAGGAGGCTCAATGGCCTTTGGGCCCCTGGGCGTGGCAGGATAGGAGCCATGAAGCCTTGGGTACCGGCTGGGTTGCTGCTGGCCTTGGCGGCCTGCAACCCTCCCGCCTGGCCCGAAACCTCCCCTCCCCCAACAACGAGCGGAAGCCTGCCGGCCTGCAGCGCGATCGCCTTCAATGCCGCCGGCACGGGCCTCAACAGCAACACCTTTACCCAGGCCCTCAACCAAATACGAGCGGCCCCTTGCCGCTGTGCCAAGGAGGACTTCCCCAGTCCATCGCCTCCTGTAACCTGGAACCCCTTGCTGGAGGGGGCCGCCCAGGCCCACAGCCAGGACATGCAGCAGCACAACTTCTTCTCCCACACCGGCTCCGATGGCTCCAACCCCGGCCAGCGCATCGCCCGGACCGGCTACAGCGCGGCTAGCTGGGGGGAGAACATCGCCGCCGGCTACCCCGATATGAACACAGTGCTCCGGGGCTGGCTGGAGAGCAAAAGCGGCCACTGCGAGGCCATCAAAAACCCCAGCTTCAGCGAAATTGGGGCGGCCCTGGTGGAGGGCAGCTCCTCCAACACCTACCGCACCTACTGGACGCTGGTGTTGGCCCGGCCGAGATGACCGCTAGGCCGGCGCCAGGGTGTAGAAGAAGCTCCGGCTGAAGGGCTTTTCCTCCAGAAGGGCGTTGACCTCCCGAAGGGTGAGCCCGGCTATCCTGCGGGCCACCTCGTCCACGGGCTCGTAGGTCCGGTTGTAGGTGTAGCCCAGCCCCACGCTCATCAGCCTCCGCATCGGGGTCTCCCCAGCAAAGGCCAGGGCCGTGGCCAGCTTGTTTTTGGCCCGCTCGAGCTCCTCCTGCCTAACCCCCTCCCGCTCAAAGCGCTCCAGCTCAAAGCGCAGGATGTCCCGCACCCGCTCCTCGTTCTGTGGGGCAGTCTGCGCGTAGACATAGAACATCCCGGCCCGGTCGGCCTCGTCCACCCCGGCCCCCACCGATTCCACCAGGCCCTTGTCGGTAAGGGCCCAGTGAAGGCGGCTGTTGCCCTCCTCCCCCAGGATGCTGGCCAGCACCTGGGCCGCGTAGCGCCGCGGGTCCTGGGCAGAAACCCCCGGTGCAAAAACCGCGATGTAGGCCTGGGTGGCCTTAGGGTAGGGCTCCCGCAGCTCGCCGGTGGCCGGCGAGGGCTCTGGGTAGCCCCGGGGAGCTTCCCCCTGGGGCCAGGCTGCGGTCAGGGCCTCCACCCGCTCCAAAACCCGCTCCCAGTCCACCCGCCCGGCCAGGGCCAGCACCAGGTTGGAGGGCACGTAGCGCTGGGCGTGGTAGGCCACCATCTGCTCCCGGACCAGCCCGCCGATGCTTTGCCGGGTGCCCAGCACGCTGTTGCCTAGGGGATGGCCGCGGAAGTAACGGGCCCGGCCCCGGTCAAAGAGCATCACCTGGGGGCGGTCCTCATAGAGGGCTATCTCCTCCAGGATGACCTGTTTTTCGGTTTCAAAGTCCTCCAGCCGCAGCGCCGGGCGCATCAGGTCGGTCCACAGCTCCAGCAGCTCCAAGGCGAACTCCGGCAGCACTGCCCCGTAGTAAACGGTGTTCTCCTCGGAAGTGAAAGCGTTGTACTGCGCCCCCATCCGGTCAAACTCTAGGTTGACCTCCAGGGCCCCCCGCCGCTCGCTGCCCTTGAAGAGCATGTGCTCCAAAAAGTGCGAGACTCCGGCCATCTCGGGGGTTTCATCGCGGCTTCCGGTCTTGCAAAAATAGCCCAGGGCCACACTCCTGGCCTCTGGGTTCACCTCGGCGATCACGCTTAGGCCGTTGGGGAGCACAGCCTCTTTGAACTCCACAGCTCGAGTTTTGGTCATATCCGCTCCTCAGGCTAGCTTACGGGGGCCCAAAGTGGCCACCCAGGGGCCGCGGTAGGGGTTTTCACGCAGGTACCGGTTGATCCGCGAAAGGTTCACCTCCGCGATTCGGGCCTCTATCTCGTCTAAAGAGCGCACCCGCCCCAGCTGATAGAGGTCGCGGGCCACGCTGGCTGCCCTCTGGCGGGAGGACTCATCCTGCATCACCAAAGCCGCCCGCAGGCCTACCTTAGTGCGCTCCAGCTCCCCCTCGGTCACCCCTTCGGAGAGCCGGGTGATTTCCTCTTGCAACACCCGCAAGGTTTCGCCGGCCCGCTCAGGGGTGGTTCCGGCGTAGACCCTCAGGTAGCTGTAGCCCTTCACCCCGTTGGGGGTGGCGTACACCGAGTAGACCAGCCCCCGCTTCTCTCGCACCTCGGTAAAAAGGCGGCTGCTGCTGCTCCCAGAGAGTACCTGAACCGCCAGCCGAGCGGTGTAGAACTCAGGGTGGGCAGGGGTTACGTCGGGGTAGATCAAGCCAATCTGCACCTGGGCGGTGGCCTGCTCGAGGTGCAGCGCGTGCGGGGCGCTGAGCTCCACCGGTGGGTGGGGCACCCCCTCTCCCCGCCAGCCGCCTAGGGCCTCCTCCACCGCCTCCTTGGCCTCCTCAAAGCGCACCCCCCCCACCAAGGCTAGTATGGCCCCTTTGGGCCTATAGCGCCGGGCAAAGTCCTCCCGGAGGGCCTGGGCGGTGGCCCGCTCGAGGTGGGCCTTCTCCCCATCGGGGTTGCGCCCGTGGGGGCTTTTGAAGACGGCCCGACGCAGCGCGGTGAACATTTTCTTAGGGGGCTGGTCCTCCAAGGCCGCTCGCTCCTGCAGGGCCACCTGCCGCACCGCCTCCAGGTCCTCCCCAAGCAGATGGGGCCGCATCAGCACATCGGCGTAAAGGGCCAGCACCGGCCGCAGCTTATCGGCCAGGAATTCGGCGGCAAAGGTGGTGTACTCCAAGCCGCTGGCGCTGGCCCGCCTCACCCCCAAAGCGTCAAATGCGTCCGCTAGGGCTTGCGCGTCGCGCCCTCCAGCCCCCTTCCAAAGCCAGCCCTCCAGCAGGCTGGCCGCCCCTTCCACTCCCTCAGGGTCTGTAACCGCCCCCACCGGCAGCAGAAGCTGCATGGCCACCGCCGGACTCCAGGGGCGCTCCTCCACAGCCAGCACCAGGCCGTTGGACAAAACCTCAACCTCGGTCAGAGCCATACCCATCAAGTATACGAACCCCTCCAAAACCGACCATGAACCCCTGGACAATCCGCGCTTTTACAATGAGGGCGATGGAGGAGCTGCGCACCCGCCTGCTGCGCCCTTTGGAGCGCGAGCTGGCTGACGGGGCCCGTGACCGGGTGGTGGCAGGAGGCTTGGAAAAGCTGGTGCAGAACCTAGCTCGTCCCTTTCCCGAGGTGCAAAGGACCCTCTCCGGCTACCGCGGGATGGACCTCCAGACCCGCCTCGAGCGGCTCAAAAAGGCCATCGCGCTGCTGGGCGGCCAAGCCAAAGTGCCAAGCGAACCCTGCCCGTCTGCCACCCCACCCTTGGGGCCCGACCTTGACGCTCCGCTGGGGGTCCTCGAGCTGGGCCCCGGCGGCCGCAAAAAGCTGGCCGAGCTGGGCCTGCGAAGCCTGCGCGACCTGCTCCATTACTACCCCCGGCGCTACGAGGACCGACGGACCCTGGGAAGCATACGCGACGCCGAGGACGGTAGCAAGGCCACCGTGGTGGGCAAGGTTTTGAGCCGAGAGCTGGTTAAAACCCCCAAAAAAGGGATGCAGCTCGTCCAGGTGCGCTTTATGGACGCCTGGGGTTGGAAGTTCACAGGGGTGTGGTTCAACCAACCCTGGGTGCTCAAGCAGGTGCCCGAAGGCGCCAGCCTGGTGCTCACCGGCAGGGTGCAGCGGCGCGGGGGGGCCATATCCATGGTGGTGGAGTACTTTGAGGACGAAGGGGGCGAATCCCTCTCCACCGGACGCATTGTGCCGGTCTACGGTGCGAAGGAAGGGGTGGGGCAAGCCTTCTTGCGCCGCTTGGTGTGGCGGGCCCTGCAGGCCTTCCCCCACCTGCCCGACCCACTGGAGGCCTACGTCAAAGACCAGGGGCTGCCCAGCCTGGACTTCGCCCTGCGCCAGGCCCACTTCCCCGATACAGAGGAGAAGCTAGAGCAAGCCCTATACCGGCTCAAGTTTGACGAGTACCTGCTTTTGGAGCTTAAGGTGATGATCACATCGGGGGGCTCGGCCCTGCTGGGGCGGATGTTCAAGGTGACCCCGGGGATGCTCGAGCGCTTCCGGGCCACCCTACCCTTCCAGCTCACCCGGGCCCAGGAGCGGGTTTTGGGGGAAATCCTATCCGACATGCAGTCCGAGCGGCAGATGGCCCGGCTGGTGCAAGGGGATGTGGGCTCAGGCAAGACCGTGCTGGCCGCAGCCGCTCTCTACATCGCCGCGGAGAACGGGGCCCAAGGGGCCCTGATGGCCCCCACCGAAATCCTGGCCAAACAGCACTTTGAGAACCTGACCCGCTACCTCTACCCCCTGGGGGTGCGGGTAGACCTGCTGGTGGGCTCCTTAAGCCAAGGGGAAAAGAAGACCGTGCTGGAACGCCTGCGAACCGGCCAGACCCAGGTGGTGGTGGGCACCCACGCCCTCATCCAGGACGGCGTTGAGTTCCACGACCTGGGGCTGGCGGTCATTGACGAGGAGCACCGCTTCGGGGTGCTGCAGCGAAGGAGGCTTCTGGGCCAGCGCCCGGACGTCTTGGTGATGTCTGCCACCCCCATCCCCCGTTCGCTGGCCCTCACCATGTACGGCGACCTGGAGGTCTCGCAAATAGACGAGCTCCCCCCAGGGCGCATCCCCGTGAGGACCAAACTCCTCACCCAGAAAACCCGCCTGCAGGCCTACGCCTTCGCCCGGCAGGAAATCCAAAAAGGGCACCAGGTCTTCGTGGTTACCCCCATGATCGAAGAGGGCGCCTCGGAGGCCACGCTCGAGCTGGCCGCAGCCACCCGTCTGCGGGAGGAGCTGGAAAGCCTCCTCCCGGAAGCCCGCATAGACCTTTTGCACGGCCGGATGAAGCCCGAGGAAAAAGACGCGGTGATGGAGCGGTTTCGCCGGGGAGAGTTTGACCTGCTGGTCTCCACCACCGTCATTGAGGTTGGGGTAGACATCCCCAGGGCCACCCTGATGGTGATAGAAAACGCCGAGCGCTTTGGCCTAGCCCAGCTCCACCAACTCCGCGGACGGGTGGGGCGGGGAGGGCTGGAGGCCTACTGCATCCTAATTGCGGGCGAAACCTCCAAGCGCACCCTAGAGCGCCTGCGGGTGATTGAGGGCTCCAACGATGGGTTCTACATCGCCGAACAAGACCTAAGGCTGCGGGGGCCAGGCGAACTGCGGGGCCTGCGGCAGTCGGGGATGCCGGACCTGCGCCTGGGCGACCTGGCCTCCGACCAGGAGATTATTGAACGAAGCCGGGCGCTGGCCCAAGCCATTCTAGAGACCGACCCCTACCTGGACAAACCCGAGCACGCCCTCCTGAAGCGGGAGCTCCAGGCCAGGGCGGAGGCGGTGGGCTTCCGGGAGGTCATCTAGACTGTTGCCGCCTCCACAGAAAAATCTTCCCGTGAGGGCTATGGGGCAAACCCTCAGGGGCGCCTTTGGGAGTAGGATGGGGTTATGTCCTTGGGATGGGCCATAGGGGTTCTGGTCGCCTTGGTGGTGGTGGCGGTGGTGTCCTTCCAGCTTGGGCGCCACAGCCAGCGCAGGGCCGAGCAGCCTCAGCCGCGTAGACAGCACCCTTCGGTCTTCGTGGACATGGATGACCGGCCTCCAATGGAGATAGACTTTGACGCCGGCATAAGGGCCAGCCAGCGCGCCCAGCATAAAAACCCCAGCAAGGACGAGGCCTGACCCTGGCTTGACCCACCTGTGCTAGGCTCCTCCAGTGTGGAAGGGCTACTGGCCGTGTTGCTCCTTTTGGTGGTGGCCGTACCCATGCTGGCCCTGCTCGGGCAGGGGCTCCGTGAGAATGCCACCCACGACGAGGCGCAGGAGTGATCTTTGAGATACCAAAAACTGGCTTTAGGGGCTCGGGCGCCAGATGTACGTGAAAAAACTTGCTTCTGCGCTATGATGTAAGGAGCATGAGCGAAGTCAAAATCACACCGCTGGCCCGTCGTCTGGCGGAGGAGAACGGCATAGACTGGCGGCAGCTCCAGGGCACCGGCCCCGATGGTACCGTAGTTGAGCGGGACATCCTGGCCTTCTTGGCCAAGGTGATGGCCGGTGAGGTTAGCCTTCCGCCAGCCCCCGAGGAAACCCCGCCGCCCCCGGGCCCTCTTCCAGACATGGCCCAGGCCCAGGCCGCCTTGCAGCGGGAGGGGGTGGAGCTTGCCGAACTGGTCCCCTCCGTCTCACCTTCCACTCCTTCACCTCCTTCAGCCGCACCCGCGCTGGAAGACCTGGAATTTGACGTAGACCTCGAGAGCATACCCCCTGTACCGCCAGCCGACACAATTTTCAC
>NZ_QWKZ01000026.1 GCF_003574085.1 Meiothermus luteus | reverse complement strand
TGAAGTCGCCGGGAGCCACAGGCAGGCGCCTAGGGTAAGGCTCATGACTGGGGCTAAGTCGTAACAAGGTAGCTGTACCGGAAGGTGCGGCTGGATCACCTCCTTTCTAAGGAGTTGGCGCCGAAGGCGCGGTAAAGCTGGTTTCCCTTGTCAAGGTCTGCCAAAAGCGCCCCTTCGGGGGCGCTTTTGCTTTGGATGGCTTGGTTTTTTCGAGCTGGTTGGTCCTACTCGTACCGCAGGGAATCCACCGGGTCAAGCCGGGCGGCGCGGGCCGCGGGGTAGTAGCCAAAGAAAACCCCGACCCCAACCGAAAAGGCAAAGGCCAGCACCACGCTGAAGGGGTCAAAGATGGGACTGATTCGAAGGAATTGCCCCACGCTGCCTGCCATGGCCAGCCCCAGCAGGATTCCTAAAGTACCCCCCACCACCGACAGCAAGACCGATTCCACCAGGAATTGCGTGAGGATGTCACGGGGTTTGGCCCCTAGGGCCTTGCGGATGCCGATCTCCCGGGTGCGTTCGGTGACCGAGACCAGCATGATGTTCATGATGCCAATCCCGCCCACCAGGAGGCTAATTCCCGCTACACCACCCAGGAAGAGGGTCATGGTCTGGGTAACTCGGTTCACCGAGGCCAACGCATCGGCCTGGTTCTGCACGCTGAAGTCGTACTCGCTGGGGTCGGTGGTCTTGCGCCGTTGGGCCATGAAATCGGTAAGCTCTTGTTGTAGCTGAGGAAGAGCGTCTTTGTCGGGGGCCTGGATGTAGATGGCCTGGACCCGTGGTTCTCCGGTGCTGCTGCGGCCAAGGCGCTGCAGGTAGGTAGAGAGGGGCACCATCACCTGGTAGTTGGGGTTGGCAAAGCCCGTGTCGCCTTTATCTGGAAGCACCCCCACCACCGTGAAGGAGATGCCCGCGACCCGTATGCGCTGCCCTATGGGGTCTTGGCCACCGAAGAGGTCTTGCGCGATTCCGTAGCCGATTACCGCTACCCTGCGGCGGCTTTGCAGGTCGGCCTCGGTGAAGAAGCTGCCCTGGGCGGGCTGGGCGTTGCGCACACTGGCGTAGTCGGGCCAGGTGCCGATTACGGTGGCGTTCAGGTTGCTGGAACCCACTTTTACCTGCTGGTTGCTCTGCAGGCTAGGGGCGATGCCCGCGATGCGGCCGGAGAACTCTGCTTGGATGGCCTCCGCGTCTTTTAGGGTAATGGTTTGGGGGCCGCCAAAGCGCACCAGACCGAACCCCGGGCCCCGGCCTCCAGTGGCGCTGCCGATGGTGATGAGGTTGGTGCCCAGGCTTTGCAAGGTGCGGGTGATGTTGGCGGTGGAGCCCTGGCCCACCATGGTCAAGGCCACCACGGCGGCCACCCCAATGATGACCCCTAGCGTGGTCAGCACAGAGCGCAGAGGGTTGGCGAGGATGGCCCGCCAGGCTATGGAGAAGACCTGCCAGGGGTTCATCCCGGCCATCCGGGAACGCAATTTTTGGGGAGCTGAAGAAACCATTGCCGCACTCATGCCAGTCCTCCTACAGCCCGTTTGCGGTAGGGATTGGGCGCATCGGACTCAACTTGGCCGTCCCGAATCCGCACGATGCGCTCGGTGTACTCCGCTATGTCGGGTTCGTGGGTTACGATGACCACGCAGGTGCCCTCCTCGTTGAGCTCTTGGAACAGCCGCATCACTTCAACAGCGGTCTTGGAGTCTAGGTTTCCCGTGGGCTCGTCGGCCAGGAGGATAGAAGGACGCATGGCCAGAGCTCGAGCGATGGCCACCCGCTGTTTCTGGCCGCCCGAGAGTTGGGAGGGGAGGTTTTTGAGCTTGTCCCCAAGGCCCACCTTTTGCAGGACCTCAATGGCCCGCGCCCGCCGTTCTTGGGGGCTGTAGCCCGCGTAGATCAGCGGCACCTCTACGTTTTCCAAAACGTTTAGACGCGGCAGTAGGTGGAAGGCTTGGAAGACGAAACCAATCTCCTGGTTGCGCACCTCGGCCCGCTCGTTTTCGCTGAGGGTGGTCACGTCGCGCCCCGCGAGCAGGTAGCGCCCCTCGGTGGGCCGATCCAGCAGCCCGATGATCTGCATCAAGGTGGTCTTGCCCGAGCCAGAAGGACCCATCAGGGCGACCATCTCGCCTTGGCGAATCTGGAGCGAGACCCCCTTGAGGGCCTCAAACTCCACCGCCCCGCTCTTGTAGACCTTGCGCACTTGCTCGAGCGCCACCACCGTCACCGCCCACCTCCTGGAGGGGCCCCGACCCCGATGGGCAAGCGCAGGCCGCCCTGGCTGCTTTGGCTGCTCGAGCGGGTGCTGCTGCGGCTGGGCAGCACCACCCGCTGGCCGGGCTGCAGGCCCTCCTGCACCACCTGGTTTACTCCGTCGTCGGGGCCCAGCGTCACCCGCACGGTTTCCCGGCTTCCATCGGGCTGCAAAACGTCCACATAGGCCCGGTTGCGCACCGTCTGCACAGCCCGTTTAGGGATGATGAGGGCGTCTTGGATTTCTTCAGCGATAATCTCTCCCTCGGCGGTCATCCCAGGGCGCAGCCTGCGCTCGGGGTTGGGGATGTTCACGGTCACGTAGAAAAAAGCGATGTTCTGCTGCATCTGGGCCTGGGGCGCGATGGCCGTTACCACCCCTTCAAAGGTTTCCCCGCTGTAGGCGTCTAGGCTGACCTCTACTTTCTGGCCCACCCTGACTTTGGCGATCTCGCTTTCGTCAATCTGAACCGGCAGATTGACGCTAGAATCATCGATCAGGGTGAGCAAGGCGGTGCTGTTGCTGACCGTGGCCCCTACCCCGATGCTGCCCACCTGGGCGTTTACTTCCGAGACCACGCCATCAAAGGGGGCGTAGATTTTGGTGGCGGCCAGGTTTTCCTCTGCGGCCTTGACGTCCAGCCGGGCCTGCTCCACCGCAAGCTGGGCGTTGCGCAGGTCTTGGGCGTTGGCGCCCTTCCTAAGGGCAAGGGCCTGCCGAGCGGTGTTGAGGTTGACCTGGGCCACCTCGAGCGCGGCCTGGGCCTTGGCGTAGGCGTCGCGGGCGGTTTGCAGGCTTTGGGCGCTGGCCCCGCCCAGCTCGTAGAGTTTCTGGGTGGCCTCTAGGTTGGCCTTGGCCGCCTCGAGGTCGCGCTTTGCGTTGGTGTAGGCTGCCTCGGCGCTGGCCAGGTTCTGCTGGGCGGTGGCCAGGTTGCTGGCCTGGTCGGCCCGCAGCTTGTCCAGGTTGGCCTGGGCTTTTTGCAGCGCCAAGCGGGCGTTCTCCAGGGTGCGGGCGTAGCTGGTGGGGTCGAGCTCCACGATGAGCTGCCCTTTTTGTACCCGGTCGCCCACATTGGGCAGTTTGAGTACGGTGCCGTTCACCGCAGGCTTGACCGAGAGCGACTGCACGGGCTCGAGGGTGCCTGGCCCGGAAACCGAGACCCTGAACACCCCCCGCTGGACGGGGGCGGTTTCCACCGCGGGGGTGCTGTCGGTGGTAGACTTGGGCCTAAGCAGCAGGTAGGCTCCCAGGCCTGCGGCCAGCAGGAAAAGCGCAAGCCAAAGCCAGGGAATGCGGGTGCGTGGATGGGAGTGCGTCATGTTCACCCCTTGATCTTCTCCCAGCATAGCCAAAGTTCGGTGTATAGAGTGCGAAGGTTTTGTGAAGGAGGCCTAGTGTGCTACCCGAAGCCCCAACCCCGGAGGAATTCTTGAGGCTGCTCGAGGCCCGCTTTGGGCAGCACCCCCAGCGCCATCCGGGGCTCGGGTGGGCCCAGGTGGAAGCGCGGCTTAGGGCCCATCCAGAAAAGCTCCGGACGCTTTGGTGGATGGAGGCCACGGGAGGAGAGCCAGATGTGGTGGGGCTGGATAAGAGGGGAGAGGTTGTCTTCTTTGACTGCGCTGCCGAGAGCCCCAAGGGGCGTAGAAGCCTCTGCTACGACCCCGAAGCCCTGGCCACCCGCAAGGAACACAAGCCCCAAGGCAGCGCGGTGGGGCTGGCCCAGGGCGTGGGGGTTGGGCTCTTGAGCGAGGAGGAGTACCACATCTTGCAGGGGTTGGGGGAGTTTGACACCCGCACCTCGAGCTGGCTGCGCACCCCACCCGGGATGCGCCGCTTGAGGGGTGTCCTGTTCGGCGATCGGCGCTATGGAAGGGTTTTCGTGTACCACAGCGGCGCTGAGGCCTACTACGCTGCGCGGGGGTTCAGGGCCTCGCTGCGGGTCTAGCCCTTGACCCCGGTCAGCACCACCCCTTCTATAATCTGGCGCTGAAAGAAGAAAAAGACCAATAGCACCGGCAGCACCGCCAGGCTGCTTGCGGCCATGATGAGGTTCCAGGCAGTTCCAGCCTCGCTAGAGAAGAGCGCAACCCCAATGGGCACGGTGCGCATCTCTGGGGTTTGCACCACGATGAGGGGCCATAAAAAGGCGTTCCAGTTGCCCAAAAAGGTAAAGATGCCCAGCGCAGCCAGGGCCGGTCGCACCAGTGGGAAAGCGATGCGCCAGAACACCCCGAACTCGCTCAGCCCGTCTATACGCCCGGCGTCCAACAAGTCGGTGGGTAGGGTTTCAAAGAACTGCCGCATCAAGAACACCCCGAAGGCGCTGATGAGTCCGGGGAATAGAAGCCCCCAGTAAGTGTTCACCCAGCCGTACTGGGTGCTCATGACATACCAGGGGATGACCAGCATCTCGGTGGGGACCATCAGGGTGGAGAGGATCAGCACGAAGACAAACCCTCTTCCGGGAAAGCGCAGCTTGGCCAGGGTGTAGCCTACCAGGGCGTCAAAGAAGAGCACCGATAGGGTGGTGATGGAGGCCACCAGCAGGCTGTTGAAGAACCACCGCGGGAACTGGGTGTCAAAGAGTACCTCCCGGTAGTTCTCCAGGGTGGGGGCCTGGGGGAGGAGTTTTAGCTCAAATATCTCGGCAAAGGGCTTGAGGGATGTAAGGAACATCCAGACGAAAGGGAAGAACATCACCACGCTGCCCAAAAGCAGCGCGAGATAGAGGAGGAGGGTTGCTAGGCGCCGCATCAGTATTCCACCCGCCGGGAGAGGAGGCGAAGCTGAAGCAGGGTGATGACCAGGATAAGGGCGAAAAGCAGGACCGTGATGGCCGCTGCGTAGCCAAGGTCAAAACGGGCGAAGGCCTGCTGGTAGATGTAAAGCGCCAGGGTCAGCGTGGAGCCAAGGGGGCCCCCTTGGTCGGTGAAGTTCAGGTTCACCACCTGGGTGAAAAGCTGTAGGAAGCCAATGGTCCCGATGACCGCGGAAAAAACCATTACAGGGTTCAGGAGGGGCAAGGTGATGTGACGAAAGAGCTGGAAAGGGCTGGCCCCGTCTATCCGGGCGGCCTCGTAGTAGTCGCGGGGGATGTTTTGCAGCCCGGCTAGGAACAGGACCACCTGGAAGCCCAGGTTTTGCCAGACCACCACCATCGTGACTGTGGCCAGGGCTTGCGAGGGCTTGGTCAGAAAGGGCTGGGGGGGGATGCCAAACCAGCCCAGGATTTCGTTGACGATGCCAAAGTTGGGCGAGAGCATCCAGCTAAAGACCCAGGCGATGGCCGCCGCTGGGGTGACGTAAGGGGCGAAGTAGATGGCCCGAAAGAGGTCACGCAAGCGGGTGATGGCGTTGAGCATGAGGGCGATCAGAAGCCCCAAGGCCATCTGGGTGGGCACCCCCAGCAAGGTATACAGCAAGGTGTTCTGCAGGGCCTTGCGCAGGTTGGGGTCATCAAGCATCTTGTGGTAGTGCTCGAGGCCCACAAAGGACCGCTGATCGGGGTCGGCGTGCCAGCTAAAAAGCGATAGCCAAAGGGCCTGGAAAGCTGGCCAGATGCGGATGAACAGGAAAAAGGCCAGGGGGATGGCCAGAAAGGCCAAGGCCCACAGCGCCTCACGGGTCGCCAGGGGTAGGCTGCGCTTCTCGGGGGGGCTGGCTTTAGGCATAAAGAGTTCGGTGGCCTGGGGCCAGGGGCGGTAGGGGAGGGCTACAAACCCCAGGCCGCCCGCCACTTACTTCCAGAAGTTGTCCAGCAGCTTTTGTTCCTCGGCCACCGCGATGCGCAAAGACTCGGCGGGGTCTTTGTTCTCTAAAAGCACCCGGTTAATGGCGTCGGTCATCACCTTGCGTTGCCCGATCTCGTCCACGAACGGCGTGGCCTTGGCGTAGGCCAGCGAGAGGACAAAGGGACCGTACACCCTGTCCAGGGTGAGCTTGGGGTCTTTGATCAGGCTCTTGCGGGCGGGCAGCTCGCCTACTTTTTCGAGCCAGTAGCGCTGGGTTTCCTCGGAGACCAAAAACTCCAAGAACTTGAGGGCCGCAGCTTGCTTGGGGCCGGTGGCCAAAGGAGTTAGGCCGTGCAGCCAGAACGAGCCGTAGTTGGCCTTACGGCCGCCAACTTTTTCCGTTGGGAGCTCGGCTACGCCCCAGTTGAACCTGGCCCCGTTGCGGATGGTGCCGATGGCGAAGGAGCCATCCACGATCATCCCTACCCTGCCCGCGATGAAGGCGTCGCGGTAGGCGTTGTTGCCGGGGAAGAACTGGTTGCCTAGGGTGCCCACGTTGTATTTCCTAAGCCAATCGGTGTAGAAGGTGAAGGCCCGAAGACCAGCAGCATCGCCGTAGAGGACACGTCGCCCATCGTCGGAGTAGGGTCTTCCGCCAAACTGCCGCACCAGCACCTCGCGCACCAGGTGATGGTCCTGGCCATCGGGAGCCATGGCGTAGCCTAGCTGGGTGAACTTGTTGCCGTCCCTGACGGTGAGCTTGGTGGCGATGTTCAAGAACTCTTCCCAGGTCCTGGGGGGGTTCTTGAAGCCCGCGGCGCTCAGCAGGTCGCGGTTGTAAAAGAGGGCCAGCGAGCGTACCGCGGTGGGTAGGCCGTAGAGTTTGCCGCCCACTTTAGAGGCCTGGGCCATGGCGACGAACTCGTCGTCCAGCATTTTGACCATGCTCTCGGGTAGGGGCTGTAGGTAACCGGCTTTAACCCAGGTGGGCAGCCAGCCGTAGAACAGGTTGACCACGTCGGGCCCCTGGCCCGCCGGGATGGCCGAGGCCACCTTTTGCTGGAAGGCGTCGTAGGGGAAGGTTTGGTGCTGTACCCTGATGCCGGGGTTAGCCGCCTCAAACCGCTTGATTAGGTCGTTGACCGCTTCCACCTTGCTTTTGAAGTCGTACTGCCAGTAGGTGATGGTCACGGTGCCTTGGGCCCAGGCTGTTCCCAGGAACAGGAGCAAGGGGAGTAGGGTTTTCCACATGCTAATCCTCCAAACAAAAGACTTGCTTGACCAAGGCCAAGGTGTGGGCGGGATTATACGCTTCTTTGGAGCCCGAAAAATGAATCCACGGGCACAAAATTCGCCTAGATTTTTGGAAAAAACGCTCTCCCATGGGCAAAAAACTCCACCCGACGGCCTGTTTCACCGGGAGTTAGGCGCACCTCGAGGCTATCCGGAAACACCTCCGGCCGGCCCCACTCAATGAGCACCAGGCGGGCCTCGGGCCGGTAGTCCTCGAGGCCCAGGTGGTACAGCGCCTCCTGGTCGGCCATGCGGTAGGCGTCCATGTGCACCACCAGGCCCCCTGGGGTGGGGTACTCGTGGATTAGGGTGTAGGTGGGGCTGGTCACCTCACCTTGGAAGCCCAGGGCCTCGGCGATGAACTTGACCAGGGTGGTCTTGCCCGCCCCCATAGGGCCTGTTAGCAAGACCAGGGCCCCATGGGGCAGGGTTTGAGCCAGCCGCTGGGCTAGGGTGCGGGTGTCCTCGAGGCTCTTTAGGTACACGCCCTTAGCTTATCCCTCAGGGAATTGACCCCGCCGGGCCAGGGCCTGCCGGATGGCCTCGGCGTCGGCCTCGGTGTAGCCGTAGAGGGTGACTTCCAAGGGGTCGGGAGCGGCCAGTAGCTCGTCCAGCATAGTTTCTACGACCATAGATACCCCTAGGCCGCCCACCCCGGTTCCGAGCAGGGGAAAGGCTACCTTGTGAAGCCCTTTTTCCAGGGCCAGACGCAAGGCCGCCCGAGTCGCCCTGCGCACGGTTTCCAGGCTGGCGGGGGCATCCCCCAGCACAGCGGCATGGATCACGTAGCGCACCGGCAACTGCCCCGCCCCGGTAAGGGCGGCCTCGCCCACCTGGATAGGGCCGTGCCGGTCGCACTCTTCTTGGATGCTGGGGCCGCCTTTGCGCCGGATGGCTCCGGCCACGCCCGAGCCCAGAACTAGGTGGTTGTTGGCCGCGTTCACGATGGCATCCCCCACGAACTCGGTGATGTCGCCCTGGGCCACCTGGATGCGCGCCATGGGGCCATTTTAGACCACGTAGCGAACATACGGGTTCTCGTGGGGGGGGCCATCGGAAATCCACAGCTCGCCGGTGCCCAAGTTCATAATCACCGAGACGATGGTGCGGTAGGGCTCGCCCAGGGCGTACTCCTCGGGGCTGGGGGTGCGGCAAACCGCATAGGGGGCCCCCTCCCGGTCGGCAAGGGCAGCCTGGAGGTCCTTGAGACCAGGTTTTTCCACCGCGCGTAGGCGCTGTTCCAGCCGTTCTGCTCGGTGGTGCGAGCGGTCGAGCCACTCGATGGGGGGTACCTCGATGCCGCAGCGCTCCGGGGCGATGAAGTGGTTGGCGTGGACGAGCTGGCGGGGGTCTTCCCAGCGGGCGAGGCCCATGGGGGAGACCTCGAGGTCCACGGCTTTGGCCCCCTGCCCCAGCAAGAAGTTGGCCGAGCTGGTGTGGGGGGGCTCGAGCAGCGCCTTTTGGGCCTCCTCTAGGGTACGTTGCCGCAGCGCCCGGTAGGTACGTAGATGGAAGGGCTGGCCCAGCCCGGCCCAATGGTCGCCCTTGGAGACCAACCCGTTGATGCACAGGCCCAGCCCGTGCGAGTTGAGGCCGATTTTGCCTCCAAAAATGCCCGCCTCGGTGAAGGCCAGCACCCGCGTGCCGTCGGGCTCGGTGATGTGCTGTAAGGCTCCCTGCACCCCCTCCATCCAGTCCCAGTTCTGGCCCATCCAGAGGTGGCCGTCGGCGCTGTGGGCGGGCATCAGGGCAAAGGCGGTGCAGCCGTTGGGGGCCTCGTGGCCGAACTGGTGATACACGATCTCGTAGCGCACGTTGAGGGTAGCGATGTCCACTAAGGGCTGCCCTGAGCCCGTCGCAATGCCCTCGAGGCCCGCGGTGTAGGCCGGGCTCTGCCGGCGTAGGGCCTCCAGGTAGCGCCTGCCCCGCTCGCGGGCCTCGGTGGGGGAGAGCTTGCACTCCACCTCAAAGCGGTGGAAGTAGAGCTCTAGGTTGTGCGCTATCGCCTCACCTAGGGCTCTTCCTTGGCACAGGCCTTGCTCGTAAGGGGGTCCGGAGAGCTTCAGGTAGGGCATCATCCCGTCTATTATCACACCAGCCGGCTGCGCAGCCAGGAGGAGGCGAAGTCAATGATGTTGACCACCACCACGATGGCGATGACTCCCACCATCATCTGGTCGTACTGGCCGGAGGCCATCTTCTCATTGATGAAATAACCGATGCCCCCCGCCCCCACCAGGCCCAGCACCAGGGAGGAGCGGAAGTTGATCTCAAAGTTGTAGATGGTGTAGGAGACGAAAAGCGGCAGCACCTGGGGCAGGATGGCCCAGCGGACCACGTTGGCCCCTGCTGCCCCGGTGGATTCCAAGGCCTCCACCGGCCCCTTGTCGGCGTTCTCTATGGCTTCTGAGTAGAGTTTGCCCAGCTCGGTGAGGGAGTGGATGGCGATGGCCATTACCCCAGCAAAGGGCCCCAGCCCCACCGCGGCCACCAGAATCAGGGCGATGATGAGGGTGGGTACTCCGCGCAGGACGTTTAGGAAGAGACGGGTGGTGTAGAACACCCCCCGCATCCAGGGGCTCCCCAAGGTGACGTTGCGGGCGGCCAGAAACGAAAGGGGCATGGCGAAGACCGCCGCCAGGAAGGTGCCCACCAAAGCCATCTGCACCGTAACGGCGATTTGGCTCAGCACCTCCTGCAAGGGGTAGCGCTCGCTGGCGGCGTCGGCCAGCAAGGGGGGCCAGGCCTTGTCGGCAAACTGCTGTAGAAAGGGCCACCCCACCACCAGCTTGCCCAGGTCAAACTCCGTGGCGTCAAAGGCCGGTATAAGGGCGCTGGCCACCAGGGCGATGAGAAGGCCTGCCCGCAGATCGTCGGGCTCTTGCAGGGCAGGATTGAAAAGCTGCATCAGGCCAGCCCCCAGCATTACCCCGGCCAGGAAGAAGACCGCGAAGGCCCCGTACTGGGTGGTGGAGGGTTGTACCTGGCGATAGCCCTGGCTCGAGGCCTGGGCAGGTAGGGCCCCCTGCAGGTCGCCTAGGCTTTGGATGGGCTTTAACTCCTCCTGCCCTAGCTCCTTGCGGATGGCGTTCAGCTCCGGAAGCGACTGGTTGTAGCTCTCCACGATGGCCTGCTGGGTGCCCTCAGGGGTGGGGTAGATGAGCTTGTAGTAACCCAGGCTCTTGGGCAGGTAGGCCCCTCCACCCTGGGGTGCGTGGAACCACAAGAAGGTCAGCCCCCCGGCAAGGACGGCAGAAATCAAGAGGGGAAGGCGCCAGCGGAGTCGGTTTAGGGAGAGCAGGGCTACCGAGCCGCCCACCACCAAGGCGACCAGCGCCTCCATGGCCCCTTCCACTGGGGCCAGCCGGGCGAGCTGGGGCGGCTGGGTGTACCAGCTTCCGGCGGCCAGCAAAGCGGCGGCCCCTCCCAGGACCCCGCCCACTCCGGCCGGCCTGCCGCCCCGGTGGGTCAGAAGAAGCGCCAGGGCCACGCCAAGGGGGATCAGCCATAGAAGGGGGAAAAGAGGGGTCAGGGCCAGCAGGGTAGGGTCTACGGTGTCGCGGCTTAGAAAGCCGCGGGCCCGGCTAAAGGGGAAGGCCACGAAGGCCACCAGCAAGGCCAGCCCTGCGCCCACCGTCCAGCGCCGCATGGACCCCTTGGCCACCCCCGCCAGCGAGGCCAGGAGCAGTCCTAGCAGGGTATAGACCCAAAGTGCGCTCATGCCAGCATCTCCTTGCGCTCGTATAGGTCGTCCACCGCAGCCTCGCTCAGAGCCTCAGGGCGGCCGTCAAAGACCACCCGCCCCCGCTTGAAGGCCACGATGCGCTTGGCGTATTTGAGGGCCAGCTCGAGGGCGTGGATGTTAATGACCACCGTTACCCCCTCCTCCTCGTTGAAGCGTTTGAGGGTGCGCATGACCTCCTCGGAGAGAACTGGGTCTAGGTTGGCGGCTGGTTCGTCGGCCAGGATTAGGCTGGGCTCCTGGGCCATAGCCCGGGCGATCGCCACCCGTTGCTGCTGCCCTCCCGAGAGGGAGTCCACCCGAGCGTTCTCCTTGGCCAAAAGGTCTACCCGGGCGAGCTGCTCGCGGGCAATGCGGTAGTCCTGCTCGCGGTAGAGCCCCAGCAGGCCGCGCCAGGTGGGCAGGTAGCCCAGCCGGCCGTGGAGCACGTTCTCTAGGGCGCTGAGACGGCCCACCAAGTTGAACTGCTGGAAGATGAAGCCTACGGTGCGGCGGTACTTTTGTAGCTCGCGTTTGGGCAGCTTGGTGATGTCGGTGCCGTTGACCCTTACCGACCCGACGGTGGGTATCAGGAGGCCGTTTAGGGTGCGCAAGAAGGTGCTTTTTCCCGCCCCCGAACGGCCTATCACGGCCAGAAAGTCCCCCTTGGGGATGTCTAGGTTCACATCCACCAGCACCTGCAGAGGTCCTTTGGGGGTTTGGAAGGTCTGACTGAGGTTTCGGACTTCTATCATGGTTTGCAGACAAATCATAAGCCCCCAGGCTTCGGCTGGGGGCATAAAAGGGGCCCGGGGCTACTGGCCGGCCACCTTGCGGGCCTGGCGAACCACGTCGTAGTCCGAGTCTTGGGCAGGGATCATGTAGTCAATGCGGTAGAGGTTGAAGAGGAGCTTGTTTTCAGGAGCCCGGATTCCCTGCAGCGCCGCTGCGATGCCCCGTGCCAGCGTGGGGTATTTGGTGATGAACTGCTTGGAGACCGAGAAGGTGTCGCCGGGGATGGGCCGAGAGTAGAAGATAGCGGTGAGCTGAGCGGCCTCTTCGGGCTTGAGGAACTGCGTCCAAGCCCCGGATTTGTTGCGGTTGTCGTTGGCAAAGGTGGCACAGGCGTCCACCGACTTGTTCAGCACTGCGAGCACACAAGCGTCGTGGCGCCCCGCGAAGGTTTGCTTGGCGAAGAGTTTGTCCGGGTCAAGCCCTGCTCCCACGATGGCTGCCCGGGGGAAGACGTAGCCTGCCGCGGAGTTCTTGTCCACCCAGGCGATGCTCTTGCCGTCAAGGCCCTGGAGGTTTTTGATGCCTGAGTCCTTGCGTACCACGATGGCGCTCCAGTAGTAGGGGTTGTTGTTGCGCACGCTTTTGAGGAGCACCTGGGCCCCTACGTCTTGGTTGGCGATGACGTAGCCGTCCGGGGGGAAGAAGGCGAAGTCTAGGTTGCCCCCACGCATGGCCTCAATGAGGCCGCGGTATTCAGTGGGGATGAAGACCTCTACTTCAATGGCCCCTTGGAAGCGCCGTTCTAGGTAGTCTGCGATGGCCTGGGCAGCCGGGCGGAGCTGGTCGGAGTTCTGGGTGGGGTTGAAGCCAATGCGGACCTTTATGGGGTTTTGCGCCAGGCCGGCGGGTAGGCCCAGGGCCAGCAGGGCTAGAAAAAGGAAGACTTTAGATTTCATACCCTGTAAGCCTACACCAGTTTGGGACAAAAGTGAACCTGAGGTACAATCCCAGGGCATGCAAGCCCTCATCTTTGATTTTGACGGGACCATCCTGGATACCGAAAGCAGCGAGTTTCGGGCCTGGCAGGAGGTCTACTGGACCTATGGCGCCGAGCTAAGCTTGGACTACTGGCTGCCCTTTGTCGGCAACAATTCCTTGCCTTTTGATCCTGTGGGCCACCTCGAGGCCCTCCTGGGGGTTGGCCTGGACAGGGCGGAGGTTGAGGCCCGGGTGGAGCGGCGCAAGGCCGAACTCAACCGGGAACTGAAGCCCCTCCCGGGGGTGGTGGAGTACATTGAGGCGGCCCAGGCGATGGGGCTTGGGCTGGCCCTTGCCAGCAGCTCGAGCCGGGCCTGGGTGGAAGGGCACCTGGGCAGGCTGGGGCTGTTGTCCGCTTTCCAGGTGGTCTGCACCAAGGAGGATGTCGCCCTGACCAAGCCCGATCCAGCCCTTTTTCTCAGGGCTGCGGAGGCCCTGGGCGTCCGGCCGCGCCAGGCCCTGGCCATAGAAGACTCCCTCAACGGCGTGCGGGCGGCTCGAGCCGCCGGCGCTTTTACCGTGGCGGTTCCCAACCCCATCACCCGCCATCTAGACCTAGGCGAGGCCGACCTGCTGCTCAATCGCCTAGACGACCTGCCCCTTTGGGAGCTGGTGCAGATTGCCCGCGGACGGCGGCTATTCCCCGTTGTTTAGGAATCGCAGGATACCCCGGGCCAGCCCCTCGGCCAGGGCCTGCCGGTAGGCCTCGGTCTGTAGCCTGCGCCCTTCTGTGGGGTGGTTGGCAAAGCCCACCTCTACCAGGATGGCCGGGATGCGGGCGTTGCGCAGCACGTAAAAAGGCGCCTGCCGTACCCCCCGGTCCACCGCGCCTGTGGCCCGAAGCAAGGAAGCCTGCACGTAGTGGGCGAGCTGGCGTGAGAACATCAGGTTGGACTGGGCGATTAGATCGCTCATGATTCGCTGGCTTACGCTCTGGGCTTCCTGCGTGAGCCGCCGCCCCACCTCGCCACCGCCGTTTTCCCGGATAACCTGGGCTAAAAGGGCGGGGTCAAGGGTGTTGCCGAAGTAGTAGACCTCAATGCCCTGGGCTGGGGTGGAGGCGCTGTTGACGTGGATGGATACGAACAGGTTTCGCTTGGAGTTAGCAATTTCGGCCCGCAGGCCTAAGTCGGTGGCCTTGTCGGGGGAGAGGTGGATATCCCGGTCGCGGGTCAGCACCACCTCCACGCCTTCCCTTTCCAGGAGGCGCCTTACCCGAAAGGCCAGGTCTAGGGTGACCTCCTTTTCCACCACGAAGCCCACCGCGCCCGGGTCTACCCCGCCGTGGCCTGGATCAAGGACCACAACCTTGGGCTGCGCCCTCGGTTTTGGCGGGCTGGGCCTGGGTTGGGCGGTAGAAGGGGAAGTGGGGGCCCGGCTTCCCGTCAGCACGTCCACCACCAAGCGCCGCCGGCTGCCGTCCTCTAGTAGAAAGGTCTTGACTTCCACGCTGGGGCGCAGCCGGACGAAGACGTTGGCGCCCTGGGGGGTGGGCACCACCTGGTAGGAGGCTACCTGGGGAGAGCCTACATCGGTGTCGCTGGCCGCAGGCCTGGTTCCGGTGAAGCGCAGGGTAAGGGTGTCGGGGGTTTGGCTGATCTGGTACTGAACCCCTTTTTCCAGGTCAAAGACCAGCCGGGTGTAGCCCTCGTGAAGCCCTAGCCGGGGAAAAGCCATGGCTAGGGGGAAGAACACGATCAAGATGGCAAGGAACCGCATTATTTGCGAGTATAACCCCAAAAGATGGGATTTTCTTAGGATTTGCACCTCGCCGCTTGGGGGTTGTGGGATACTAGGGGTATGTTCGGCTTGTTTCGCAAACCCGATGAGCACGTCAAGAGGGAGGGCGACGCGGCCTTCCGGGTGCGGGTGCGCACGGCGCGGAACAAGGAAGTGGTGGAGCTGCGGCTTTCTAAAGGCGGCGAGATTTCGGCTTCGGATGAGGGCGGCTACTACGTGCGGAAGGTGGTGGTTTCCCCTAAACACCTGGACCGGGCGGTCCTTGAGATATGGTTTGACCGGGCCTACCGCCCGGTACGGAAGGTGGTGGAAGGGGGCGAGCTGGTGCCGATTCGGGAGTGGAGCTAAGCGCCTTCTGCTGGGGTCTCCTGCCGCAAAAAGCGCCCAGCCCTAGGGCTGGGCGCTGCACCAAGGGGTTTTCACTTGAGCTCGTCCTCGAGGTTCTCAAGCAGGCGCCTGGCCGGGCTGGCCTCCTCGCTCCTTTGGACCTCCTCGCTCAGGCTGGGGTAGACCCGGCGCCCACCCCCGGTGCGCTCGAGCTGGGCCTGCATCTCGCGCAGGTCAATGTAGCGGTCGCACTGGTTGCGCAGCTCGAGGTCGGTGAGTTCGGGTATCCCTAAGAGGTGTATCTCCTTACCCATGGCCCGTAGGGCTGCGAGGGTGTGGGCTAGGTCCCCCGAGCCGCTGGCCAGGACAGCCCGCTCCCAGCGGGGTGCGGTGACCAGAAGGTCGGTAGCAATCATCGCCTCAAAACGGGGGTCGCCGTGGGTCTCGCGGCTGCGTACGGTGTAGCCCATGAAGACCAGGGCATCCAGGAATTTCTGCTGCCGCTCGTCGTTGCTGTCGGTGACCGGAGCGTAGTAGAAAGCGTTGTACAGGTCCTCGGGAGGAGCGAAGATGCCGATGGCCTTCCGGTGATCTATGTTCCACCCCAGACGCTTGGCCGCATCGTACATGTAGGAGCCGTCAATAAATAAAGCCGTCTTCATCTCAGTTGTCTCACTTCCTGTGGGCAGTGGGCTGCCCGTTCCGCAAGAGAAACATGGTACCCCCTTATTGGCTAAAATACCATCGCCCGATTTTCGGATACCACAACGAGGGCCGCCCCTTGCGCCGCCTAAACCATCATGCGACAAAGGGCCTAGGTTTCCAAGAACCTTAACGCCGGGCAAAGGGGGATGGGCTGGTTTGGGTTTATGTCACGAAGGCCGGGGTTTTTGGCCCATGCGGGCTTTGCGAGGGGGGCCATGCCTGGGGCTTGCGCTCTGCTTTTCTTTGCGCGTTACCTGTACTGGGTAGGGTCCGCTGCAAACGGCTTGATTCAAACCTCCAACACTACCTTGCCAAAGACCTGCCGTTCCTCCAAAAGGCGGTGCCCCTCGGCGGCCCTGGCCAGCGGCAGGAGGCTTCCGAGCACGGGCTTGAGCCTGCCCTGGGCCACCCAGCGCAGGATGGGGTAGAGGCGGCTTTTGGAGGCCATGGTGGACCCGAAGATGGTGAGCTGGCGATAGAAGATGTGGGAAAGAGGGGTGAGGGCTTCGTAACCCGAGGAGGCCCCCACCAGGCTGATGCGCCCTCCCCAGGCGGTGGCCTTGATGACCCCTTCCCAGTAAGCCGCCCCAGTGTGGTCCACCACCGCATCGGCGCCTTTGCCCCCAGTGAGCCGCCGCACCTCCTTGAACCAGTCTGGCCGGCTGTAGTTGACCCCCTCGTCCGCGCCGAGGTCCCTGGCCTTCTCCAACTTCTCCTCGCTTCCGGCTGCGGCGATGACCCGCGCCCCGTAGAGCTTGGCGATCTGTATGGCCGCCACGGAAACACCGGAGCCTGCGGCCATGACCAACACGTCTTCTCCCGGCCTCACCTGGAGCTTGTCCACCACCATCTGCCAAGCGGTGAGGAAGGCTAGGGGAATGGCTGCGGCCTCGGCAAACCCCAGGTTTTGCGGCTTGGGCAGCACGTTGGCCGCCGGAACCACCACCAGCTCAGCGTACCCACCCCAGCGGTGCTCGCCCAGGATTTGGTACTCTGGGCAAAGGTTGTCCTGGCCGCTTAGGCAGCGCTCGCAGTGCCCACAGGAAACCCCTGGATTCACCACCACCGCCTCCCCCGGCGCCACGCCCTGCACCCCGGGCCCCACCGCCTCCACCACCCCGGCCACATCGGAGCCCAGGATGTGGGGCAGGGCCAGCTTGGGGCCCGCTACCCCCTTGCGTACCCACAGGTCAAGGTGGTTGAGGGCCACCGCCCGAACGCGAACCCGCACCTCCCCAGGGCCCACCGCGGGTTCTGCGATCTCGCCATGGCGCAGGACCTCCGGGCCGCCCCGGCCATCCATCCACACCGCTCGCATAGGCCCGATTCTGCCACCCCGCCCAAAGGCGGGTCAATCGGCTATATTTGCTCCGTGGAGCCTCTTTCCGAGATTGAGGTGCGGGTGCTGGGCACCCTGATTGAGAAGCAGTTCGTAACCCCCGAGCACTACCCCCTTACGGAGAACGCGGTTCGGCTGGGGGCCAACCAGAAGAGCAACCGGAATCCAGTGATGAACCTGAGCGAAGCAGAGGTACGGGAAGCCCTGGACTCGCTGCAGCGCAGGCGGCTTTGCGGGATGTTCCGGGAGCCCGGCGCCCGAGCCCCCAAATACCGGCAGTTTTTGGACCGGGAGTATAGGCTGGCCCCTGTCGCCACCGCCTTGCTGGGCCTGCTGATGCTGCGGGGCCCGCAGACTTTAGGGGAGCTGCGGGCTCGAGCCGAGAGCATGGGCCAGCGGTTCGCCTCCTTGCAGGAGGTAGAGACCGTGCTGAGGGGCCTTATGGAGCACGCCCCACACCCCCTGGTGGTGCGTCTGGAGCGGCGACCGGGGGAGCGGGAGGCCCGCTACGCCCACCTTCTGGCCGGCCCGCCCAGCTTTCCGGCCCCTTTGGAGGCCAAAAGCGAGCTGGAAATCCGCCTGGAGGCCTTGGAGGCCGAGGTGAGGGAGCTGCGGAGCCTGGTGGAGGCGATCAGGAGGAGCGGTTAGGGGCTTCGGCCCTTGGCTGGGGTTTTGAGGGCGAGGGGAGGGGCGGATATAATCCTGGCAACCAAGGTGAGGAGCTCCCTATGGACAGAGTCCAGCGTTTGAGAGCGGTTGTTGCTGCCGCGCAAAGACACCCCGTCTATGCCGAGAAGCTAAAGCAGGTGGACGTTGACGCGTTAACCCCAGAGGGCCTTGCCCGGCTGCCCCTGACCACCCGCCAGGACTGGCTGGCTTATCTACAGGCCAACCCCAAGCCTCCCCAGGGGGCTGCCCTGATGCACCTTACGCCCAGCCCGGCCATGGGCTGGATGCCCGAGTACCTTTCCGCTGAGGATGTGGCCTACCAGGCAGAGGCCCTGGCTGCCCAGATGCGCCGGCTGGGGGTGGCAGGGAAGAAGGTCTTGGTGGCCTTTGGCTACCACGTCTTCGCCGGGGGGTGGCTTTTCCACGAAGCCTTGCAGCGGGCCGGGGCCATGGTGCTGCCCCACGGCCCTGGCGAGGCCGAGCGCATAGCCCAGCTTCAGCAGCAGTATGGCTTTGAGGTGCTGGTCTCCAACCCCAGCTTCGCAATGAAGGTGGCCCAGGCTGGAGGGCGCTTTGAGCTTTTGATGGCTGGTGGGGAGCCCTTTACCTCGGTGCCCGGCTACCGGGAGCGGCTCGAGCAGGCCATAGGGGGGGTGGCGGTGGACGCCTACGGCACCTCTGAGCTGGGGGTGGTGGCCGGGGAGGGCCTGGAGAAGGACGGGCTCTGGGAGATACCCGAGATGGCGGTTTTGGAGGTCATAGACCCCGAGACGTTGGAGCCCACCCCCGAGGGAGAGAAGGGCGAGCTGGTGGTAACCTCCCTTTCGCGCACCCTGATGCCCATGATCCGTTTCCGCACCGGCGATCTGGCGGTGGTGAGCCGCCGTGGGGGAAGGGTCTGTCTGCCCAAGGGGGTCATTGGCCGCACCGACCTAATGGTCAAGGTCAAGGGGGTCAAGCTTTACCCCACCGAGCTGGCCCCGTTGCTGATGGCCTTTGGCGTTGACCCGCGGGGTGGGGCCCAGGTGGTGGTGGAGACCAAAGAAGGGGGCACCGACCGGCTTATTTTGCGCATCAAGGCTGATTCGGTCCCGCCCCAGCTTGGCCCGGCCCTACAGCAGGCCACCGGCATCCGCATTGATGAGATACAGGCCGACCCCGCCTTGGAAGGGCCGCCCCTGGTGGATAAGCGCTACTGATAAAGGGGCGCCCTCCGGGGGGTTTTTTTTAGGGTTTGGCGCTCCTAAGCTGAACCCTAAGCGGTGCTTGTGTGGCGCTCGGGAGCGTTTTTGATGGCTGGGGCAGAGGAGGGGTCCGATTCTGGAACGGGGCCATACTTTCACTGGCTTACAAAGGGTGTAAGATGTGGGCGGTTTTGGGAAGCTCGAGCCGCTTGACCCAACTTCGTGAAGATTGGCACGAGGGTTCCCCTCAAGGAGGCACATGTCACCGATAACCGAGTACCAGGCTGTTTTGGTCTACTTTGCGGTCGCAGTGGGCATTGCGCTGCTGGCTACCGGGGTGGGGGCCCTTCTGGGGCCTAAGAAGGGGGGCCGGGCCAAGCTCATGCCTTACGAGTCCGGCAACGACCCCGCGGGTGAGGTCAGGCGCTTTCCGGTGCACTTCTACGCGGTGGCCATGCTCTTCATCATCTTTGATGTGGAGGTGGCCTTTCTGTGGCCCTACGCGGTAAGCGCGGGCACCTTGGGGGTGGTGGGCTTTGTGGGCCTCCTCGTCTTCACCCTGCTGCTTTTGGTGGGGTTTTTGTACGAGTGGTACAAGGGTGTTTTGAAGTGGCGCTAGCGCTTCTTTAGTGGGAGGTTTATGGCAACCCTGACCGACTTGTTCACCAAAGACGTGCAGGAGCTCGAGAACGCGGGCGTCCTGTTCACCACCTTGGAGAAGCTCATTGCCTGGGGGCGCTCCAACAGCCTTTGGCCGGCTACCTTTGGTCTGGCCTGCTGCGCCATTGAGATGATGGCCTCCACCGACTCCAGAAACGATCTGTCCCGCTTCGGTTCGGAGGTCTTCAGGGCCTCGCCCCGCCAGGCCGACGTGATGATTGTGGCGGGCCGGCTTTCCAAGAAGATGGCCCCGGTGATGCGGCGGGTCTACGATCAGATGCCCGACCCCAAGTGGGTCATCTCTATGGGGGCCTGCGCCTCCTCGGGGGGTATGTTCAACAACTACGCCATCGTGCAGAACGTGGACAGCGTGGTGCCGGTGGATGTCTTCGTGCCGGGCTGCCCGCCCCGGCCGGAGGCCCTTATCTATGCGGTGATGCAGCTCCAGAAGAAAATCCAGGGTAAGGCCCGCGACGACCAGGGCCGGAAGCTGCCCAAGGTAGAGGCCTGGACACGGTAGGGGTGGAGGATGCGGAGGCTTCAGCGGCTCAAGCAGGAGGCCCAAAGCAGGGGCTGGGTGGTGGAGGAAGCCCACGGCAGCACCTGGGTGGTGGTGCCCCGGGTCGAGCTAAAACCCCTTATGGCTGAGCTCAAAGCCCAGGGGTGGAACTACTTGGCGGACATCGTGGGGATAGACTACCTCACCTATCCTGAGAAAAAGCCTGAGCGCTTCTCGGTGGTCTACGAGCTGGTTTCGCTTCCGGGCTACAAGGAGGGGGACGGCAGCCGGGTCTTCATCCGGGTCTATGTTCCCGAGCAAGACCCCCGCCTGCCCACCCTCACCGACCTCTGGCGGGGGGCCGATTTCCTGGAGCGGGAGGTGTACGACATGTTCGGCATCCAGTTTGAGGGCCATCCCGACCTACGCAAGATTCTCACCCCCGAGGACCTCGAGGGCCACCCCCTGCGCAAGGACTTTCCCTTGGGCGAAACCCCGACCCTCTTCAAAGAGGGCCGTTTTATTGATCCCGAGGCCTTCCGCGCGGGGCTAGCGGGCAACAAACCCGGCCTTACCGGCTGGCGCGGCGGTACCCGTAAAGGCTATGGTGAGGTGGCCGCCGAGGTGCAGAAAGCCATTAAGGGAGGCAGCTAATGGTGCGTGATCCGGCTAAGCTCCACAGCCCTTCGGTGGAGGCCTACGAAATCTCCGACGCTCCGGAACTCAAGTCCGAGGTGATGACCCTGAACGTGGGGCCCCAGCACCCTTCCACCCACGGGGTGCTGCGGGTGGTGGTGGACCTCTCGGGGGAGCAGATTCTGCGCCTTACCCCCCACATCGGCTACCTCCACACTGGGTTTGAGAAGAACATGGAGCATCGCACCTATACCCAGTGCATCACCTACACCCCTCGGATGGACTACCTCCACAGCTTTGCCCACGACCTGGCCTACGCCCTGGCGGTGGAGAAGCTGGTGGGGGCCGAGGTGCCCCCCAGGGCGGAGACCATCCGGGTAATGCTCAACGAGCTGTCCCGCATCGCCTCTCACCTGGTCTTCTTGGGGACCGGCCTTTTGGACTTCGGGGCCCTCACCCCCTTCTTCTACGCCTTCCGCGAGCGCGAGGCGGTGCTGGACCTCTTTGAGTGGGTTTCGGGCCAGCGTTTCCACCACAACTACATCCGCATCGGCGGCCTGAAGGAGGACCTGCCGCCGGAATTCCTGGGGGAAGTCAAGAAGTTCATCGCCCAGATGCCCTACCGGATTGACGAGTACGAGGCCCTCTTCCGGGAAAGCCCCATCTTCTACGAGCGGGCCCGGGGGGTGGCGGTGATTCCCCCTGACGACGCCATCAACCTGTCCCTCACCGGGGGCAGCCTGCGGGCCTCGGGGGTGGACTACGATGTGCGCAAGGCCTACCCCTACTCGGGGTACGAGACGTACAAGTTTGAGGTGCCGGTTCTCTATGGGGGGGATGTCTACGACCGGATGATTATCCGCATCCTGGAGATGCGCGAGTCGGTCAAGATTATCCAGCAGGCGGTGGAGCGGCTCGAGGCGATGGGCCCGGGGCCCATACGCGACCCCAACCCACAGATTTCCCTGCCGCCTCGGCATCTGCTGGAAACCTCGATGGAGGCGGTCATCTATCACTTCAAGCTGGTGACCGAGGGCTTCCACCCGGCCTTGGGTGAGGTGTACGTGCCCACCGAGAGCGCTCGAGGGGAGCTGGGCTACTACATCATCTCCGACGGGGGCTCCATGCCCTACCGGGTCAAGGTGCGCTCGCCCAGCTTTGTCAACCTGCAGAGCCTCTCCTTTGCCTGTAAGGGCGTGCAGATGGCGGATATGGTGGTGGTTATCGCTTCGCTTGACCCGGTGATGGGGGATGTGGACCGGTAAGGCCGCTGTTTGGGCTGGCTTCGCGTGGGTGGTTAGGAGTAGGAGGCTGGAGGTAAGCGTGGGGTTTTTTGACGATAAGCAGGAGTGGTTGCGGGAGGTCTTCGGCCAGTACCCGGACACGCCCCAAGGGCGGCGGGCGGCCATTATGCCCATGCTGCGCCGGGTGCAGCAGGAGGAAGGCTGGATTTCGCCCGAGCGCCAGGAGGAAATCGGGCGTATTTTGGGCATCACCGCTACCGAGGTGGCCGGGGTGATGAGCTTTTACAGCTACTACCAGGCCCTGCCTACGGGGAAATACCACATCCAGGTCTGCGCTACCCTTTCCTGCGCGATTGGGGGTGCTGATGAGCTTTGGGATGAGCTGGTGGCCGAGCTCGGTATCCTGCGGGGAGAGGTGACGCCGGACGGGCTTTTCAGCATCCAGAAGGTGGAGTGCTTGGGGAGCTGCCACACCGCGCCGGTGATCCAGATTAACGACGAGCCCTATGTGGAGTGCGTGACCAAGGCCCGACTGAGAGCGCTTTTGGACGGGCTTAGGGCAGGCAAAAGGCTAGATGAGATTGAGCTTCCCGGCAAGGTGGGGCACGAGGTGCACGTGCGGGGCGACGAGGTGAGTGCATGAACGGGCCCATCGTGAGCGGAAAAGACCCGCGGTTTGAGAAGACCCTGTACAAGCACGTGGGCCAGCCGGGCTCCTGGACGCTGGAATACTACCTGGCCCACGGAGGTTACCAGGCGATTAGGAAGGCCCTTGCCCAGGGTCGCGACTGGGTGGTAGAGGAGGTCAAAAAGTCCGGGCTGCGCGGCCGTGGGGGTGCGGGTTTTCCTACCGGGCTCAAGTGGAGCTTTATGCCCAAGGACTCGGGTAAGCAGCACTACATTGTTTGCAACGCCGATGAGTCGGAGCCGGGCAGCTTCAAGGACCGCTACCTGATGGAGGACGACCCCCATCAGCTCATTGAGGGAATGCTCATCGCTGGGGTGGGCATTGGGGCCACCAAGGGCTACATCTACATACGGGGGGAGTACCGCCGGGCCTACGACCGGTTGGTGGCGGCCATAAAGGAGGCCTACGGGGCCGGATACTTGGGGAGGGATGTGCTGGGTACCGGCTTCAGCTTTGACCTTTACGTACACCGAGGAGCTGGGGCCTACATCTGCGGGGAAGAGACCGCGCTGATGAACTCCTTGGAGGGCCTTCGGGCCAACCCCCGAATGAAACCCCCTTTCCCTGCTCAAGCCGGGCTTTGGGGCATGCCCACCACCATCAACAACGTGGAGACCCTTTGCTCGGTGGTGCACATTGTGTCCCGAGGGGCCGATTGGTTCGCCAGCATGGGCACCGAGAAGTCCAAAGGGCACAAGCTCTACCAGGTTTCGGGGCCGTTCAAGCGCCCGGGGGTTTATGAGCTGCCCATGGGCACCACCTTCCGCGAGCTGCTCTTTGACTGGGCAGGCGGTCCTACCGAGCCCATCCAGGCTATTATCCCCGGGGGTTCTTCCTGCCCACCTCTGCCCTGGACGGACGAGATTCTGGATACCCCCATGGACTACGAGTCGCTGGTGGCCAAGGGTTCGCTCTTGGGTACTGGAGGGGTTATCGGCATTCCGGCCAGCATGAGCATGGTGGATGCGATGTGGAACCTAACCCGCTTTTATGGCCACGAGTCCTGTGGCAAGTGCACCCCTTGCCGCGAGGGGGTATCGGGATGGATGGTGGCCCTGTTTGAGAAGCTCGGCAGCGGGCGGGGCGAGAAGGGCGATGTGGAGCTGCTGGAGAGCCTCCTTGACCAGATCGAGGGTCGCAGTTTCTGCGCCTTGGCGGATGCGGCTTGCTGGCCGGTGCGGGGTAGCCTGAAGCACTTCCGTCACCAGTTTGTGGACCTGGTGGAGCATCCAAGGCCCTTGGAACGCCTGGGGAGCCGCTGGGGGTAGGGTTCTATGGTCAGAGTCACGGTCAACGACAAGACGGTGGAGGTGCCCCCCGGCACCTCGGTAATGGACGCCATCTTTCACGCTGGTTACGACGTGCCGCTTTTCTGCGCGGAGAAGTACCTATCGCCCGTGGGGGCCTGCCGGATGTGTCTGGTGCGCACCGGCACGCCGCGCAAGGGACCGGATGGGCAGTACATCTTGGAGAATGGGGCGCCCAAGATCTTCTGGATGCCCAAGCTGCAGGCCGCCTGCATCACCGCGGTCAGCGAGGGGATGGTGATTGACACCCTTTCCGACGAGGTGCGCCACGCCCAGTCGGGGATGGTGGAGCTCACGCTTTTCAACCACCCCTTGGACTGCCCCACCTGCGATAAAGGCGGGGCCTGCGAGCTCCAGGACCGAAGCTACGAGTACGGTTTGGCCGAAAAGTTCTACCACCCCAACCCCAATGAGCTGCCGCTGTACACCCGCTTTGAGATGACCAGGCGGCATGTGGACAAGCACCACCCGCTTTCGCCCTTTATCGTGCTTGATCGGGAGCGCTGCATCCACTGCAAGCGCTGTGTGCGCTACTTTGAGGAGGTGCCGGGCGATGAGGTGCTTGACTTCATTGAGCGGGGGGTGCACACCTTCATCAGCAGCGAGGAGCCAGGGCTGCCCTCCAACTTTACCGGCAACATCGTGGATATCTGCCCGGTGGGGGCCCTCCTAGACCAGACCGCCCGCTTCCGCGCGCGCAACTGGGAGTACGACACCACCCTGACCACCTCCATGGACGACGCGGTGGGTGCGGCCATCGCCGTGGACACCCGCAGCGGCCGCCTAGAGCGCATACGCGCGGCTGAGCGGCCCGAGGTGAACGAGATGTGGATTTCCGATGCGGCCCGTTTTGGGCATCGGTGGGTGGGGGAGAACCGCCTTCTGAGCCCCTTGGTGCGCAAAGCAGGGGGGCTGCAGGAGGCCACCTGGGAGGAGGCCCTGGAGGCCATTCGGGCTGGGGTTTCTGGATTCAAGGGGGAGGAGGTGGGCCTCTACCTTGGTGCGCAAAGCACCCTCGAGGAGGGCCTGGCCGCGGTGGAGCTGGCCCACCTGCTCGGCACCCCTCACCGGGACTTCCAGGGGCGCACCGCCTATCCCGCCACCGCTTTTGCCCCGGCCAGTTTTGAGGAGCTGCTCGAGGCCGAGTTTGTGCTGGTGCTGGGTGACCCCGCTGAGGAGGCCCCCAACCTGCACCTTCGGCTTTCGGAGTACAGCCGGGGCCTCAAACCTGCCCCTCGGCTCGGCCATGGCACGCCTTTTGCCGACCTGAACATCAAGGAGCGGATGCCCCGGCTCACCCACAAGCTGGCCCTCTTCAGCCCCTACCCTTCCCCCACCGCCCGATGGGCCCAGGGCAGGGGGGTGCACGCCCCGGGGCAAGAGCTCCCCTTGCTGATGGCCTTGCTGGGCCAAGGAGAGGCTCCTTTGGGCCTCGAGGAGGCCGTGGCCTGGACGCGTGGGCGGCTTGAGCAAAGCCGGAAGACGGTGCTGGTGCTGGGGGCCCATGTGCTCAATCACCCCGCGGCGGCCCAGAAGGCCCGCGAGCTGGCCGAGCGCCTGGGTGCGCGGGTGCTGGCCATGACCCCCGCCCCCAACGCCCGGGGCCTGGAAGCCATAGGGCTCTTTCCCGGGAAGGGCGGGGCGGACTGGATGGGGGTGGGCCCCCGGGTGGTCTACTACAGCTACCTACCCACCGAGGCCCAGCTCAAAGCGGCTTCCTTCCGCGTCCTCCACCTTTCCCACCGCCACCCTTTGGCCGAGCGGTATGCCGACGTGGTGCTGCCCAACCTGACCTTTTACGAGAAGCGGGGGCATACGGTGAACCTCGAGGGCCGGGTCCTCCCCCTCGAGCCCGCCTCCATTCAAAACGGGCAGGCCGACGGGGCGGTGGCCGCGCTGGCCCTTTTGGCCGAGGCGATGGGGCTGAAAGCCCCGGTGCGCCTGGTGCGCCAGGCCACCCGGCTGCTCCAGGAGAAGCACAAGCTGCCCTCCGTGCTGGAGCGTTGGACCATCAGGACGGCAGCCTGGCCCTCTTTCGGGGTTGAGCCTGGCCAGGGCCTGCTCTTCCTGCGCCCGACCATGTGGCGGCGGGAGCAGCTCGTGGGGGAGGTGGCCCAGGTGGTGCAGGTGTGCTTGGAGATGAGTCCCGCTACGGCCAGGGTCCAGGGGTTGGCCGAGGGTTACCGGGTAGGACTGGAGACCCCCTGGGGTCTCGAGGAGCTCGAGGTGCGCTTGGTGGAGGGATTGCCCGATGGGGTAATCTACCTGCCGGCCCTGGGGCCTTGGGCGGGCCGCCGGATGGAGGCCCGGGTGCTGGTTGGAGGTGGGGTATGAAGGGCATGCAGGGGTTGGGCGTGCTGCTGGGGGTTTTGGCCTTGAGCCCGGCCCTGGCCGCCGAGACTGCCGTGGCCGAAGCCACCGATCCCCTGTGGATGGTGGGGCTGAAGGCCTTTTTGGTGATTTTCGGCCTTCTGACCGCTTTTGCCTACATGACCCTGGTGGAGCGGCGCTTGCTGGCCCGCATTCAGATTCGCCAGGGCCCCAACCGGGTGGGGCCCACCGGGCTTTTGCAGCCTTTGGCCGACGCCATCAAGTCCATCTTCAAAGAGGACCTGGTGGTGGCCAAGGCCGACCGGGTGGTCTTCGTGCTGGCCCCGATGATTTCCGTGACCTTTGCGGTACTCACCTTTGGGCTCATCCCCTTTGGGCCTAAGGACGCCTTCTTTGGATACGACCCTTGGGTCATCGACCTGGATGTGGGGTTACTGTACGTCTTTGCGGTTTCAGAAATCGCCATCTACGGGATTTTTCTAGCAGGCTGGGCATCTAACTCCAAGTACTCCCTCCTGGGCTCGCTGCGCTCCTCGGCCTCCATGATCTCCTATGAGCTGGCCTTGGGCATCAGCCTCCTTGCCCCTGTGCTCCTGGTGGGCTCGCTCAACCTGCGGCAGATTGTGGAATGGCAGCACCAGAACGGCTGGCTGATCCTCTACATGCTCCCCGCCTTTGCCATCTTCCTGCTGACCAGCATGGCCGAAGCCGCCCGCACCCCCTTCGACCTTCCCGAGGCTGAGCAGGAGCTGGTGGGAGGGTACAACACCGAGTACAGCTCCATCAAATGGGCCCTCTTCCAGATGGCCGAGTACATCCACCTTATCACCGCCTCGGCCCTTATCCCCACCCTCTTTCTGGGCGGCTGGCGGATGCCGGGGTTTATGGAGCAGATCCCGGTCATCGGCGGAATTTTTTCCCTGCCTTACCTTTGGATGTTCGTGAAAATCGCCTTCTTCCTCTTCTTCTTCATCTGGGTGCGGGGTACCCTTTTCCGCCTTCGCTACGATCAGCTCATGGTGTTTAGCTGGGGCAGGCTTTTCCCGCTGGCCTTGGTCTGGTTTCTGCTTTCGGCCGGGGTGGTGGCCTTTGGGCTTCCGCTGTCGCTTTTGGCCTGGCTTTCCCTGGCCAGCCTGGTGGGTTTCTTGGTCTACGCCGCCGTTACCGCCCGGCCGGACCCCAAAGCCCCTTCCCGCCTAGGTAACCGAGGAGGAGTGCGCGTATGAGCATCGCGGCCTTGGCCCAGAGCATGGGCATTACCCTGAGGGCCCTTTTCTCTAAGCCCGTGACCATTCCCTATCCAGATGCCCCGGTGCCCCTCAAGCCCCGCTTCCACGGGCGGCATGTGCTGACCCGCCACCCCAACGGGCTTGAGAAGTGCATCGGCTGTAGCCTCTGTGCGGCGGCCTGTCCGGCCTATGCGATTTACGTTGAAGCTGCGGAGAACGACCCAGAAAACCCGGTGAGCGCTGGCGAGCGTTACGCCAGGGTTTACGAGATCAACATGCTCCGCTGCATTTTCTGTGGGTTGTGCGAGGAGGCCTGCCCCACCGGGGCCATCGTGATGGGCTACGACTTTGAGATGGCCGACTACCGCTACGCCGACTTCGTCTACGGCAAGGAGGACATGCTGGTGGAGGTGGAGGGAACCAAGCCCCAGCGGCGCGAGGCCAAGTACACCGGAAAGCCTATCCGCAGGGGCTACACCGTGCCCTACGTGCGGCCTGAGCTCGAGGGCTTCAAGCCTCCCAAGACCAAGTGACCAAAGGGGAATGAGGGTGCGCCAAGGGCCACTCCACGGGTAAAATCGCTCGGACTATGCGGAATACGACCCTAGACGGGAGGAACCCATGATTGGATTCTGGGAAGCTCTTGCCCTGCTCTTGCTGGTGGGCAGCGCCCTGGCGGTGGTGCGGCTTCAAAACGCTGTGCACGCGGCTTTGGCTTTGATCGCCAACTTTTTGGTGGTGGCCGGCGTGTACGTGGCCCTCGAGGCCCGCTTTGTGGCGATGATTCAGGTTATCGTCTATGCCGGGGCGATTGTGGTGCTCTTTTTGTTCGTCATCATGCTGCTTTCGGCGGCCAGCGCCAATGTGGGCCCTGATCTTCTGCCCCGCTTGCCGTGGGTGGCGGCCCTGGGCGCGCTGGGGCTAGCCAGCTTGCTCACTTTTGCAGCCCTCCAATTTAGCCCCCCAGCCTCCCCTGGTAGCCTGGCTGGAGGGCTACCTCAGGCCTTGGGGCCCCTTTTGTACGACCCGGAAAGGTGGCTCTTTGCCCTACTGGCGGTGGGCTTCTTGCTGTTGGTGGCCACCGTCGCAGCGGTGGTGCTGGTGGAACCGGAGCGAATTTTGGCCGCCACCACCCACCCGGCCCATCCTCAAAGAGCAGGCCAACCTGAGCCGCCCCTGAGCGAACGGAAGGAAGGAAGGGCGGTGGTCAAATGACCTGGCTGGTGGCCTCTGCGCTCATGTTCGCCATAGGAGCTTACGGGGTATTAACCCGCCGTACCGCGATTCTGGTCTTTCTCTCCATTGAACTCATGTTGAACGCGGCGGCCCTTTCCTTGATTGCCTTTTCCAAGTTGACGGGCGGGTTGGATGCCCAGGTGGTGGTGCTCTTTATCATCGCCATTGCAGCGGCCGAGGTGGCGGTGGGGCTGGGCCTGATTGTGGCCATTTTCCGCCGACGGGAGACCACCAATGTGGACGAGCTGCGCCAACTGAGGTGGTAACGTGCAGGAGACCTTGCTTTTGCCTTTGGTAATCGGGCTGCCCCTGCTGGGCTTTGCCCTTCTGGGCCTGTGGGGTCGGCGCTTTGGCGAGCCGGCCTCGGGCTGGGTGGCCTCGCTTCTGGTGCTAGCGAGCTTCCTGCTGGGCTTCTACCTACTGCTGCAAGGAGGGGCCCGCTGGACCCTCGCGGAGTGGTTGCCGGGAATTCCCTTCAGCCTAAGGCTGGATAACCTTTCGGGGGTCATGCTCATGGTGGTCACCGGCGTGGGCTTCCTAATCCACGTCTGGGCCATCGGCTACATGCACGCCGACCCCGGGTACAGCCGCTTTTTTAGCTATTTCAACCTGTTCATCGCGGCCATGCTCCTCCTGGTGTTGGGGGACAGCCTGCCGGTGGTCTTCATCGGCTGGGAGGGGGTGGGGCTGGCCTCCTACCTGCTGATCGGTTTTTGGTACACCGAGCGGGTCAATGCCGACTCGGCGCGCAAGGCTTTTATCGTCAACCGCATCGGCGACCTGGGTTTTCTCCTGGGGATGGGCCTCTTGTGGAGTATGTTCGGCACCCTGTCTATCTCGGAGCTGGCCCAAAAAGTGGAGGAAGGGGGCTACAGCTTTGCCAGCCTGACCCTGGCTGGGTTCTTCCTCCTTGTGGGGGCCATGGGCAAAAGCGCCCAGGTGCCCCTGATGGTCTGGTTGCCCGATGCGATGGCAGGGCCTACCCCGGTCTCGGCGCTGATTCACGCCGCTACCATGGTCACCGCTGGGGTCTACCTGCTGGTGCGCCACGCCTTTTTGCTCCACGGGGATGCTTTCCTTTCCGGATTGATTGTGGCGGTTGGCTTTCTGACCGCCATTTACGGGGCCCTTTGCTCTTTGGGGCAATGGGACATCAAGCGCATAGTGGCCTACACCACGCTATCCCAGCTCGGCTTCATGTTCGTGGCGGTGGGGGTGGGGGCCTACTGGGTGGCCATCTTTCACATCGTCACCCATGCCTTCTTTAAGGCTTTGATGTTCATGAGCTCCGGTTCGGTGATTCACGCCCTGGGAGGTGAGCAGGATGTGCGCAAGATGGGCGGGATGCGCAAGTACCTGCCCGTCACCCACCTGCACGCCTTGGTGGCCACCGCAGCTTCTGGAGGATTGGTCCCGTTCGCTGGGTTTTGGTCAAAGGACGCCATCCTGGCCTACTCCTTTGAGTACGGCCCCTGGCTTTGGGCCCTGATGATGGGGGCTTCGGTGTTGGCGGCGCTTTACTCCATTCGCTGGTACGTCTTGGTCTTTTGGGGCGAGTACCGAGGAAAAGAGCATCCCCACGAGAGCCCGGCAGTGATGCTGTGGCCCAACCATATCCTGATGGGGGGTGCGGTGGGGGTGGGGTTTATCGGTCTGCCCTACGTGATTGACTACAAGAACTTTCTCGAGCCCTTCCTAACCCAAGCCATCGGTGATTTCCCTCACGAGAAGCTTCCCGTGCTGACCGAGTGGGCCCTTATCGTCATCTCGGCGGTGGTGGCCATCGCCGCCTTGCTTTGGGGGTTCCGGTTTTTCCAGCGGCCCATGCCCGATTGGTACGAACGCTTCCAGTCGGCGGCTTTACAGGGATTCTACGTGGATGCGGTTTACAACGCCCTTTTGGTGAATCCAACCAAGGCTCTGGCTGGGCTCCTGTTTGGGGGCGATAAAGGCCTGCTCTCGGGCTTTGGGGGGCTTGGGGGCCT
>NZ_QWKZ01000025.1 GCF_003574085.1 Meiothermus luteus | reverse complement strand
GGGGGTAGCGGTACCAACCTTGGCCGCTTTTGCGCCCCAGGTGCCCGGCGGCCACCTTCTGGTGCTGCAGGTAGTGGGGCCGGTAGCGGGGCTCCCCGTAGAAAGCCTGGTAGACCGAGGTGGAAGCGGCCAGGTTGGTGTCCAGACCTATTAGGTCCATCAGCTCAAAGGGCCCCATGGGGAAGCCCAGCCCACGCATCACCCAGTCAATGGCCTCCTTGGGTACCCCTTCGGCGTGGAGCCGGATGGCTTCCCCATAGAAGGGCCGGGCCACCCGGTTGACCAGAAATCCGGGGGCGTCCTTGACCCGGACTGGCTCCTTACCCCAGGCCCGCATGAGCTCCAGGGCCCGCTCCAACTGGGCCGGGTCGGTGTTCTCTCCTCCAATTACCTCCACCAGCTTCATGCGCGGGGCGGGGTTGAAGAAGTGCAGCCCCAGCACCCGGGAGGGGTTGGGCACCTTGGCCGCGATGGCCGAGATGGAGAAGGTGGAGGTGTTGCTGGCCAGAAGCCCGTGGGGGTTGAGCCCACCTAGCCGGCCCAGGATTTCCTGTTTTAGCTCGAGCTGCTCAGGCACCGCCTCTATGACCAGGTGGGCCTGGGCGCAGTTCTCTAGGGTTTGGGTAGGCCGGATGCGCCCCAGAACCTCCTCGGTCCTGGAAAGTCGCCCTTTTTCGGCCAGCTTCTTCAGCTCCGCCTCGGTATCCGCCAGGGCTTTTTCCAAAGCTGCGGGATAGGGGTCATAGAGGAGTACCGGGTGGCCCGCCGTGGCCGCCACCTGGGCAATCCCTCGGCCCATGATGCCTGCGCCCAAAACCGCTACCGTCTCCTTCACCCCGCCTCCTCGTTGACCAAACAAACACTCGTTTGTTTTTTGGCCGTAAGTGTATCGGTTGGTTTTTCCGCTGTCAAGGTCTTAGATGACGTGCTGGGGAAGCCCCTTGAGCTCGGACTCCGTGGTGGGTACAAAGCCTCCCTCAAAGGCCTCGAGCAGCGAGCCTTCCAGGAACCAGCTCTTGGGCGTTCTGGCCCCCCAGAGGGTCTGCCGCCGGGGGTCGTTTAGGTGCCAGCGGATGGGCTCGAAGTCGGGGTCTATCGTGCTGTAGTCGGAGGTGTAGAGTTCAATGCGGTGCCCATCAGGGTCGCGGAGGTACAGGAAGAAGGCGTTGGAGACCCCGTGCCGGCCGGGTCCCCGTTCAATGGCCTCTGTCTCCATCGCGCCGGCCAAGATGTCGCAGGCCCGGATGATGCTCATGGCGTCGGGCATCCAGTAGGCCAGGTGGTGCAGCCGGGGCCCGGTGCCGTTGGTGAGGGCCAGGTCGTGCACGTTGCCTTTGCGGTGAATCCAGGCCGCCCAGATGCGCCCTTCGTCGTCCTCAGTGTACTCCGATAGGCGGAAACCGAGCCGCTCCATGTACCAGCGGGTCATGGCCTCCACCTGGGGGGTCATCACGTTGATGTGGTCTATGCGCTGGATGCCCGGGCCCCTGTGCAGGTCGTAGCGCTGCAGCAGCCAGGGGTACTTCTGGCTCTCCGCGTAGAAGGCCACTGGTACGCCAAAAGGGTCTTGTAGCCGCAGGAGCCTAGGCCGGTCCTGTTCTGACTCCCATCGGTAGGGGAGGCCTAGCTCCTGGGCCAGCTCTACCAGCCCCTCTAGCTCCGCAGCGTCCGCCACCCGGTAGGCCAGGTGCTTCACGCCCGGCTCGGGGGCCAGCTCGAGCTTCAGCGTCCACTCCCGGTCCTCGGTGCCGCGCAGGTACAAGGCGTTTTCCCGCTCGTGCAGGATGTTGAGCCCCAGGAGGTCCACGTAGAAGCGGCGGGCGCGCTCGAGGTTGGTTACATAAAGGACCGCATGGGCGATGCGAACGATCTGGGGGACCTTCATGGTTCGCCTCCTTTGAGCCTGTGGTAGCCACGGTTCCAGTAGAGCAGGGGCTTTTCCCCTTGGCTCAGCCGCACCCGCTCCACCTGGCCCACCACGATTTGGTGGGTGCCGCCAGGATAGACCGCCCAGGTGCGGCAGTAGAGGGTGGCCAGGGCCTCCTCCAGCGCCGGGACCTCCTCCTCGTTCAAGGGGGCGTACCCCTTTAGGGGCTGTCCGGCGAAGTGGGCCGAGGTGTGCTCGTGCCCTTCCTTGAGAAGGTTTACGCTAAACCGGCCGGCCTTTTCCAGAACCGGCCAGAGCAAAGCCGAGCGGTTGACGCAGACCAGGACCAGGGGGGGCTCGAGGCTCACGCTGGTGAAGCTGCTGGCGGTCATCCCCCGAACCTCCGCGCCGTGCCGGGCGGCCACCACCACCACCCCGCTGGGCCAGTGGCCCATGGCCTGGCGGAGCTGCTCGGAGAGTGTGGGCTTGGCGATCTCCATGACCTAACCGCTCGCGATGGCCTCCGGCTGGGCTTGCTTTTTCCAACCCAAGAACTCCCGGATGCGCTCCTTGTAGGGTTCCTTGTCGTAGACCGAGAAGAGGGTCTGGTACATCCGCACCGGGTCGCCGAAGAAGAAGCGCTCGTAGAGCACCTGGCGGGCGCCGAAGCCCGAGAGGGTCATGTCCCAAGCAAGCCGGAAGAGCTGCACCCGCTCGCGGGCCGGTAGGCTGGCGGACTGTAGGAACTTCTCCAGGTGCCGCCCGATGGGGGCCTCAAAGTCGGCCTCGGAGGGTAGGGTAATCAGGCCTGAAGCCCCGATCTGCTGGACGATTTCGTTGATGCGCGGGTAGAGCCTGGGGTAGAGGTTGCGGGCCCCGTCAATGGCCCCCCGGTCAGGGCAGTAAAGGCCGTAGCGGTTGGGCTTGGCGTCCCGCTCCGCCCGGGCCCAAAAGCCCTTCATGGCCTCGAGGTAGACGATGACCTCGGCGATTTTTTCCTGCACGTGGGGGAAGACATCGGCCCCGATGGCCTCGGCCATGAGCGAAACGAGCCCCAAGAAGGCCTCGGTCTTGGCGGTTTTGAGCACCACCACCTGGTGGGCCATGTGCATCAGGGCCCCGGTCTCGGCGTAGGCGGTGTTGCAGCGCTGCAGGTCTTTGAGGATGAAGATGCGCTCCCGGGGGACGAAGACATCGTCAAAGACCGTGAGGCAGTCCATCTCCTCGAGCTGGCTGGAGAGGGGGTAGTCAAAGCTCGAGTCTCCTCCCCGCAGGCCCTCGCGGCTGATAAAGTGCAGCCCCGGGGTGTTGGTGGGGATGGCGAAGGCCACCGCGTAGCGGTCAGCGCCAGGTCCCTCCTTTAGCAGGGTGCTGGGGAAGACCAAAAGCTCGTCGGCGGTGGGCAGGGTAGAGAGCATCCGGGCCCCCCGCACCACGATCCCGTCTGCGCTTTCGCTGAAAACCCCCAAGGGGATGTAGGGGTCGGCCTGCTCGAGGTTGCTCTTGGCCCGGTTGACCTGGGGGTTGGTCAGGCAGTGGGTGGTGCAGAGGTCGTTCTCACGCACGTACTGCACGTAGCGCCGCACGTTTTCGGCGTACTCCCCGAAGAACTCCGCGCTCTGCTCAAAGGCCATTAGCACCGCGTTAAGGTAGTCAGGGCTGCGCCCCATCATGCCCAGGTGGGCGTCGGCCCAGACCTTGTAGGCCGCGCCCCGCCGGGCCAGGTCTTCCTTGCTGCGGGCGGGCATCAGGCTCGTGGGGTAGCGCCGGCCCCCCGCCTCGTAGGTGAGCACCTCCCGGTAGCGGGGGTCGTGCTGGAGGTCGTAAAGCCGGGCGAGCGCGTGCGCAATGCCCTTGAAGACCGGATGGCTGGTGGGGTCCTCTACCCGCTGGCCTTTGTACCAAAGATTGGGTGGGTTCTTCCTGAGGGCTTCCAGGTACTCTTTGCCGCTGCGTGCCATGGGGGCCTCCTCTCACTTGCCAAACTTGGGGATGGGGTGCTCCACAAGGGGTACGGCGATGTGCTTGAGCTCGGTGTAGAACTCCAGGCTGTGCGCCCCGCCCTCCCGGTGGGTGCCGGAGAACTTGACCCCCCCAAAGGGGGTGGGCAGGTGGCGCACGTTGTGGGAGTTGATCCAGGTCATGCCCGCTTCCAGGGCCAGGGCCACGCGGTGGGCTCGAGCCACATCCTTGGTCCAGACGTAGGAGGCCAGGCCGTACTTGGTGTCGTTGGCCTTTTGTAGGGCGTCGGCCTCGTCCTTGAAGGGAATCACCGTCAGGATGGGGCCAAAAATCTCCTCTTGGGCGATGGTGTGGTGGTTTTCCGCCACGAAGAGCCCAGGCCGCAGGTAGTTGCCTTCACTGCCGACCCGCTCGCCGCCCAGGATGTGCTGGGACTCCCGCTTTCCAATCTCCACGTAGCGCAGGACGCGCTCCAGGTGCTCGGGGTGAATCAAAGGGCCCACCTCGGTCTCGGGCTCCAGGGGGTGCCCTACCCGGACGCGGGCCGTGCGCTCGGCTAGGCGGCTTAGGAACTCCTCAAAGATGCTCTCCTGGACCAGCGCGCGGCTGTTGGCGGTGCAGCGCTCCCCGTTGAAGCTGTATATCTGGAAGATGGTGGCGTCTAGCGCCCGCTCCAAATCGGCGTCCTCAAAGATGATGGCGGGCGATTTTCCGCCCAGCTCGAGGGAGAGCCGTTTGAGGTAGGGGGCGCTGTTTTGGGTGATGAGGCTGCCCGTGGTGGTCTCGCCGGTGAAGGCGATAAGGGGAATGGCTGGATGGCGCACCACCGCGTCGCCGGCCTCCTCTCCGAGGCCCTGGACCACGTTGAAGACCCCTGGCGGCAGGTCGGCTTCCTGGAAGATTTGGGCCAGCTTCCAAGCGGTCAGGGGGGACCACTCGGCGGGCTTCAGGACCACCGTGTTCCCAAAGGCCAGGGCCGGGGCGATGCGCCAGGTGGAGAGCATCAAAGGCGCGTTCCAGGGGGTGATGATGCCGCAGACCCCCACCGGAACCCGCACGGAGTAGTTGAGCCAGATCTGGTCCACCGGGAAGGTCTGCCCCTCCATGGCCCGCTCGGCCCACTCAGCGTAGAAGCTGAAGTTCTCCGCGGCCCGGGCCACCTGGGCGCGCACGATCCGCAGGGGTTGCCCGGCATCCAGGCACTCCAGCACGGCCAGCTCGTCGGTGTGCTTTTCTAGAAGCTCGGCGATTTTGAGAAGGTACCCCTTGCGGGCTTTAGCGCTTTTTCTCCACTCCAAAAACGCCCTTTGGGCGGCTTTCGCGGCCCTGTCCACGTCCTCAACATGGCCCTTGTAGACCCAGGCCAGGACCTGGTTGTTGGAGGGATCAAGGCTTTCAAAGCGCTCGTCCCGCGTCCCAGGGACAAAAGCGCCGTTGATGAAATGGGCGACCGTCTGGGACGCCACCTCGCTTCGCACCCGGGCGATGAACTCTGGGCTGATGGGTTGGTTTTTCTGCAGCACATTCATAGCACCAGCGAGCGCTCTCCTTCCTCCGAAACCACCGGCTCGGCCTCCTCGCTCTCCCACTCAATGGGGTTTTCCAGGGCTCCTAGTCCTTCTATCTCCATCCGCATCAGGTCCCCAGGTCTGACCTGGGAGATGCCCTTGGGGGTTCCGGTGAGGATTACGTCCCCGGCCTCCAGGGTCATGAAGCGGCTGATGAATTCCAGGATTTCCGGGATGCTAAAGAGCATGCCCCGGGTGCTGGCCTCCTGGCGCAGCTCCCCATTCACGTAGGCCCGCATGGCCAGCCCATGGGGGTCTTGCACCTCGTCGGCGGTCACGTAGAAGGGGCCCAGCGGCCCAAAGGTATCCCAGCCCTTAGCCCGGATGGGCGGGCGGAAGATGTTGGTCACGTAGTCGCGCACCACCAGGTCGTTGGCGATGGTGTAGCCCCCCACGTAGTCCATGGCCTCCTTGGCCTTGACCCGACGCATAGGGCGCCCGATGATGACCGCCAGCTCGCACTCAAAGTGCATGAACCGGGCCCCCCGGGGGTAGACCACGGTGCCCTTGTGGGGGAGCAAGCTGGTGTTGGGTTTCCAAAAGAGGGCCGGTTCGGTGGGTTTTCGGAGGCCGAATTCCTCGGCGTGCTCGGCGAAGTTGAGCGCCAGGGCCAGCACCTTGCCTGGCTGCACCGGAAGTTGCCAGACCACTTCCTCAGGGTGGTGGGCCTCCCCGGCGGGGTCAATGAGCATCCCGTCTTGCAGCCGTCCTTGCAGGAGGCGGCCTTTGGAGATAAAGCGGGCCAGCTTCATGCCACACCCTCAGACGTACTGCTTCCCAGCCGGGTCGGGGAGCACCGGCGGGTGGCTCCCTTGGGCCGGTATCAGGCCATAGGACTCGGCCATCCGCCGCAGCCGGGCCTCTACCTCGGGGGTGGTGGGGCCCAGGGGCTCCCGCCACTCCTTCTCGCACAGGCCCATCCAGGACAGCACGGTTTTGAGGGGGATGGGGTTGGTGTCCCAGAAGACCGCGTCGTTGGCCTCGAGCCCGTAGTAGTGCAGCTCGAGGGCCTCCTTGTACCGGCCCTCCAGGGTGAGCTGGCACATCTGGGCGGTTTCCTTAGGCAACCAGTTGGCCGTAGCGGCGATGGTGCCCACCGCGCCCACGCACATCATGGGAAAGGTGAGGGCCTCAAGGCCGCAATACACCTTGAAGTCCCGCCCCACCCGGCGCAAGAGCTCCGAGACGTACTCCACATCCTTGGAGGAGTGCTTGAGGCCCACGATGTTCTTGAAGTCCCGGCGCAGGCGGGCCACGGTATCCACCTTGATTTCCACCCCGGTGCGCCCCGGGATGTTGTAGAGCACGATGGGCATCTCGGGGACGCTTTGGGCCACCTGGCCGAAAAAGCGGTAAAGCCCTTCCTGGTTGGGTTTTACGTAGTAGGGGGTGATGACCAAGGCCCCCTGGGCCCCCATCCGGTGGGCGGCCTGGGTGAGCCTTAGGGTTTCGTCCAGCCGCAGGCTTCCGGTCCCGGCCAAAAGGGGGACCCGGCCCTTGATGAAGCGCAGCGCCCGCTCTATGAGGTACTCGCGCTCCTCCAGGCTCAAAGCCCCCGGCTCGCCGGTGGTGCCCCCTACGCTTAGGGCGTGGGACCCGGCCTCAATCTGCCGCTCGATGAGCCGCTCGAGGGCCGCCTCGTCTATCGCGCCGTTCTTGAAGGGGGTCACCAGAGGTACGATGCTGCCTTTGAACTCAACCATTGCGCTCCTTTGTGTGGCCTAGCTTGCTATGCGGTCGGTTTAGGTACTTAATATGTTAAGTATCTATGGGGCAGTGTTTGCAAGCCAAAGTACAATTGCCCCTCCGAGGTAGCCTATGGCCTCCCCCCTTTCCCCAGACGCCTCCCGCTTGCTGCGCGACCTGACCCACTCGCTGCCGATGGCCCTCCTGCGCACCCGTGAGGCGGTAGTGCAGCGCTTTCGGCAGGTGCTCTCCCGCTACGGGCTGACCGAGCAGCAGTGGCGCGTTTTGCGGGCCCTGGACGGCCAGAAGGGCCTGGAAGTCTCTGCTTTGGCCGAGCAGTGCCGGATTTTATTGCCCAGCATGACCGGTATCCTAAAACGCATGGAGGGGCGGGGCTTGGTGCGGCGGGAGGCCAACCGGGCCGATGGCCGGAGTACACGGGTGGCCCTTACCGAGAAGGCCCAGGCCCTGGTGGAGCGGATTAAGCCCGAGGTGGTGGCGGTCTACGCGGAGATAGAGGGGATTTTGGGTCAGGAGAAGCTCGAGCTGCTCTACGCCCTTTTGGAGGAGCTGGAGCAGGGGCTGGCACGGGGTCAGAACGGCTGAGGGCCTACCCACTGAACTCCTGCCGCAGCATCCCGTAAAGGTAGACGTCTTCCTTGATGCCCTGGTGGGTCTCGTGTTGACGCAAGATGCCCTCTAGGGTAAAGCCCAGCCCTTCCAGCAAGCTGCGCATCTCCAGGTTGGAGCCGTGGACCTCGGCGGTGATGCGCTCCAGGCCCAGCTCGGTGAAGCCGTACTCCAGCATTAGTTTTCCGGCGGCGTGGCCCACCCTTTGGCCTCGGTGGGCCTCCTCCCCGATGGCGATGCGCAGCCGGGCCCGCTTTTCCAGGAGGTTGAGGTCGCGTAGGTCAACAAACCCCACCAGCTGCTCCTCGGGGTCTTCCTCCCCGGTTAGCACAATGCCCCGGCGCACCAGGTCGGCAGGGGGGTTGTTCAGAAGCCGCACGAACCAGTCCTGTAGCTTTTCGGGGGACAGGCCCAAGGGCCAGCCGTTGGCCAGGCAAAAGGCCTCGTCTTGGCTCCAGGCTAGGATGCGGCTGAGGTCGCTCATGACCAGTGGGCGTAAAAGCACCATGCTTGGAATCCTCCCAGGTTGGACTGCTCGGTTTTGAAGCTGGGCTGGCGCCCCAGGCGTTGTAAAAGAACGGGGAAACCTACCTCTGGCCTCGCGCCAAGGAGCGAGGAATCTGGCCGGGCCGAGAAAGGGCCCTGTATGGGATTTTAGCAGGCTGCTCAGGCTGCCTTCGTCCCCAGGGTGCGCAGAATCAGGTTGGAGTAGGCCTGGGCCAGCTCCTCTAGGGTCAGCTTTCCCTCTGGCCGGTACCAGTGATATGTCCAGTTAAGCGCGGAGAGGACGAAGAGTGCAGCAAGCCGGACGTCCTCTACCTCAAACTCCCCCTGCTTGACCCCCGCCTCAATGATCTGGCGAAAGTGCCCTTCGTACTCGTCCCGGCGGGCCTTTATCTTCTCCTGCAGCTCGGGTCGCAGAAATTTCCACTCGTGAAAAAAAACCGTGGCGTTGTCCAGCTCCCGGGCAATTACCTGCAGGTGGGCCCGGACCAAGCGGGTGAGCCGCTCCTTGGCCGGAAGGTCCTCGGGGATGGCCTGGGCGACGCTTAGGAACTGATCTGCGGCCCGGTTGACCAGCTCAAAGAGCACCTCCTCCTTAGAGGCGATGTGGGCGTAGAGGCTCCCTCCCTGGAGGTTCACCGCCCGGGCCAGGTCGCGCATGGAGGTGGCGTGGAAACCCCTTCGGCTAAACAGGCGCCCGGCTGCGCTCAGGATTTCGTCTCGGCGGCTTCCTCTCTCCGCCTTTCCTTCTTCAAACGAACGGTTGTTTGCCACCTTGGCGAAGAGTATAGGGGGTGGGCTCGAGGGGGTCAATGCAGCCCCTCTGGTTTCCCCCCGTAGGCCTGCCCCGCCGGGTGTGGTGGGGGCAGGGGCTCAATGTGGGCTGGAGGCCTTAAGCCGCTCTACCACCGCGCGGTCTTCCAGGGTGCTGGTGTCCCCTTTGATTTCCTCGCCTGCGGCCACCTGGCGGAGCAGGCGGCGCATAATCTTGCCGGAGCGGGTCTTGGGCAGCGCATCGGTGATGCGAATCTCGTCGGGCCGGGCGATGGCCCCAATCATCTTGACCACGTGGGCCTTGAGCTCCTGGGCTAGCTCGGGGCTGGGGTTGTGCCCGCTTTTTAGGGTCACAAAGGCCACGATGCCCTCGCCCTTGATAGGGTCAGGCCGGCCCACCACCGCGGCTTCGGCCACGGCAGGGTGGGCGACCAGGGCGCTTTCAATCTCCATGGTGCCCAGGCGGTGGCCCGATACGTTGAGCACGTCGTCCACCCGGCCTAGGATCATGTAGTAGCCATCGGCGTCGCGCTTGGCGCCGTCTCCGGTAAAGTATCGGCCGGGGTACTGGGAGAAGTACTGCCGCTCAAAACGCTCCGGATCGCCCCAGACGGTGCGCAACATGGAGGGCCAGGGCCGCTCGATGATTAGATGGCCCCCTTCGTCGGGATTGGTAACCGCTTGACCTGAGCTGTCCACAATCTCGGGCTTGACGCCGAAGAAGGGCTTCCCGGCATGGCCGGGCTTCATGGGGTGCACCCCAGGCAGGGTGGTGATCATGATGCCACCGGTCTCGGTCTGCCACCAGGTATCCACAATGGGGCAGCGTTCCTGCCCGATGACCCGGTAGTACCACAGCCAGGCCTCGGGGTTGATGGGCTCGCCTACCGAGCCCAGCAGACGCAGGCTCTCGAGGTTGTACTTGCGCGGCCACTCCTCCCCCCACTTCATGAAGGCCCGGATGGCGGTGGGGGCAGTGTAGAGGATGTTCACCCGGTACTTCTCAATGATGCTCCAGATGCGCCCCTCGTTGGGGAAGTTGGGCGCACCTTCGTACATGAGGGTGGTGGCCCCATTTTGCAATAGGCCGTAGACCACGTAGCTGTGTCCGGTAATCCAACCCACATCGGCGGTGCAGAAATAGGTGTCGTTCTCCTGCAGGTCGAAGATGTAGCGGGTTGTAAGGTAGGTGTAGACCGAGTAGCCCCCGGTGGTGTGCAGCACGCCTTTGGGTTTGCCGGTGGAGCCGGAGGTGTAGAGGATGAAGAGGGGGTCTTCAGCGTCCATGGGCTCGGCCGGGCAAACCGCGGAGGCGTCCGCCATCAGCTCGTGGTACCAGTGGTCCCGGCCAGCCTGCATGGGAACCTCTTGCCCGGTGCGCTTGACCACCACCACGTGCTGGATGCTCTTGGTGTCGGCTAAGGCTTCGTCGCTGTTGGCCTTTAGGGGCACGACGCCGCCTCTGCGGTAGCCACCATCGGCGGTGATGAGCACCTTGGCCTGGGCGTCGTTGATGCGGTCGGCCAGCGCCGAGGCCGAGAAGCCGCCAAAGACCACCGAGTGCACTGCGCCGATGCGCACGCAGGCCAGCATGGCTATGGCCGCCTCGGGAATCATGGGTAGGTAAATGGTGACCCGGTCGCCCTTTTGCACACCCAGGCTTTTTAGCACGTTGGCAAACTTGCAGACCTCCCGGTGGAGCTGCTGGTAGGTGAGGATTCGGGAGTCCCCTGGCTCCCCCTCAAAGAGGATGGCCGCCTTGTTGCCTCGGGTTTCCAGGTGCCGGTCTAGGCAGTTGTAGGAAAGGTTGAGCTTGCCCCCGATGAACCACTTGGCGTTGGGGGGGTTCCACTCCAGCACCTTTTGCCAGGGTTGGAACCAGTGCAGCTCTCCAGCCACGCGTCCCCAGAATGCCTCGGGCTGTTCTAGGCTCTCTTTGTAGAGGGTCTCGTACTCCTGGAGCTGGTTGATGCGCGCTTTCTGCCGAAAGGCCTCAGAGGGGTAAAAGACCCGCTCCTCTTTTAGAACCGCTTCGATTTTTTCCATAGTTCTCTCCTAAGTTGGGGTAGAGAGCAAGGATGCACCCAGGGGGTCTTTTTGATTGTGAGCATAGGCGGTGTCTTAGGTGCCGTCAAGAAATCCAGGGGTTTGTCAAATGTAGGAATCCGGCCATTACTTGACACCTGGGTGGGGCCAGGGCCATTATGGCGGCTGAAGTGGATAGCCAAAGCCAGCACCGCCACTCGTTGGCTGCTGGGTTTTCCTGCTCACCATGGCCCAGACTCGGAAGCTCACCACCGTGCAAACCGCCCTCAGGGTGCTGGCCTACCTAGCCGAGCACCCCGAGGGGGTGGAGGCAGCGCGGTTGGCAGCCTTTTTGGGTAAAAGCCTCTCCACCGCCTACGCCCTTCTGGCCAGCCTGGTGGCCGAGGGGTTTGCGGAACGAGAGGGGAGCCTTTACAAGCTCTCCAGGACCGCCTTGGCCAGAAGCCCTGCTCCACTGGTGGAGCCTGAGCGACTGGCCGATGCGTTAGAGGAGCTCTACCTGCGCACCCGTGAGCGGACCTACCTGGCCCTGCTTGACCGGGAGGGTCGGCTTCGTCTTAGCACCCGTGGTCGGCAGGGGCTGCCTAAGCTGAGCGGGGTAGAGGAGGTCATCGCGGAGGGCTTTCACGCCTTGGCCCTGGGCAAGGCGGTGCTGGCCTTTTTGGAGCCCGAGGTCCAGGCGGGCCACCTACAGAACCTGCGGGCCTACACCCCGCTGACCCTAACTGACCCCCTGACCCTGGAGGAAGAGCTTGCCAAGGTGCGGCGGATGGGGTTTGCGGTGGAGATAGAGGAGCACGCCTTGGGGCTTTCCAGCCTGGCGGCACCTATTTTTGACCCGGAGGGGCGGGTGCTGGGAGCCTTGGGGGTGGTGGTCCCTTCCCGGCGTTTTCCCTATGCCTTTACTCGGTTGGTGCAGGCTGTGCAGGAGGTGGCCAAAGCGGCCTCGAGCTACCACCCCACCGAACCCGTCTCGGTAGGCTCGGAGCTGCTGTCCCAGCCCTTGGAGAACCTTCCCGAGCCGCCGCCTACCCCTGCTTGCGAGGAGAAGGCGGTGCCCGCCCCACCCCGTCTGGTGGCCGAGGCCAACCTGCGGGACTACCGGACCGAATACGAGCGGAGCCTGAGGGACCCAGAGGGTTTCTGGGCGGCTTGGGCCCGAAGGTTTTTCTGGTTCTCTCCCTGGAAGGAGGTCTGCCGGCTCGAGCCCCCCCACCACCGCTGGTTCGTGGGGGCCGAGACCAACATTACCTACAACGCCCTGGACCGCTACGCCGAGGGCCCTCGCCGCAACCACCTAGCCCTCATCGCCCTGGCGGGGGACGGCGCTGTGCACAAGCTCACCTACCGCGAGCTGCGCGACCTGACCTCCAGGCTGGCCGGGGGTTTGCGGGCCTTGGGGGTTGGGCCGGGCGACCGGGTGGCGGTCTATATGCCCACCGGGCTCGAGATGGCCCTCACCTTTTTGGCTTGCGCCCGTATAGGGGCGGTGCATGTGGCGGTGCCGGCGGGGATGGGGGCCCAGGCCCTGCGGGAGCGCCTGGTGGACACTGGAGCCAGGCTCCTGGTAGCGGCCGACCGGATGTACCAAGGGGGGCGGGTCCTGCCCTTCGCCGGCCTGATTGAAGAGGCGGTTCAGGACCTGGACCTGGAGGTGCTCTGGTTCAGTCGGGGGGGCAACGCCCGGCCCTTGGAGTTCTGGGAACTCGTGGAGGCCCACCGGCCCAACACCCCGCCCTTGCCGGTGGACAGCGAGCACCCCCTTTTCATCCTCTACACCTCGGGCTCCACCGGGAAGCCCAAGGGGGTGGTCCACGTGCACGGGGGGTATATGGTGGGCATCACCTACCACCTGCGCGCCCTTTTTGACCTCAAGGAGGGGGACGTGATGTGGGCCACCGCTGACCTCTCCTGGATTGTGGGGCACAGCTATGGGCTTTATGCCCCTCTCTTGGAGGGCCTGACCACCGTGCTTAGGGCTGAGCGGCTGGACTACCCCGACCCCGGCAGCTTCTACGAGACCCTGGAGGAGTGCGGGGTCAACGTCCTCCTGACCAGCCCCACCTGGCTACGCACCTTCCGCCGGCACGGGGAGGAGTGGGCCAAGGGGGCCGACCTTGGCGCCTTGCGCCTGGTGGGCTGCGTGGGGGAGTACCTGGCCCCGGAGGTCTGGCGCTGGGCCCGCAACCACCTGGCCCACGTGCTGGACAACTGGTGGCAGACCGAGACCGGCGGACCCTGCCTCTCTACCCCGGTGTGCATGCCTGCCAAGCCCGGAAAGGCCGGTCTACCGCTGCCTGGGGTGGAGATGCGGGTGGTGGACGGCCTAGGCCGGGAGCTTCCCCCTGGCGAGAAGGGGCACCTGGTCATCTGCAAACCCTTCCCCCACTTCATGCGCACCTTTTGGAACGACGATAGGCGCTACATTGAGCAGTGGAGCCGCATTCCGGGCTGCTACACCACCGGCGACATCGCAGTACGCGATGAGGAGGGGTACATCGCGCTTCTGGGCCGCTCCGATGATGTGATTAAGGCCGGGGAGCTGCGCATTGGCACCGCGGAGATAGAAGGCGCCATGCTCGCCCACCCCGCGGTGGCCGAGGCTGCAGCGATAGGGGTGCCCGACCCTGAGGGGGGAGAGGTGGTCAAAGTCTACGTGGTCCTCAAGACCCGTGAGGCCAGCCTGGAGGCCCGGGCGATCCTTTCGGACAAACTCAAATCCCACCTGCGTCGTCAACTGGGTAGCTTGAGCCTGGCCATTGAGGTGCTTATCGTGGAGCGCCTACCCCGCACCAAAAGCGGAAAAATCATGCGCCGTTTGCTAAAGGCCCAGGAGCTGGGGGCTGACCCCGGCGACCTTTCCACCCTGGAGCCGTAGAGGAGGCCCTATGCAGATTGAGCAGCTTTTGAGGACCCAAGCCGGCTATCTAGCGCCCGAGTGGGAGCGGCAGGCCGCCAACCTGCGCGATTTTTGGGCTGAGTACCGCCGCAGCCTGGAGGACCCGGAGGGCTTCTGGGGGGAGGAGGCCCGTCGGTTTAGCTGGTTCCAGCCCTTTGAGCGGGTTTTGGAATGGAAGTTTCCCGACCACCGCTGGTTTCTGGGGGGGCGGACCAACATCACCTACAACGCCTTGGACCGCCACGCTAAAGGCCCCGGCCGCAACCGGGTGGCCCTTTTGTACCTAGGGGAGGACGGCAGGGAACAGAAGCTCACCTATGGGGAGCTCCTGGACCGGGTGGCCCGCTTTGCCACCGCGCTTAGAGCCCTTGGGGTTCGGGAAGGCGACCGGGTCATCGTCTACATGCCCCTGACCCCTGAAGGGATTATCGCTATGCTGGCCTGCGCTCGGATTGGGGCGGTTCACTCGGTGGTCTACGCTGGCCTGGGGGTGGCGGCCTTGCGGGAGCGTATACAGGACGCGGGGGCCAGGCTGGTGGTGGCTGGGGACGTGAGCTACCGCCGAGGGAAACCGGTTGATCTCGAATCTATCGTTTTGCAGGCCACGCAGGGCCTGGATGTGCACGTGGTCTGGTTCAACCGGAGCAAGGCGGTGCCCGAAGGCCCCCACCATAGCGACTTCAACGCCCTTCTCTGGAGGCACAAGCCCGAAGCGGAGGCGGTGCCCCTGGACAGCGAGCACCCCCTTTTCATCCTCTACACCTCGGGCTCCACCGGAAAGCCCAAGGGGGTGGTACACGTGCACGGGGGGTACATGGTGGGCGTTGCCTACCACCTGCGGACCTTTTTTGATGTGAAGGAGGACGAGGTCTTCTGGGCTACCTCGGACATCGGCTGGATTGTGGGGCACAGCTACATCGTCTATGCCCCCTTGCTCTTGGGGGTTACCAGTGTGCTGCGTGAGGGGGCCCCCGACTACCCCGACCCCTCCGCCCTCTGGGGGGCTGTGGAGCGCTATCGGGTGAACGTGATCTTCACTGCCCCCACTGCCGTGCGCATGTTTATGAAGTACGGTCCAGAATGGCCAGCCCGGCACGACCTTTCCTCGCTGCGGCTTTTGGCAGTAGCGGGTGAGCCGCTGAACCCCGAGGCCTGGCGCTGGGCCTACACCCATCTGATGGACGAGGGACGGCGCGGTTTTGTGGTGGACAACTGGTGGCAGACCGAGCTAGGGGGGCCCACCCTCGGTACTCCGGTGACGCTCGAGGCCCGCCCTGGCTTTGCTGGGGTACCGCTGCCCGGGGTGGAGGCAAAGGTAGTGGACGCTGAGGGAAAGGAGGTGCCCCCGGGAAAGGGGGGGCTGCTTGTTTTGCGCCGGCCCTTTCCGCACATGATGCGCACCATCTGGGGCGACCATGGCCGCTACGTCCGCTACTGGGAGGAGGTTCCCGGTGGGGTCTACGCCGCGGGGGATGTGGCCAGCCGGAGCGAGGATGGCTACTTCACGGTGCTAGGGCGGGCCGACGATGTACTCAATGTGGCTGGGCACCGCATCGGCACCGCCGAAGTGGAAAGCGCCTTGGTCTCTCACCCTGCGGTGGCGGAGGCCGCAGTGATAGGGGTACCTGACCCCATCAAGGGTGAGCGCATCCAGGCCTTTGCGGTGCTGCGGGCGGGTTGGGCGAAGACCCCCGCTTTGCAGCAGGAGGTGGTGCAGCATGTGCGGCAGCAGCTTGGTCCCATTGCCACGCCGGGGGAACTGGTGTTCGTGGACAAGCTGCCCAAAACCCGCTCGGGCAAAATCCTGCGGCGGCTTCTGAGGGCCCAGGCGCTGGGGCAGGACCCGGGCGACCTTTCCACCTTGGAGGAATAGCCTATAAGAAGGGCTGCCAAAGCGGGCTGGCGGGCTCGGCGAGAGCGTCTAGGACGCTGAAGTGGTGGGCCTCAGGAACCCGGAGGACCCCCTGGCAGACCTCTGGCCAGGCCTGGGTTAGGAGCTGGCTTTGTCGGTGGAACTCTTCCGACTCCAGCGCCCCCACCGCCAGGAGCAAGGGTGCTTTCAGGGTGGGCCGCTTGTAGGCAGGGCTCGAGGCCCTGGCGCTCCTGTGGTTAAGGCGCAGATCGGCGTTGAAGGAGACCTGTAGAAGGGGCTCGAGGTCAAAGAGCCCGCTGATGGCAATGCCTCCCGCAAAGGCCTCCTGGGGCACGCCGTAGGCCTCCCAAGGGGTGGCGAAGAGCTCGGCGGTCAGGTGCCCTCCGGCCGAGTGCCCGCTGACGAGCAGGGGGCTATGCACCCCATAGCGGGGGGCCTCGCGGTGCAGCCAGGCCACCGCCCGGCGGCACTGCTCGGTAATCTCGGCGATGCTGACCGCCGGGCAGAGCGCGTAGTTCAACACCGCCACGCTAAGACCAGCCCTTACTAGGGGTGGGGCCAGCCAAGAGAAGTCATCCTTGTCAAAGGCCCGCCAGTAGCCGCCGTGGATGAAGACGAGCAGGTAGCGGCTTTGGGGAGCGGGGAAGAGGTCTAGGGTTTCCTTTTCCCCCGGCCCGTAGCGCAGGTTGGGGTGGTGGGGCAGGGCCTCGCGGGCGGCCCGGGAGGACTCGGCCCAGCGCTGGAAGTAGGCTGCTGCGTCAGGCACAGTGAGCCGGGGGCTGTACTGGAGTTCTATCCAGGAGGGTTCGCTCATACGCTCAGGTACCGTTTCCAGACCTCGGGCCTGGCCTTGAGTTCTTCGGAGGTCCCCTGCCAGACCACCCGGCCCCGTTCTAAGATGGTGTGCCGGTCGGCCAGGGGGAAAAGGCGCTCTAGGTACTTGTCAATGACCAAGATGGTCTGCCCGCCTTCCTTGAGCAGGCGCAGCACCCGCCAGATTTCCTCCCGCAACAGAGGGGCCAGCCCCTCGGTGGCCTCGTCCAGGATGAGCAGCCGGGGGTTGGTCATGAGGGCCCGGCCAATGGCCAGCATTTGCTGTTCGCCGCCGGAGAGCTGGTGGCCCAGGTGGTGGCGTCGCTCCTGTAGCCTGGGAAAAAGCCCGTAGACCCGCCGGAGCGTCCAGGGGTCTGGGCTTTGGCTGCGGTTGGCGGCGAAGGCAATGAGGTTTTCCTCTACCGTGAGGTTGGGGAAAATCTGTCGCCCCTCGGGCACCAGGGCTATGCCCAAAGCGGCGATCTGCTCTGGGGCCAGGGCCTCAATGGGCCGCCCGGCGAAGCGGATATGGCCCCGCCTGGCCGGGGTGAGGCCCATGATGGAGCGCACGGTGGTGGTCTTACCCATGCCGTTGCGCCCGAGCAAGGTGGCCACCTGGCCTTGGCCCACCTCGAGGCTCACCCCAAAGAGCACCTGGCTGGCCCCGTAGAAGGTCTCCAGGTTCTCAATTTGGAGCAGGGCGCTCACGCCACACCCCCCTCGTCGCCCAGGTAGGCCTTGTGAACCTCAGGGTTGGCCCGGATCTCCTCCGGGGTGCCGGTGGCGATCACCTGGCCATAGACCAGCACCGAGATGCGCTGGGCTAGCCGAAAGACCGCGTCCATATCGTGCTCAACGAGCAGGATGGTAAACTCCTGGCGCAGGCTTTCTATAAGCTCTACCATCCGCGCCGACTCCTCGGGGCCCATGCCGGCCATGGGTTCGTCCAGGAGCAGAAGTTTGGGCCTGGAGGCCAAGGCCAGGGCTACCTCGAGCGCCCTCTGCTCCCCGTGGGAGAGCTGGCCCGCCACCACCTCAAAGCGCCCCCCCAGGCCCACCCGCTCGGCCACCCGAAAGGCCTCCTCGGTGAGGGCTTTTTCCTTAAAAACCGGCTGCCAGAAGCGAAAGCTGCTCCCCCGGCGGGCCTGCACGGCGAGCTCGAGGTTCACCCGCACGGTGTAGTTCCTAAACAGATTGGTGATCTGGAAGGTGCGGGCCAGCCCCCGGTGCACCCGGGCGTGGGCCGGCAGGTGGGTGATGTCCTGGCCCTCAAAGCGAACCTGACCCTTGTTGGGGGCCAGCACCCCGGTTATCAGGTTGAGCAAGGTGGTCTTGCCCGCCCCGTTGGGGCCGATTAGGGCATGAATCTCGCCGGTCTTTACCGCTAGGTTGCAGCCGTTGACCGCCAGCAGGCCGCCAAAGCGCTTGCTGAGCTGATGGGTTTCCAGGAGAGTCATGGCTCCCTCCGCCAGAGCCCGGCCAGCCCTCGAGGAGCGAAGAGCACCACCGCTAAGAGGATCAGCCCCACCCCAAGCTGCCAGTGGATGGTGAGGTCTTGCAGCACCTCCTCCACGATGGAGAGTGCTGCTGCCCCCAGCACACCCCCCCAGAACTGCCCCACCCCGCCCAGGATGACCATCATCATCAGATGGCCCGACTGCTGCCAGGCCAGCAGGTTGGGCGAGGCGTACTGGGTGTAGTGGGCCATGAGGACTCCAGCCAGCCCGGCTAGGGCTCCGGCCAGCACGAAGGCCAAGAGCTGGAAGCGGTAGACCGGGTAGCCCAGGGCCAAGGCTCGCGACTCGTTTTCACGGATGGCCTGGAGCACCCGGCCAAAGCGTGCGTTTATCAGCCGGTGCAGGAGGTACAAGGCCCCGGCCAGCACCGCCAGGCTGAGGTAGTAAAGCGCAGTGTCGGTCAGCTCAAAGAGGCCGAACTCGGGCCGGCGGGCCCGGAGGCCATCCTCCCCGCCGTACTGCTTGAAGGAGACCACTAGGTAGTAGATCATCTGGGCGAAGGCCAGGGTAATCATGATGAAGTAGACCCCTCGGGTCCTCAAGCAGATGGCCCCGATTAGGAGGGCCAGCAGGGCGCTGAGCCCCACCGCTACCGCCCAGATGACCCAGCCCGAGCTCACCCCCTCGCGCATCAGGATGGCCGCGGTGTAGGCCCCCAGGCCGAAGTAGGCGGCGTGCCCGAAGCTCACCATCCCCCCGTAGCCCAGGATTAGGTTCAGGCTGCTCGCGGCTAAGGCCAGGATCATGATCTTGGTCAGAAGGCCCTGGTAAAACTCGAGCCCCATTGCGCTGGCAATAGGCGGAAACGCCAGCAGGAACAGAAGCACCAGAAGAAGAGGCCAGCGCATCAAGCTCCTCCTAGGTACGGGCCGGGAAGAGCCCTTGGGGCTTGAAAAAGAGTACCGCGGCCATCAAGAGGTAGATCAGGATAGAGGCCAGCGCCGGCCCCAGGTTGGCCGCCACCTCGGGCGGGGCCACCTGCGAGAGCAAAAGGGGTAGAAAAGCCCGCCCTGCGGTGTCCACGATGCCCACCAACAAGGCCCCCACCAGGGCCCCTTTGATGGAGCCAATCCCCCCGATCACGATCACCACGAAGGCCAAAATCAGGATGCTCTCGCCCATCCCAATCTGCACCGCTAAAATGGGCCCCAAAAAAGCTCCAGCGATGGCGCACAGCCCGGCTCCTACCCCAAAAAGCAGGGTGAAAAGAGGTCGGATGGGCACCCCCATGGCCTGGGCCATCTCGCGGTTGGAGGCCCCGGCCCGGAGCCACATCCCCACCCGGGTGCGGTTGACCAACCAGAAGAGGAGCCCCGCCACCAGGAGCCCCACCCCGATGATGGTGAGCCGGTAGGCCGAGTAGTTCAACCCCGGCAGGATTTCCACTGGGCCCGAAAGCTCCTCTGGGGCAGAGAGCAGAAGGGGCTGGGAGCCCCAGATGATGCGCACCACCTCGTTGATGATGAGGATGAGCGCGAAGGTGGCCAGCACCTGTGAAAGGTGGTCGCGCCGGTAGAGCTGGCGCAGCACGGTGAGCTCCAGGAGCATCCCGATGAGGGCGGTGCCCAGCACCGCCAGGGGCACCGCCAGCCAGAAGTTGCCCAACAGGCCCACAAAGGTCGCGGTCAGGTAGGCCCCGACCATGTAGAGCGAGCCGTGGGCCAGGTTGATCATGTCCATGATGCCGAAGACCAGGGTGAGGCCAGCGGCCAGCAGGAAGAGCATCAGGCCAAACTGGAGGCCGTTTAGGAGCTGCTCGAGCAGGAGTGAAGGGGGCATATCCTAGCGGAGCCTGCACCTATCCACGTAGGCGTCGCGGTGGTTGGTGAAGATGGTGCCCACCAGCCGGTTGACGATCTCCCCATTGGGCTGCTGGACCACCTGCCTTAGGTAGTAGTTCTGGATGGGGTAGCCGTTGGGGCTGAACTTTATGGGCCCGCGGGTGCTGTTGAAGCCGGCCAACATGGTCTTGCGCAGCTCGTCCTTCTTGCTCAGGTCACCCCCCACCGCCTTGATGGCGGTATCTAGGAGCAAGGCTGCGTCGTAGCCCTGCGAGGCGTAGAGGGTGGGGGTGCGGCCGTAGGCCTTGCGGAACTCCTCCACAAAGCGCTGGTTGACGGGGTTGTTGAGCTCCAGGGCCCACTGCGAGCTGTTGTAGATCCCCACCAGGGCCCTGCCCACCGCGCGAATCACGTCGGAGTCGGCGGAGAAGCCGGGCAGGAAGAGGGGCACCTCACGCAGGAGGCCCGACTCGGCGTACTGCTTAATGAAGTTTACCCCCATGGCCCCAGGCTCAAAGGCATAGACCGCCTTGGGCCGTACCGCGCGAATCTGGGCGATTTCCGCTGAGAAGTCAAGCTGGTTGAGCCGGTGATAGACCTCGGCCACCACCCGGCCCTTGAAGAAGCGCTTGAAGCCGGTAAGCGCGTCGCGCCCGGCGGGGTAGTTGGGGGCGATTAGAAAGACGTTCTCAAACCGGCGGGTCTGCACGTACTGGCCCATGGCCTCGTGCAGGTTGTCGTTCTGCCAGGCCACGTTCACGAAGTAGGGGCTGCACTGTTCCCCGGCATACTCCGAGGGGCCGGCGTTAGGGCTTATGTAGAAGACCTTCTCCTCAAAGATGGCCTCGCCCACTGCCAGCAGGATGTTGGAGAAGATGATTCCGGTCATGAAGTCTACCCGGTCGCGCTTGAGCATCCGGTCCACCGCCTGGCGGGCCACGTCGGGGTTTTGCTGGTCGTCGGCCGCCAGCACCTCCACCGGCAGCCCCCCAAGCTGGTTGCCTAGGAGCCTTATGGCCAGGTTGAAGCCGTCCCGCACGTCAATCCCCAGCGCCGCCCCCCCGCCCGAGAGGGTGCTCACGAAGCCAATCTTGACCGTGCGGGGCTGGGCCAGCGCGAACGAGAAGCCAAGGGCTAAAAGGACCAACAGCCAGACTGCCTTTCTCATCTTTGCCTCCTCCATATTGCCGTATCAACTTCCTCTCCCCTCAAAGGAGCGTGCGCACCTGCCAGAGTTCGGGGAAGAGCACGATTTCCAAGGCCCGCCTCAGGTAGGGAACGCCGGCGGTGCCCCCGGTGCCCTGCTTGTGGCCGATGGTGCGCTCCACGGTGGTCAGGTGGTTGAAGCGCCAGCGGCGGAAGTTCTCCTCCACGTCCACCAGCTTCTCGGCCAGGTAGTAGAGTTCCCAGTAGCGCCCGGTCTGGCGGTAGACCGTTAGCCAGGCTTCCGCCACCGCCGGGTGGGGCTGGTAGGGTTGGGCGAAGTCTCGCTCCAGCACCTCCGGGGGGATGTTCAGGCCCCGCCTGTGCAGCAGCCGCAGGCTAAGGTCGTAGAGGCTGGGGGAGCGCAGGGCCTGCTCGAGCCTCCCGTACTGCTCAGGCCGGTGGCGGTGGGGGCGCATCATGAAGGGCTGCTTGTTGCCGAGGAGGAACTCGATAAGCCGATACTGGTAGGACTGGAACCCCGAGGCCTTGCCGAAGGCCCAGCGGAACTCCAGGTAGTCCGCCGGGGTCATGGTGGTTAGTACCTCCCAGCTTTGGCTCATCTGCTCCTGGGCCCGGCAGACCCGGCTCAGCATCTTCAAGGCTGGGTCCACGACGCCCTCCTCCAGCAGGGCCATTGCCGAGGTGAGCTCGTGGATGATGAGCTTCATCCAAAGCTCCTGCACCTGGTGCGCCACGATAAAGAGCACCTCGTCGTGGGCCTTGGTGAGGGGGCACTGGGCCTCCAGCAGGGTGTCCAGCCGAAGGTAATCGCCGTAGGACAGCTCCCGGCTGAAGTCGGTGTGGGCGGTCTGATAGGTTTCTTTCATCAGGTCACCTGGGCTTTCTCCCGGTAACGGGGGTCCTGCCAGAGGCCTTCTTCCATCACTCGCCTGAACCTCTCTACCGCCTCGTACACGTCGGCGTAGCGCAGGTAGAGGGGCCCGAAGCCAAAGCGCAGGATGTCCGGATGGCGGAAATCGCCCACCACCCCCTGGGCGATGAGGGCCTGCACGATGGCGTAGCCCTCAGGGTGGCGGTAGGCCACCTGGCTACCCCGCCGGGCGTGCTCGAGGGGGGTGGCCAGCTCGAGGCCGTAGCGGGCGGCCAGGGGGGCCATCCGCTCTATGAACAGGTCGGTGAGCCTGAGCGACTTCGCCCGTACCTGCTCCATCTCCACCCCTTCCCACACCTCCAAAGCTGCCTCCAAGGCGCTCATGGAGAGGATGGGGGGGGTGCCCACGGTCATCCGCCGCAGGCCCTCGGCCGGGGTGTAGGTGGGGCTGAAGGCGAAGGGGGCCTGGTGGCCCATCCAGCCGGTCAGAAAGGGCTTTAGGGCCTTTTGGTGCCGCCGCGCCACGTAGAGAAAGGCCGGGGCCCCGGGGCCTCCGTTCAGGTACTTGTAGCCGCAGCCCACCGCGAAGTCCACCCCACAGGCGTTCAGGTAGACCGGGAAGGCCCCCGCGCTGTGGGCCAGGTCCCAGACCACCAGGGCTCCTTGGGCCTGGGCCAGCCGGGTTAGGTGGGCCATGTCGTGGCGGTAGCCGGTGCGGTAGTCCACCTCGGTGAGCATGAGCACCGCGGTTTCCTCGTCCAAGGCGGCCTCTATCCCCTCCCTTGGGACAAAGCGCAGCTCGCAGTTTCCCCAAAGCTCCCTCAGCCCTTGGGCGATGTAGAGGTCGGTGGGGAAGTTGCCCACCTCGGAGACGATGGCCCTGCGGCCCGGGCGCAGCTTCAGCGCGGCCAGCAGCGCCTTGAAAAGGTTGACCGAGGTGGAATCGGCCACCACCACCTCGTCCGCCTCGGCCCCTATCAGCCGGGCGATACGGGTCCCCAGCCTTTGCGGCAGGTCAATCCAGCCGTGCAGGTTCCAGCTCCGGATCAGGTCCTGGCCCCACTGCTGCTCCACCACCTCCCGCATCCGCTCCGCCACCCGCTTGGGTAGGGGCCCTAAGGAGTTGCCGTCCAGGTAGATAAGCCCTTCCGGCATCACAAAGGCCTCCCGCTTAGCGGCTAGGGGGTCGGCCTGGTCAAGGGCTTGTATCTCAGCGGGAACCACAAGACCTCCTCACTCCGGGATGACCGCGGTGGCCTCAATCTCCACCTTGGCCCGGTCCTCCATCAGGGCTTTTACCTCCACCACGGTCATCGCGGGGTAGTGGCGGCCCATCAGGGCCCGGTAAGCCTCGCCCAGGGCTTCCAGCGAGGCCAAGTACTCCGCCTTGCTGGTCACGAACCAGGTGAGCCGTACCAGGTGCTCGGGCCTGCCCCCGGCCTCGGCCAGGGTTTCCAGGACGTTCTTCAGGGCCTGGCGGGCCTGGGCCACAAAGTCGTCGCTCTCAAAGACCCCCTCCCGGTTCCAGCCGACCATGCCGGCCATGAAGACCAGCCGTCCCCGTGCGGCGATGCCGTTGGCGTAGCCCTTGGGCTTGGGCCAGCCGGGGGGTTGGAGGATCTGGATGTCTTGGGTCGCCATCGCTAGCCTTTCACCTGCTGGGCCTCCTGCCGCAGGATGTACCGCTGTAGTTTACCGGTCTGGGTCCGGGGCAGGCTCTCGCGGAACTCAATGGCCCGGGGGTACTTGTAGGGGGCAATCTGTCCCTTGACGAAGTCTTGCAGCTCCTTGACCAGCTCGCTCGAGGGGCCATAGCCGGGCCGCAGCACCACGTAGGCCTTCACAATCTGCCCTCGCTCGGGGTCGGGGGCCCCCACCACCGCGCACTCCGCCACCGCTGGGTGCAGCAGGAGGGCGTCCTCCACCTCTGGGGCGGCGATGTTGTAGCCTGCCGAGATGATCATGTCGTCGGTGCGGGCCTGGTAGACGAAGTAGCCCTCCTCGTCCACCAAGTAGGCGTCCCCGGTGATGTTCCACCCCTTCTGCACATAGCTTTGCTGGCGGGGGTCGTCCAGATAACGGCAGCCGGTGGGGCCCCGCACCGCCAGCCGCCCCACCACCCCGGGGGGAAGCGGGTTGCCCTCCTCGTCCACCACGCAGGCCTCGTAGCCGGGCACGGGTTTTCCGGTGGCCCCCGGTTTGGCCTCCTCCTCGGTGTGGGAGATGAAGATGTGGAGCATCTCGGTGGCCCCGATGCCGTCTATCATCTCTATCCCAGTGGCCTCCTTCCAGAGCCTGCGGGTGGAAGGGGGCAGAAACTCCCCGGCCGAAACGCACTTTCTCAGCGAGGAGAGGTCGTGCTCCGAAGCCTGGGCGGTCATGGCCCGGTAGGCGGTGGGGGAGGTGAAGAGGACGCTGGCCCTGAATTCCGCGATGGCCGGGAGCAGCAGTTCCGGGCTGGCCCGCTCCAGCAGGACGCTTTTGGCCCCGATGCGCATGGGGAAGAGCACCAGCCCCCCAAGCCCGTAGGTAAAGGCCAGGGGTGGACTTCCAATGAAGGTGTCCTCAGGGGAAGCCCTGAGGATGTGTTTGCCGAAGGTGTCGCAGACCGCGAGCAGGTCCCGGTGGAAGTGCACGCAGCCCTTGGGCTTGCCGGTGGTGCCCGAGGTGAAGGCGATGAGGGCCACGTCGTCGCTGGCGGTGTCGGCGTTTTGGAATTCGTCGGGCTTCTCCTCCATGCGCCCTTCCAGCGCTCCCTCCCCCCAGTAGAGCACCTGCCGCAGGCTAGGGCAGCCCGGCCGGGCGTTCTCCAGCTCCTCCCTGAGCCGGGCATCGCCTAGGGCGTGGCTGATTTGGGCTTTGGTGATGACCTCGGTGAGCTCCTTGGCCCGCAGCAAGGGCATGGTGGTGACGGCGATGCCCCCGGCCTTCAGCACCGCGAACCAGGCCGCCACCAGCATAGGGTGGTTGGGGGCCCGCAGGAGCACCCGGTTCCCTGGCACCAGGCCCATGTCCTCTACCAGCACGTGGGCGATGCGGTTGGCCTTCTCCAAAAGCTCGCGGTAGCTCCAGCGGATCCCCGGGGCCAGCAGGCAGGTGCGCTCGGGGTGCTGTTCGGCCATCCTGTCAAGCAGCTCGGTGGCCGCGTTGAGCCGCGCTGGGTAGGCCAGCTCGGGCAGTTTGAAGATGATCTCGGGCCACTCCGACCTGGGCGGCAGGTTGTCCCGGACAAAGGTGTCTACGTGGGCGGTGTACCCCATATCGGCCCTCCTTTGGTTGGCTTTGGCCTCATACCGAAACCTCCTCCCGTTCTCGGTAGGCTTTTAGGAGCTCGCGGGCGATGATGAGCTGTTGCACCTCGCTGGCCCCCTCGTAGATGCGCAGGGCCCGGATTTCGCGGTAAAGCGACTCCACCACCTGGCCTTTTTTGACCCCCAGGCCGCCCCACAGCTGCACCGCGGCGTCGATCACCTGCTGGGCGTGCTCGGTAGCGACAAGCTTGGCCATGGCCGCCTCCAAGGTGACCCGCCGGCCCTGGTCGCGCAGCCAGGCCGCGCGGTAGGTGAGGAGGGTTGCGGCGTCAATCTGGGTGGCCATCTGGGCCAGCTTGGCCTGGGTGAGCTGGAAGTCGGCCAGGGTCTGGCCGAACATCCGGCGGGTGGTGGTGCGGGCCAGGGCCTCGTCCAGCGCCCGCCGGGCGAAGCCCAGGGCCGCCGCGGCCACCGAGGTGCGGAAGATGTCCAGGGTCTGCATGGCAATCTTAAACCCCTCGCCCTCCTGGCCCAGGCGCTGGGCGTGGGGTACGTGGCAGTCCTGGAAGCGCAGGGTGGCCAGGGGGTGGGGGGCCATCACCTCGAGCCGCTCGGCCACCTCGAGCCCTGGGGTACCCGCCTCTACCACGAAGGCGCTTATTCCCTTGGCCCCCTGGCTGCCCGGGGCGCGGGCGAAGACCACGTAAAAGTCGGCGATGCCCCCGTTGGATATCCAGGTTTTTTCCCCGTTTAGCACGTACGCCTCACCCTCTCGCTGGGCCAGGGTGGCCAGCCCCCCCACGTCGGAGCCGGCCTGCGGCTCGGAGAGGGCGAAGGCCGCGATGGCCTGGCCCTGGGCTACCTTGGGCAGGTAGCGGGCCTTTTGCGTTGGGCTGCCGTAGAGGGTGATGGCCCCTGAGCCCAGCCCCTGCAGGGCAAAGGCAAAGTCGGCCAGGCCATGGTGGTAGGCCAGGGCCTCACGGATGAGGCAGACCGCCCGGGTGTCTATGCTCTCCTTAGCCCCGCCGTAGGCCTGGCCCCCCACCGCGTAGCGGGTGAAGCCGGCCTCCCCTAAGGCCCGCACCAGGTGCCGGCAGGTGCTGTCCAGGTCGGCCTCGGGGTGCTCCGCTAGGTTCTTCTGGGCCCAGCCCCAGACCTCCTGGGCCAGCCGGCGGTGCTCTGGTTCAAAGAAGGGCCACTCGAGGTGCAGGCGGTTCATCTAGTCCCCCTGGAATACCGGTTTTTCTTTGGCTACGAAGGCCTGGTAGGCCCGGCGGAAGTCCTGGGTAGCCATGCACAGGGCCTGGGCCTGCGCCTCGGCCTCAATGGCCTCGTCTAGGCCCATGCTCCACTCCTGGTGGAGCATCCGCTTGGTCATGGCGTGGGCGAAGGTGGGGCCTTGGGCCAGCTCCCGGGCGAAGGCCTGGGCCTCCTCCAGCAGGGCCTCGGGCTCGCACAGCCGGTTGAAGAACCCCCAGGCCAGCCCCTCCTCGCCGCTCATGGCCCGTCCGGTGTAAAGGAGCTCAGCGGCCCGGCCCTGCCCCACAATGCGGGGCAGCATGGCGCAGGCCCCCATGTCGCACCCGGCCAGCCCTACCCGGGCGAAGAGGAAGGCGGTCTTGCTGCGGGCGGTGCCGAAACGGAGGTCCGAGGCCATGGCCAAGATGGCCCCAGCCCCGGCACACACCCCGTCCACCGCGCTTATGATGGGCTGCGGGCAGGCCCGCATGGCCTTAACCAGGTCCCCGGTCATGCGGGTAAAAGCCAGCAGCTCCGGGGTTTTCATCTGGGTCAAGGGGCCGATAATCTCGTACACATCGCCCCCAGAGGAAAAATTCCCCTGGGCCCCGGTGAGCACCACCGCCCGCACATCCGAGGCGTAGGGCAGGGCCCGGAAAAGGTCGCGCAGCTCAGCGTAGGACTCAAAGGTGAGGGGGTTTTTGCGCTCGGGGCGGTTCAGGGTGAGGGTGGCCACCCGGTCCTCCACCTGCCAGAGGAAGTGCCGGGCCGAGTAGTCGGCCAGGGTGAGGCTGCCGTCGGGCCGCTTCATGGGTTCCTCCTTCCGTTTAGGTGTTGCTTGAGCCTGCCCAGCAGGGCGTAGAGGGTGTCCTTCTCCTCCGGGGAAAGCCCCTCAAAGAACTCGATAACCCAACCTTCGTGGACCTTGGCCATCGCACTGAAGACCTCCCGCCCCTTGGGGGTGAGCCGCAGCACCACTGAACGGCGGTCCTTTGGGTCGCTCTCGCGCCGCACCAGCCCCTCGGCCTCGAGCTGGTCGGCAATCCCGGTGACGTTCCCGGTGGTGACCATCATGCGCTGGGAGAGCTCTCCCATCCGCAGCCCCTCGGGGTGGCGCTCGAGCTGGGCCAGCAGGTCAAAGCGAGGCAGGGTGGTCGCGAAGTTCTCGCGCAGCCGGCTGCGGATTTTCCCGGTGATGAGGTTGGTGCAGGTCAGAAGGCGCAGCCAGAGCTTGATGGCCTGGTGGTGGTCCTCGGCCAGGCGGGTCTCCAGGTCTTTTTCCAGCGTGGTCATCTAGACTTCTCCTCCCGCTACCGCGATGGCCTGCCCGTTGATGGCTGCGGAGGCGGGCAGCGCCAGCCACAGCACCGCCTGGGCCACCTCCTCGGGCCTCACGAAGCGGCCCTGGGGGTTGGTTCGGGCCAGCTCCTCCCGGGCCTCGTCCGGGCTGCGGCCGGTCTTCTCCACGATGCGGTTTAGGCTTTGCGCCAGCAGCCCGGTTTCGGTAAAGCCAGGACAGACCGCATTGACGGTGATGTTCTTCCGGGCCAGCTCCAGCGCCAAGGCCCGGGTCAGGCCCACCAGGCCGTGCTTGGCCGCCACATACGCTGCGACGTAGGGGTAGCCCTTGAGCCCGGCGGTGCTGGCCACGTTCACGATGCGCCCCCAGCCGGCCCGGAGCATTCCCGGCAGGGCGGCCTGGGTGCAGAGGAAGGCCCCGGTAAGGTTGACCTGTAGCATCCTCTGCCACAGGGCCAGCTCGGTTTTGAGGAAGGGCTGGCTCTCAGCCTGGCCGGCGTTGTTGACCAGGATGTGCACCGGCCCCCAGGCCGCCTCCGCGCCCTCCACCGCCCGGCGCACCGCCTCAGGGTCGGTCACGTCGCAAACCTCCACGTGCACCTCCCCTCCAAGCTCCCGGGCCCGCTCCAAGAGGGCCTGCCGGTCGCGGCCCAGCAAGCTCAAGGCAGCCCCGGCCTCGCCCAGGGCCCGGGCGATGGCCCCCCCAATACCCCGGCTGGCGCCGGTGACCAGGGCGTGTCGGCCTTCTAGGGGTCTCATACGCCGCGGATGGCCAACTCCTCGGCCCGCTCGGCCTGGGCGCGGGCCAGGTTGCGCTCGAGCTGGGCCTTGCCCGAGAGGTACTGCTTGGGCCACTCGATCTCGGTGTAACCCAGCCGGGCTACCTGGTTCAACGTCCAGTGGGGGTCGGCCAGGTGGGGCCGGGCGATGGCGCATAGGTCGGCCCGCCCGGCGGCGATGATGGAGTTCACGTGGTCGGCCTCGTAGATGGCCCCTACCGCCATGGTGGCGATGCCCACCTCGTTTCGGATGCGGTCGGCGAAGGGGGTCTGGTACATCCGCCCGTAGACCGGGCGAGCCAGCCGGGTGGTCTGGCCGGAGGAGACGTCAATCAGGTCGCAGCCGGCCTCCTTGAACATCCGGGCTATCTCCACCGCGTCGTCCGGGGTGTTGCCTCCTGGGGCCCAGTCGTGGGCCGAGATGCGCACCGAGATCGGCAGGTGGGCCGGCCAGACCTCCCGCAGGGCCTTGAAGACCTCGAGGGGGTAGCGCATTCGGTTCTCCAGGCTGCCTCCGTACGCGTCGGTGCGGTGGTTGGTGAGGGGGCAGATGAAGGCCGAGAGCAGGTAGCCGTGGGCGCAGTGCAGCTCGAGCCAGTCAAACCCGGCCTCAATCCCCCACAAGGCCGCCTTTACAAAATCGGCCTTGACCCGCTCCATATCCTCGCGGGTCATCTCCCGGGGCACCTGGTTGTTGGGCCCGTAGGGAATGGGGGAGGGGGCCAGTAGGGGCCAGTTCCCCTCCGGCAGGGGCTCGTCCTGGGCCTCCCAGCCTACCTGGGTGGAGCCTTTGGGCCCGGCATGCCCGAGCTGGAGGGCTATCTTGGCGTCGGTGTGCTCGTGAACGAAGTCCACGATGCGCTTGTAGGCCCGCATGTGGGCCTCGCTCCACAGCCCCGCACAGCCCGGGGTGATGCGCCCATCGGGCGAAGGAGCGGTCATCTCGGTGAAGACCAAGGCCGCCCCGCCCAGCGCCCTGGCCCCCAGGTGGACCAGGTGGAAGTCGTTCACTAAGCCGTCCTTGGCCGAGTACATGGCCATCGGCGAGACCACCACCCGGTTCTTCAGGGTAAGGCCGCGCAGCCGGAAGGGGAGGAGCATAGGGGGGATGGGCTTTTTGGGCAGCCCGGTCCGCTCGGCTAGCCAGGCCTCGTAGCCCTCCAGGTACTTCTTATCCCGCAGCCTAAGGTTCTCGTGGGAGACCCGCTGCGAGCGGGTGAGCAGGCTATAGGCGAACTGTGGGGCCTCAAAGTGGCTGTAGCGCTCCACGTTCTCAAACCACTCGGTGGAGTTGCGCGCGGCATTTTGCAGCTTAAGGACCTCCACCCGCCGTACCCGCTGGTACTCCTCCAGCACCTCTTTTAGGTGGGCCAAGGTGTCGCCTATCCGTTCAAAGGTGCGGGCCAGCTCAATAGCGTCCTCCAGGGCCAGCTTGGTGCCGCTTCCGATGGAGAAGTGTGCGGTGTGGGCGGCGTCCCCCATCAGCACCACCGGCACCCGGCCGCTCCAGTGGACCCAGCTCTCGCAGACCACCCGGGAAAACTTAATCCAGATGGCCGAACCCCGTAGGTGCCGGGCGTTGGACATCAGTTTGTGCCCGCCTAGGTATTTGGCGAAGAGCCGCTCGCAAAAGGCGATGCCCTCTTCCTGGCTCATCCGGTCCAGCCCAGCCCTTTGCCAGACCACCTCTGGGGTCTCCACGATGAAGGTGGAGGTCTCGGCGTCAAACTGGTAGGCGTGGGCCTGGAACCAGCCCCACTCGGTTCGCTCAAAAGCAAAGGTGAAGGCTGGGAACCGCTGGTGGGTACCCAGCCAGACAAAACGGCACTTGCGGACGTCTATATCCGGCTTGAAGGTGCTCTCGTATTTCCTGCGTACCCGGCTGTGGATGCCGTCTGCCGCGACCACCAGGTCGGCCCGGTACTCCCGGGCCACCACCTCGTCGTCGGTCACCTCAGTCTGGAATATGAGGTTCACCCCCAGCTCCAAGCACCGGTCCTGCAGGATGTTCAGTAGCTTTTTGCGCCCGATGCCCACAAAGCCGTGGCCCCCGGAGCGGATGACTTGGCCCTTGAAGTGTATCTCTATGTCGTCCCAGTGGTGAAAGGCGCGGCGAATCTGGTCGTAGGTAGGGTAGTCGGCCTTTTCCAGGTTCCCTAGGGTCTGGTCGGAGAAGACCACTCCCCAACCGAAGGTGTCGTCGGGGCGGTTGCGCTCCAAGACGGTAACCTCGTGCTTGGGGTTTTGCTTTTTCATCAGCAGGGCAAAGTAAAGCCCTGCGGGTCCGCCGCCTATGCACACGATGTTCATCCTTATCCCTCGCCTGCCGGGGGGTCTTTGGCTGGAGCCTCGGCTTTTATTTAGACTTAAAATAATGACATTTGAAATATGAAAAGGGCTCTGCATCACAATCCTTGCCGATCCCGTATACTGAAGGCATGCCCTTGGGTTTAGGCGACTTTCTGCCGGATGCGACCGTTTATACCCCGAGCGTGGAGCCGCTCAAGCTCCCTGAGCTGGTGAAGGAGGGCCCTTTGGTGCTCCTCTTCTTCCCTGCGGCGCACACCCGGGTTTGCGAGCGGGAGCTTTGCGCTGTGCGGGATGGGCTTGCGGTCTACAACGCCCTGGGGGCGCGGGTCTACGGGATCAGCGTGGACACCCCTTGGACCCTGGGGGCCTATGCGGAAAAGCTAGGGCTGAGTTTTCCCCTTCTCTCCGATTACAACCGCGAGGCCACCCGGGCTTTTGGTTTAGAGATTAGCCTGAAAGGTTTGCCCGGTTTTTCCCAGCGGGCGGCCTACGTGGTGGACCCTCAGGGGCGGATTGTCTGGGCCTGGGTGGCCGAGGTTCCTTCCCAGGAGCCCCCTTACGAGGCAATTGAGCAGGCGCTTAGAGCAGCTCGAGCCGGGGCCAGCCCCTAAGCAGCTCCTCCTCGGTGAGGGCCTCGCCGGGGGCCTCGGGCGTCCAGGCTAGGTAGCTGGCCAGGGTGTTGGCGGGGCTCGAGGTGGTAAGCCCCAGCAGGGCGGCCCGAACCCCTTCCTGGCGCAAGGGGGTGGGCACCGGCGGCAGCCCGCCCCGCACCGCCAGGAGCAGGGTGACCAGGAGGTACCGTCCGTCGGGTTCGGCCCTGGCCTGGTAATCGGTTTGGCGGCGCTTCTGCCCCTCAAAGTGCCGGAAGGTCTCCACAAACTCGGCCCGGGTCTCGCTCATCCAGGCGTCAAAGCGGCCCTCGGCCTCTTCCAAGGAGCCCTGCCAGACCTCATACTGCCCGAAGCGCCACCCCGGGGCCTCCCGAAGCAAGAGCACCGCGGCGTTGTCCACCAGGTCGGCCAGGCCCCGTAGGCTCTCCGTGTCGGCCTCCTCAGCCAGGTTACGCAATTGTTGCTGGAGACTGGGGGAGTAGAGGCTGGCGAGCCGCAGCCGGGCCACGGTGGCCTCGGCCTCCCCCTCCCCAGCGCCTGCTTTTCTGAGGCCCCGCACCATATAGAGGCTGAGCAGGACAATTCCCCCGATGAGCAAGAGGGCCATCAGGTCAACCCCCCGATGGGCGCCGGAGCCCGGGGCCACGTAGACGGGTGGCCTGGGGCTTGGGTAGGCCGGGGTCGGCAGGGGCCAGGAG
>NZ_QWKZ01000024.1 GCF_003574085.1 Meiothermus luteus | reverse complement strand
CCCGTCCGCTCTCCCCCACCGCCAGCACCACCCCCTCTCCGCTGGTCAGCACCGCCTGGGCCCAGGGCTTGGCCTTGGCCGGCAGCAGCACCGGAAGAGGTGGCGGGCTAGCCCCCCGGGCGATGGGATGGAGGCCCACCCCCACCGGAAAGCGACCCTCCAAGGCCTCGCGGCGAAAAGCCCGCTGGGCCTCCTCCAGGAAGAATCGGGGAAGGTCTTGGGGGCTCGGCACATCCCAAAAGGCACCCCCCCCAGCCCGGGCCAGCTCCTGCAGAAACTGGCGGTCGGCGTCGGCCCCAATGGCCACTGTGCTGGTCTTAATCCTCGGGCTGGCGTCGCGGGCCGCATCAAAGAGGTCGGGGGTCACATCGGCAGCCAATCCGTCGGTGAGGGCGATAACCTGCTTGGAATCGGTGGGCACCCCCTCCAGCGCCTCCAACGCCTCTAGGTAGGCCCGGCGAATCATGGTTCCCCCCCCTGCCCGCACAGAGAGCAGCAGGCTCTCGGCCTCCTTGCGCCCCTGCTCGGTCATGGGACGAGGCCGAAAAAGCCAGCGCGGCCGGTCGGAGAAGAGTACCACCCCAATGTAGTCCTGCGGCCTGGCCGAGCGTACTAGCTCCAAAGCCCCTACCACCGCCAATCCCAGCTTGTCGGCCTCGAGCATGCTGCCCGAAACGTCCAGCACCAGCACAATCCCCACCCCGCCCGGCTCCTCCACCGGCTCCAGCGGCAGGCTGTCGGCCAGGCTGCTGCGCTCCCAGCCCCCGAAGAATAGCCCCCTAGAGGTGGCGGTCCAAAGCAGGCTACCCCCCTGCTGCAAAAAGCTCCCCAAGGCGTCCAGTTCAGCGGGCGAAAGGTCCTTGACCCCTACCCCCAGGGCCACCACCTCGGCCTGGATTGGAAGGGTAATTTCTTTGCGCTCCTCCACCACAAATCCCTGGGCCTTCAGGTAACGGGCCAGGGCCGCATCCCCCAACACCCAGACCCGGGTGGCATCGGAAGGGGTTAGCTCGAGCCGCGCCTCCTCCCGGCCCAGCGGGCTTTCCACCCAGGCCGAGACCACGCTGGGCCCCTCTAGCGAAAAGCGGTAGCCCAGGCTGCGCCGCCCAGGTTCCAGCGAAAGCACCCGCTCGAGCCGACCGGCTGGGCCTTCCAGGGTGAGCCGGGCCTGAATCGGCGCGGTGGCCTCCAGCACCGCCCGCACCTCCACCATCTCCCCCCGCAAAGGCAGGGTAGGCCCCAGCAAGGCCAAGGAGAGGTTAGGGCTAGGGGGCTGGTAGAGGGCATAAAGGGGCACTGGCGGGGGCAGAGGGCTGTCTTGGAAGAGCCCGTCCGAGACCAGCACAATCCGGTCGGGACGCAGTTCCAGGGCCTGCCTTATGGCCTCCTGCAAGCGGGTACCCTCCCCCAGGTCAAGCCGCCGCGCAGTGGGGGCCGCCACCGACACCGCTCCGCTGGCAAAGGCCACATAGCGGGCCCCGGGTAGATACAGCTCGGGTCCCACCTTCCACACAGCCTGCCGCACCGAGGGGCTTTGGTCCAGCAGAACCACCGTGCGCACCGGCCCCAGCGGCAGGCTCGGCCCCAAGGCAGCCAACAACAGAAGGGCCACCACCCCTAGGCGTAAGGCTAAGAGCACAACCCCATTATGGGACTTCGGGAATTAGAAAACGGCGCGGGAAAAATCAATCGCCGCCCCTTAGGGCGGCCTTTGGTGGAGGCGGGGAGGATCGAACTCCCGTCCAAAGACCCATCGGGCAGACATCTACGTGCGTAGTTGGTGTTTGCATCTCGCCTAGGCTTGCGCCACCAACAGCGGGCCTAGGCCTAGCTCCGTTGGGTTTCGCCCTTGGCTACGGAGCCTTGCCGCAGGCTAGCCGACTTTGGGTCGCCCGCTCAGCACGCCATCGGCTGGGCTTCTGAGGGGCGTCGCTGCTTAAGCAGCGAGAGCGTAGGTCTTGTTGCCAGTTATGGCTTTGCCCATTTTTACGAGGCCATGGGCTACCTCGGCACGCCGTACTGCCCTCAAGCGTCCCTGTCGAATCCAGTACGCCCCCGGGCAAAGCCCTATTCTAGCAGGGCTTCTTCCCTTTGGCAAGGTATGCTAATCGGCATGAAGCTAGACCCTACCCAGCTCGAGCGCGAAACCCTCATGAAAACCCTGGGCATAGAGATTCTGGAGGCCAGCCCCCAGAAGGTGGTGGCCGCGATGGAGGTGACCCCCAGGCTCCACCAGCCTTTCGGCTACCTACACGGCGGGGCCTCGGTGGCCCTGGCCGAAACCGTAGCCAGCATCGGAGCCTACCTGGGAGCCCCCGAGGGGTACACCAGCTTCGGAATGGAAATCAACGCCAACCACCTGCGCCCCGTCCAGGCGGGCAGGGTTGTCGCCACCGGTGTCCCCCTTCACTCCGGCCGCACCACCGCGGTCTGGAACATCGAGATTCGGGATGAGGCCGGCCGGCTGGTCTGCGTCTCCCGCTGTACCCTGGCCATCACCCCCCTGCGTTGACAAAACCCGAAGACCACCTATAGACTCACAGCATATGCAGGCCCATCGGGGACAGCCCGGCCAGACCCATCCCTTCGGGTACTTTTATTGGCCCGCGGTCCCCGTGAGGCTGGCGTAGCGGTTTTGCGCAGGCAAGCTTCCGGGGACAAAACCCCGGAAGTTTTCTTTGCGCAAGAGGAGGAAGCATGCTAATCATCCTCAAGCACGGCACAGGCCCGAAGGAGATAGAAGCGGTGGTGGAGGAGGTGCGGCGGGTGGGCTACCGGCCCCATGTTTCCGAGGGGGAGCACACCACCCTGATTGGGGCCATCGGCAAGGGGCCCACCCCAGAACTAATTGAGCACTTCCGCGCGCTAGAGCCCGTGCAAGACGTGATTCCCATCTCCAAGCCCTACAAGCTGGCCAGCCTCGAGGTCTCCCCCCGGCCCACCGTGCTGCGCTTCCCCACCGGGGCCACCGGCGGGGGGGAGGTGATGGTCGCGGCCGGGCCTTGCGGGGTGGAGAGCCTGGAGCAGACCCTCACAGCAGCCCGCTACGTCAAGCAACACGGCGCCCAGATGCTCCGGGGAGGCGCCTTCAAACCGCGCACCTCCCCCTATAGCTTCCAAGGGCTAGGGGAAGCGGGCCTAGAGATACTGGCCCAGGCCCGGCAAGCAACTGGCCTGCCCGTCGTGACTGAAGTGGTCTCGCCGGAACAGGTAGACCTGGTGGCGGCCTACGCCGACGTGCTGCAAATTGGGGCCCGCAACGCGCAAAACTTCGCCCTGCTCCAGGCTGCCGGGCAGTCGGGCCGCCCGGTGCTGCTGAAGCGCGGCATGAGCATGACCCTGGAGGAGTTCCTGATGTCGGCGGAGTACGTGCTGGCCCAGGGCAACATGCGGGTCATCCTGGTAGAGCGGGGCATTCGCACCTTTGAGAGGTCCACCCGCTTCACCCTGGATGTATCGGCGGTGCCGGTGCTCAAAAGCCTCACCCACCTGCCCGTTTGGATTGACCCCTCCCACGCCGCCGGCAAGCGCGACTGGGTCACGGCGCTGGCCCTGGCAGGGCTGGCCGCCGGCGCCGACGGGCTTATCGTGGAGACCCATCCCGAGCCAGAAAAAGCCCAGTCCGACGCAGCCCAGCAGCTCAACGAGGCCCAGTTCACCGAAATGATGAGCCGCATCAAAGCCCTGCTGCCGGCCCTGGGCCGCAGGCTCTCCCAGCCTTTGGAGATGGTCTAGCCAAGTACCGCAAAAAAGCCCCGAACGCAGGGCAACACCTATGATGAAACCCCTTTTCCGCAAGGTTGGCATCTTCGGAATCGGCCTGCTGGGCGGCAGCGTGGCGCTGGGCCTGCGGGAGCGTTTCCTGGCTGAGGAGGTCCACGCCTACGACCCTGACCCCAGGGCCCTGGAGGACGCCCTGGCCCTGCAGGTGGTGGACCGGGTACACACTGCCCCTGGGGGCTGGGTGGGAGAGCTCGAGCTGGGCGTGCTCGCCGCCCCGGTGGGGGTCTTGGTGGAGGAGGGCCGGCGGCTGGCCCAGTACGCCAACCCACAGAGCCTCTGGATGGATGTGGGCAGCGTGAAGGGCCCGGTAGTGAAGGCCCTGAGCGGGGTTCTGCCCAACTTCGTGGGCACCCATCCCATGGCCGGCAGCGAGAAGGCTGGGGTGGAAGCGGCCCACGCCGGGCTGCTGCAGAACGCGGTCTGGGTCATCAGCCCGAACCACCAGACCCCCGACGAGGCCCTGGCCCAGGTGCGCGGGCTGGTGGAAAACCTGGGGGCCTACCCCCTGGTGATTCCCCCAGAGCTGCACGACCGGCTGGTGGCCCGAATCTCCCACCTGCCCTACCTGCTGGCCATCGGGCTCAACCGGCTGGTGGCCCAGGACCCCCACCACGAGCTGCTGATGTTCCTGGCCGCCGGGGGCTTCCGCGACCTGACCCGGGTGGCCTCTGGTTCGCCCCGGATGAGCCGGGATATGGTGGTGGCCAACAAAGAGGCCCTAAAGGAGGCGGTGGAAGACCTGCGGGCGGTGCTTTTGGAACTCGAGAACTTGCTCGAAAGGCCCGAGGCGCTGCTCGAGGTGGCCCAAGAGGCCAAGCGCACCCGCGACGCGCTGCCCATCGTCAGGCGGAGCCTTTTGCCGGTGATGCACGAACTGGTAGTCCAGGTGCCCGATAAACCCGGCCAGATTGCCCGGGTTTCAACTGCCTTGGGAGAGGCCGGCATCAACATAAAGAACTTTGAGGTGCTGGCCATCCGCGACGAGGGTGGGGCCATCCGCATGGGCTTCGCTACGCTCGAGGAGCGCGAGCAAGCCCGGCAAATCCTGCAGGGCATCGGCTACCGGGTGCGCTGAGCCTCACAGCCAACCGCGCGCCCCAAATCCAACCGCATCCAAACTAAGCACCATCCCAGCCCCAGCAGCGCCACCCAAACACCAGCGCCGAGCTTTTGGACCTGGCCTGTAGCCACCTGGTGCACCTCGTACTGAAGTTGGGCAAAGAGCAGCAAGGCGACGAGGGAGAGTCCTGCAACCCAACCGCTAAGCCGCTGCAGGACCCTTTCTTGCCCGTCCGAGGGTAGGGCTTCAAAGGTTGCCCTATGGGGAAGGCTTAGGGAATTGCGGCCCTTGAGCGCCAGATGCAGCAAAAAGTAGGGGAGCAGAACCACCAAACTGGCCGCTACAGGGAGAAACCAAAAAGCGCCCTTGGGGTCCCAACCGGTCACCGCCCCATCCAGACCGAAATGCCTCGGGATGCGCTCGGGCAGGGAGCCGTACAGCAGGGCGGCAAAAACCCATACCCCAAGCAGACCCACCCAGACCAAGCGCCAGTAGGGCGAAGGCTTCACAACCCCAGGATAGCACCCCGACCATCACCCCGGGACAAAGTCAAAAACCACCAGCTCGGCCGGGGCGTTCACCCGCAAGGGCAGAAGCGTGACCCCCAGGCCACGCGAGACAAACCCGTGCACCGGAGGGGAAGCCGGGCTATAGCCAGGGCTGTAGAATCCGCCCAGGTAGCTCTGCCCGTAGTAGGAGGGGGTCCAGGGCGCCCCTAGGCCCGGCAGGTAGACCTGGCCCCCATGGGTATGACCGCTCAGGACCAGGGAAACCGGAAGACCATAGTAGAAGTCCCAGTAGTCGGGGTTGTGGGCCAGGGCCAGGCTGGCCCGGCCTGGCCGGTATCCGGCGAGCGCCGCCCTGGGGTCGGCCTCCTCGGCCCAGTAATCCTCCACCCCACTTAGGTACAGGTCCTCCCGCACCCAAACCCCCCGGTTGGAAAGGGGCTCCACGCCGTAGCGGGGCAGCGCCTTAGCCAAGCGGCGCTTCACCTCGGGCAGGCTGTTGTCGTGGTTGCCCCACACAGCGTAAACCCCCAGCGGGGCGCGAAGCTGCCCTAGGGCCTCGAGCAGGGCCTCGAGGTCTGGGGTAGCCGCACGGTACAGCACCCCCAGACCTGGCAAGCGCACCCCCGAGTCCACCAGGTCGCCGGTAATTACGACCAGGTCTGGGCTTTGCGCGTTGGCCGCCGCCACCCAGGCCCGCACCGACCCCGCGTGAACCAAGGCCCCGTAGTGCAGATCGCTCATCTGCACCACCCGAAGCGGCCTCTCTAGGCCCAGCAGAACCCGTCGGTACCGGCTAATCTCAAAGCGGTAGGCCGCTGCTCGAGCCCAAAACGCCGCCACCCCCACAGCCCCCAAACCCAAAAGGGTGAGCAGCCGGCGGCGGGAGAGCATCGCTAGCCCTTGTTCTTCTTACGCTCCTCGCGCTCCAAGCGCCGCCGCTCGGCCCGGCTCAGCCCGGCGTAGGCCGAGGAACGCCCCGGGCGGCGCACGGTGAAGGGGTCGGAAGGGGGCAGGGGCGCCCCGCGCTCCACTTCTGGGGCAACCGGCGCCGGGACGGGCTGGCGGTTGACCTCCACCTGAAGGCGGAAGAGGAACCGGGTCACCTCACTCTTGATGCTGGCGATCATCTCGTTGAAGAAGCGGGTGCCCTCGAGCTTGTACTCTTGGAATGGGTCGCGCTGACCGTATCCGCGCAGGAAGATGCCCTGCTTGAGCACATCCATGTTGTGCAGGTGCTCCTTCCAGGCGTTGTCCACCACCTGCAGAGTCACAAAGCGCTCTACCGCCCGGGCCAGCCCTGGCCCCTGGGCGTTGAGCTCGGTTTCGCGGGCCTCGTAGGCGGCCCTAGCGGCCTCCACCAGCCTTTCAATCCCCTCTTCGGCCTTGAGCTTGCGCAGGCCCTCGAAATCAAAGTCCCGCAGGGCTGGGATGTAGTCCAGAAGGCTCGCCCGCAGGCCCTCAAGGTCCCAGTCGTCGGGGTGCTGCTGGGGGTTTAGGTAGTTCGAGGCCACCCCGTCCACGGTGTCCTCAATCATGGCCAAAGCCCCCTCGCGCACCACCTCGTCGCTCCCCAAAAGCACGTTGCGCCGCTGGGCGTAGATGACCTCCCGCTGGCGGGCCATCACCTCGTCCAGACGCAAAAGCTGCTTGCGGATGTCAAAGTTGCGGTCCTCAACCCGCTTCTGGGCTCGCTCAATGGAGCGGGTGACCATCTGGTTCTCAATGGGCTCCGAGTCGTCAAAGCCCATCCGGTCCAGCATGGCGATGACCCGCTCCGAGGCGAACAGCCGCATCAGGTCATCGTCAAAAGAAACATAAAAGCGGCTGCTGCCCGGGTCGCCCTGGCGCCCCGAACGGCCCCGGAGCTGGTTGTCAATCCGGCGCGACTCGTGCCGCTCGGTGCCGATGATGTGCAACCCCCCAAGCTCCTTGACCCGCACCTCGTCGGCAGCACAAGTATCCCGCAGGCGACGGATTTCGTCTATCACCGAGGGGCGCACGCCAATCTCGGCGGCCAACCTGAGGGCTTCCTCTTCCTCCCCTTGCACCAGTTTCTTGATGAAGAGCTCAATGCGCCACTCCGAGCGGGGCTCCAGCCCCTCCTTGCGCAGCAGATCGGCGGCCAGGTACTCGGCGTTGCCCCCCAGCTTGATGTCGGTACCGCGGCCAGCCATGTTGGTGGCAATGGTCACGGTCTTGCTCCGCCCGGCCTGGGCCACGATTTCCGACTCTTTCTCGTGGTACTTGGCGTTCAAGACCTGGTGGGGTATGCCTTTTCGGATGAGCTCAGCGGTGTGTACGGCCCGCTTTAGGTACTCCCAGTAGGTGCGGAGGTTGCCCTTGGGCGGAATAAGGGGCTCGTAAGCCTCCAAATCGGCCTCCCTCAGGTTTCCAGGGCGCCCCAAGGCCTTCTTGAGCTTATCCCACTCCTCGCCCGACTGCTTCTCCGCCGCCTTCAAAAGCAGCTGGGCTCGAGCCTCCAGCCGTGGGAGGAAGTGGCGAACGTCTTTGAGCATGGCCGAAAGCCGCTCGGACTTCTCCACCGAGATGGTGCCCACCAAGACCGGCTGGCCCCTTTCGTACTTTTCGGCGATCTCCTCCACCACCGCAAAGAACTTCCCCCTTTCGGTGCGGTAGACCACATCGGGGTAGTCCTTGCGGATCACCGGGCGGTTGGTGGGGATGCTCACCACATCCATTCCGTAGATTTCCTGAAACTCCTTCTCCTCGGTCTTGGCCGTGCCGGTCATCCCGGCGGTTTTCTCGAAGAGGCGGAAGAAGTTCTGGTAGGTGATGGTGGCCAGGGTCTGGTTCTCCCGCTCAATCCTGACCCCCTCCTTGGCCTCAATGGCCTGGTGCAGCCCCTCACCAAAGCGGCGGCCCGGCTGCAAGCGGCCGGTAAATTCGTCCACAATGATGACCTGGCCGTCTTGAACGATATACTCCCGGTCGCGAAAGTAGAGCTCCTTGGCCCGGATGGCCTGGGTGAGCATGTGCGCGAGCTCCATGTTCTCGGTGTTGAAAAGCCCCTCCACGCCCAGGAGCTTCTCCGCTTTGGCAATGCCCCGCAAGGTGAGGTGGACCGCCTTCTGCTTTTCCTCCACGATGTAGTCCCCCGTGGGTTCGGCCTTGCTGCCCACCGGGGGCTTCTCCCCGCGCTCGAGCTTTTTAGCAATCTCGGCCATGCGGTAGTACACATCGGTGGCCTTCTCCGCCGGGCCGCTGATGATGAGGGGGGTGCGGGCCTCGTCCACCAGAATCGAGTCCACCTCGTCAATGATGGCGTAGTGTAAGGGGGTATCGTGGCGCAAAACAAGCTGCTCGGGGGTAACCGCCATGTTGTCCCGCAGGTAGTCAAAGCCGAGCTCGCTGTTGGTCACGTAGGTCACATCGCAGAGGTAGGCCCTGCGGCGCTCCTCGGGGCTCGAGTGGTTCTGCACCACCCCCACCGTGAGGCCCAACCCCCGGTAGATGGGGCCCATCCACTCCGCGTCGCGCCGGGCCAGGTAGTCGTTGACCGTGACCAGGTGCACCCCTTTGCCGGCGAGGGCGTTGAGGGTCACCGCCAGGGTGGCCACCAGGGTCTTGCCCTCCCCGGTCTTCATCTCAGCGATTTTGCCCTCGTGCAACACCGCCCCTCCAATGAGCTGCACATCGTAGTGACGCAGCCCCAGGTAGCGCTTGGAGGCCTCGCGGGTCAGGGCAAAAACGCGGGGCAAAAGCTCATCCAGGCTGGCCCCGTTCCTGTGGGCCTCGCGCAGCCGGGCGTACTCCGCAGCAAGGTCTTGGATGCGCGAGATTTCATCCTCGAGCGCGTTCACGGGCCCCACCACGGTCTTCCAATAGCGGGCCACCTTGCGCTCATTGTTGTCCAGCAGTCGGCTAATCCAGGCCAGCATAACCAAATGCGATTCTACCCCTTCCGGATGAGAATGGCTGCGGGGTCCAGGCAGCGGGCAAAAACACGGCCCAGCGGGCCGTGTGCAGGAGGGAAGGGTTTGCGCTCAGAAGCGCACGTAAGGCTTTATGCTGGCCCAAAGTTTAGGGCCGATGCCCTTAACCTTAGCCTGTAGCTCTTGGGCGTTTTTGTAGGGGCGGTGTTGGATGATTTGCGCCGCCAGCTTGGGGCCCACCCCGGGGAGGGTCTCGAGCTGCGCCAGGGTCGCGGTGTTGACATTAACCGGGGCGATCCTGTGGGCGCTCTTCTGGGTGGTGGGATGGGCGCTTGGGGCAGGGGCCGGGCTGGCCAGCGCACCCCCAGCCAGAGCAACCAGGGCCAACAGGGCCATCAAGGGCTGTTTGAACCTTTTCATACGCTCACCTCTTGGGGTCTTTCCGACCACCGGCCCCATCCTGAAAGAAAGGGCTGAATCCAAGCTGAAGGGGCAGGACCAAGCGGGCCCGGGCAAAGGAACCCAAGCTCAGTTCAAACCGTCCCCCCAGGCTCTGGGCCACTGCCCGTACCACCCGCAGGCCCAGCCCCTCCGCGGCGCTCCCCTGCCCCGCAGCGATGGCGTTGGTCACCTCGAGCCAAGCCTCCTCTCCATCCGCCCCGCAAAACAAACCCACCTCTCCTGGCCGCCCATGCCAAAGGGCGTTGGAGAGCAGGTTGCCCAGGGCCTGCTCGAGCAGCCCGGGGTCAGCCCAAACCCAAACCGCGCGGGCCTCCAGCCGCAGGTCAAAACCCCGCTCCAGGGCGAGGGGCTGAAAGCGGTCGTAGGCCTCCCGCAGCAGGTCGGCCAGGTCAAGGGCCTGGGGCCGCACCTCACCCGCCTCGGCCCGGGAGAGGGCCAGCAGATTCTGGGCCAGCCGCTCGAGCCGCAGCGCCTCCCGGTGCAACCGCCCTATCTGGGCAGGGCCCAGCACACCCCGCAGCATCGCCGCCTCCAGGCTGGCCCTAAAGGCGGCGATGGGGGTGCGCAGTTCATGGGCCGAAAAGGCCAAAAACTGCCGTTCCCAGCGCCGCTGTGCCCGCAGCCGCCCCAGCAGCTCGGCAAAGCTGCGGGCCAGCTCAGCCACCTCGTCCTGGCCTTGGTACAAAGGCACCTCGGCCTCCTCAGAGAAGCCGCGGGCAGCCTGGGCGAGCCCCTCCAGGTTCTTCAGGGCCTGCCCGGTCCAAATCCAGGCCACCCCCCCAGCCAGCAGCCCCAGCAAAACCCCCAGGGGAGCGGCCAGCTCCACATAGAGCATCAGGGAGTTCTCCAAAGGGGCCAAGGGCCGGCCCACCTGCACGGTGAGCCCCTGGGCCGAGAGGGTGTGCACCCGCCATCCGTTCCGGCTGGCCCTCCCCCAGCCCCGCCTCAGTCCATCCTCATCCAAAGGCTCGGGGACGTCCAGCGCCCCGCTGGCGTAGTGGAGCCGTCCATCCTGATACACGAGGGCCGAGCTGATGCCCTCCTCTTGGGTCAGCTCATCCTCAGCCTCCGGGGACAGGTGGTGCTTGGGGTCCGCCAAGGCAGCCTTGAGGATGCTGCGGGCCAGCGACTCGAGCGCTTGGTCCATCTGGGCCAGGGCCTGCTTCTGTAGCAGAAAATACAGCCCCCCCAGGCCCAAAGCCAGCCCCCCCGCGGTCAGACCGAAGGCCAGCAGGGCCAGCCGCAGGCGCAGCTTCATAGGGGCTCACCCAGGCGGTATCCTAGGCCCCGCACCGTCTCAATCAGGCTGTCGTGGATTCGCCGCCTGAGGTTTTTCACATAAACCTCCACCAGGTTAGAGCCACACTCAAAACCCGGCCCCCAGACGCGCTCCAGTATCTCCTCGCGGGTGAAAACCCGGCCCGGGCTGAGCAGGAAAAACTCCAGCACCTGGTACTCCTTGGCGCTGAGGCGCACCAGCTCGCCCCCATACCGCACCTCCCGCCGCTCCGGCAGCAGGCTGAGCCTCCCGTGGGTCAGAACCTGAGGGCGAACCTCGCCCCTTCGGGCCAGCGCCCGCAGGCGGGCCACCAGCTCCGGCAAAGCGAAGGGCTTGGCCAGGTAGTCCTCACCCAAAGAGAGCCCCCGCACCCGGTCAGGCAGGGCCTCGCGGGCGGTGAGAAAGAGGATGGGTTGTAGAAAGCCCGCTGCCCTAAGCCCCTCGGCCAGCTCAAAACCGGCCTCCTCGCCCTCCGGCAAGCGCACGTCAAAGAGGAAGAGTTCATAGGGGTTTTGCCAAACCAAAGCCTCGGCCTCGAGCCTGGAACGGGCCAACGTCGACGCAAAGCTATGCTGACCGAGCACCTCGAGCAGACTATGGCCTAAAGCCACGTCATCCTCCACCACCAAAAGGCGCAGCTTCATGGAAAGCCCTCCGGGAGAAGCTTGGCCCGGGTGTAACTAACCCCTTTGCGCACCAAGCTCCCCAGCCATCCTCGGAAACCCAGGTAAAGCCTTGGTAAAAACCACCATAAGCACTCCCTGGGACAAAGCGCTGGCCTAGGCGTGATGGTCGCTACCCCCGTTCCCAGCGTAAAACCTGGGCCTAAAAGAAGGGAAAGGGCCTCACCGCAGCGGCATGGACCATGTTCTGAACCAACTGAACCAAGAAGCCTCGGACCAGATGCGTCGTCGCCGCTTTTAAGGCCCCAGGCCTCAGCCAACCCGCCGGGCCAGGTAGACGAAGAAGGGTGCCCCCAGGGCCACTACCAGGATGCCCACCGGGGTCTCGAGGGGCCGGTCTATGAGCCTGGCGGCCACATCGGCCAAGGAGAGCAGGCTGGCCCCCAGCAGGGCCGAGAGGGGAATCACCCGGCGGTAGTCGGCGCCCACCAGCCACCGGGCCAGATGGGGCACCACCAGGCCCAAAAACCCAATGGGCCCGGCCACGCTCACCGCGGCCCCGGCCAGCAGGACCGCCAGCCCCACGGCCGCTAAGCGCACCAGGCCCACCCGCGCCCCCAGGCTTCGGGCCACCTCCTCGCCCAAGGCGAGCAGGTTGACCTGCTGCGACAGGGCAACGGCCAACAGCAGCGCGGGCAGGGCCCAGGGCAAAATGGTCCAGAAGTGCTCCCAGGTGCGCCCGGCCAGGCTGCCCGAAAGGTTGATGAAGGCGCCCCGGGTGCGCTCCTCAAACATGATGAGGAGAAAGCTGGCCGCCGCGCCCAGCATGGCCCCCACCGCGATGCCGGCCAGGGCCAGCCGCACCGGGGTCAGGCCCACCGCCGCGGTAATGCTGTAGACCAGCGCCGCCGCCCCCACCCCGCCCAAAGCGGCCAGCAGCACCGTGGCCCAGGCCGGCAGGCCGGGGAAGAAGACCACCCCCAGCAACAGGGCCAGCGCGGCCCCCGCGTTCACCCCCAGGATGCCCGGCTCGGTCAAGGGGTTGCGGGTGACGCCCTGCATCATGGCCCCCGAGACCCCCAGCGCGGCCCCCACCAGCAAGGCCACCAAAGCCCGGGGCAGGCGCAGGGTGTGCACGATGAGGCTCGAGTTGGAGTCATCCGGCCAGAAAAGCAGCCGCCACACCTCGCCCAAGGGAACATCCACCGCCCCCACCGAGATGGCCAGCAGCAGGGAGAAGGCCACCAGTCCGGCGGCCAGCGCAAACACCAGCGGTAAGGCCTGAAGACGGCGGGGCGAGCGGGTCATGCTCAGGGCTTGAAGGCGTAGCGGCCCGCTGCGGGTCGGTCGGCTAGGAGGCCGCTGTCGATCAGCTCGGCCAGGATGAGCCGGGTGGCCAGGGGGCCCCGGCCCCGGGTCCAGTTGTCGCGGTCAAACTCGTACACCCGGCCCCGTTTCACCGCCTCGAGCCTCTGCCAAAGCGGGTTCTTGGCCCAGCCGCGCACGATGGGGGTTTCGTCTGGAGCGGTGAAGAGCACCAAGGTAGCGGGGTTCAGCGCTAAAAGGCCCTCCAGGCCCAGCTCGTACTGGGTCTGGTTGCTCTGTGGCTTGGCCAGGCTCTTGCGGCCCAGCCGCTCCAGCAGCGAGCCGATGAAGCTCTCGCTGGAGTGGGCGGTGAAGCTACTTGGGGTGGCCACCCCCAGCAAAACCGGGGGGGCTTTGGGGTTGGCGAAGGCCCGGGCCTTTTGCAAAAGCCGCGCCTGGTCTTCCAGAATCTGCCGGGCCTGGGCCTCTTTGCCCACCAGCCGCCCGAGCTCCAGCACCTGTTGGTTCAAATCGTCGAAGCTGCCCCGCCGCGACTGGAAGGCCACCACAAGGGCGATGCGCTCGAGCTGGGGAATCAGGTCTTTGTGTACGAAGGCGTCGGCCACGATGACCTCGGGCCTTACCGCCAGGATGGCCTCGAGGCTGGGCTGGGCCCTCGAGCCAATCGAGGTTACGCCCGCAGCGCGGGCTTTGAGGTAGGGCGGCAGCCCACGGTCGCCGCCCTGGGTGCCGGTGGCGGCCCCTACCGGGCTCACCCCCAGGGCCAGCAGGGTGTCCAGGAAGCTGTACTCCAGCACCACCACCCGCTTCGCCGGGGCGTTCAGGGTGAGGGTGCCCAGCTCGTGCTTGATCTGAACCTGGGCCAAAGCCAGGCCCAGTAGGGCCAGAAGACCCGCCAGGATTCGTTTCATGGTTTTTCCTCCACCAGTTCAAGGGGTTCCCTACGCGCCAGGGCGTAGGGGATGCAGTGTGGGGTGCCGGTCTCGGGGTCGCGCAGGAAGTGGGCCTTGAGGCCGAAGACCTCGCGCAGAATGCGCTCGTTGAGCACCGCCTCAGGGGGTCCTTCGGCCACCACCCGGCCCCCGCTCACCGCCACCAGGTGGTGGGCGTAGCGGGCCGCCTGGTTGAGGTCGTGCAGCACCATCACGATGGTCTTGCCCTCCCCGCGGTTGAGCCTTTGCAGGAGCTGCAAGACCTCGAGCTGATGGCTCAGGTCCAGGTAGGTGGTGGGTTCGTCCAGGAGCAGAATGGAGGTCTCCTGGGCCAGGGCCATGGCGATCCAGGCCCGCTGGCGCTGGCCGCCCGAAAGGGTCTCCAGGGACCTCTTGGCGAAGACCCGCATCCCGGTCTGGTCGAGGGCCCACTCTACTGCCCGCTGGTCGTGCTCACTCCGCCCTCCAAAGGCGCTTTGGTAGGGGTAGCGGCCAAACCAGACCAGCTCCTCCACGCTAAGCCCCTCGGGGGCCTGGGGCATCTGGGGCAAGAGGGCCAGTTGGCGGGCCACGGCCTTGGTGGGCAGGGTGTGGATGGCCTTGCCGTCGAGCAGCACCGCCCCTTCCTGGGGCTTCAAAAGCCGGGCCAAGGCCCGCAGCAAGGTGGACTTGCCGCAGCCGTTGGGGCCGATGAGGGCGGTGATCTTTCCCCTGGGCAAGGAGAGGTTGAGGCCCTCGATGACGCGGCGCTCATCGTAGCCTAAGGTGAGCTGTTGGGTTTGCAGGTTCATCGCACCCTTCCTGCCTTTCGCATCAGGTAGAGGAAGTAGGGGGCCCCCAAAAGGGTGGTGAGCAGGCCCGCCGGAATCTCCAGCGGGGGTACCAGGCCCCGCCCCAAGGTGTCGGCCCCCACCACCAGCAAAGCCCCCAGGAGCATCGAGGCGGGGAGCAGCAGGCGAAAGCCAGGGCCCACCAGCAGCCGCGCGGCGTGGGGGGCGATGAGCCCCACGAAGCCTAGGATGCCTACCCCCATCACCGCCACCGCGGCCAAGGCCGTACCCAGGGCCAAAGCCGCCAGCCGGGCCGGCTCGAGGCGCATCCCCAGGCTCTTGGCGGTCTCGTCGCCAAAGGAGAGCACATCGAGCCGCCGGTGGAGCAAGAGGGCCAAGGGTATGAGAAGGGCCGCGAACGGCAGCACCCGAAAAAGCCGCTCCCAGTCGGCTCCGTAAACCGTGCCGCTCAGGAAAATCAGGGCCTGGGCGATGGAGTCGTCGGCCCGGACCAAAATGAGCCGGCGCAGCCCGTCCAGCGAGGCCTCCACCGCCACCCCAATCAGGGCCAGCCGGATGGGCGGTACCTCTCCCGCCCTGCGGGCCAGCAGGTACACCAGCCCAAAGGCCGCCAAAGCCCCCCCAAAAGCCCCCACCGGCAGGGCCCAGGCCGGGGCCCGGGGCAGGAGAATCAGGGTGAAGACCGCGGCCAACCCCGCCCCCGCCGCCACCCCCACGATGTCCGGCGAGGCCAAAGGGTTGCGCACCACCCCTTGCAGGATGGCCCCCGAGGCCGCGAACAAGGCCCCGCACAAAGCCCCCACCAGGATGCGCGGCAGCCGCAGCTCGTAGAGGATGCGGGTGTGGGTCTCCTCGCGCGGGGCGCCCAGGGCCTGGAGAACCTCCAGTGGCCCCATCCGCACCGCCCCGGTGCCCAGAGCCAAAACGCCCAGGGCCAGCAGGGCCAGGGCCAGCAGGGGGATTAGGGCGGGTCTGGGGAGGGCGGGGCGGCCTAGCATGTGTATTCCAATCAACTTACTCGGGTTTGAAGTCTATCCCCTCTACCAGGGCTCGTCAAGCGCCCTTCTGGCGGGCCGCTGAATAGGCCTCCGGATTCCAGGGAATGCGCTCGCGCTTGACCGTGGGGTCGGGGATGGGGATGGCCGAGAGCAGGGCCTTGGTGTACTCGTCCTTGGGCTCGCGGTAGATGCGGTGGCTGCTCGAGACCTCCACCAGCCTCCCCTTGTACATCACCGCCACCCGGTCGGAGATGTCCTCCACCACCGCCAGGTCGTGGGAGATGAAGAGCAGGGTCAGGCCCATTCTGGCCCGAAGCTCCTTAAGCAGCGCGATAATCTCGGCGCGGATGGAGACGTCCAGGGCCGAGACGCACTCGTCGGCTACGATGAACTCGGGGTTGAGGGCCAAGGCCCGGGCGATGCCGATACGCTGGCGCTGCCCTCCGGAGAACTCGTGGGGGTAGCGGCGGGCGTGGTCGGGGGAAAGCTGCACGGTCTCCAAAAGCTCGGCCACCCGCTCCTGCCGCTCTTTAGGGCTGCCCACCCGGTGGATGACCAAGGGCTCGGCAATGATGTCGCCTACGGTCATGCGCGGGTTGAGCGAGGCGTAGGGGTCCTGGAAGATAATCTGCATGCGGCGGCGGAAGGCCCTGAGCGCCTCTTTGGGCAGGTGGGTAATCTCCTGGCCACTGAACCAGATGCGCCCTCCGGTGGGCTCAATGAGGCGCAGCAGGCTGCGGCCCAGGGTGGTCTTGCCCGAACCGGACTCCCCCACCAGCCCCAGCACCTCGCCCTTGTAGACCTCGAGGGAGACGTCGTCCACCGCCTTGACGTGGCCCACCACCCTCGAGAGCACCCCGGCCCGCAGAGGGAACCAGACCCGCAGGTTCTCCAGCCTGACCAATACCGGCGGGGTGGCCCGCTCGGGCGGGGCGGGTTTTTCCTGGTCTATGCGCGGCACTGCGGCGAGGAGGCGCTGGGTGTACGCCTCCTTGGGGGCCTTGAAGAGGGTGTACACATCGGCTTCTTCCACCTTTAGCCCATGCTGCATCACCACCACCCGGTCGGCCATCTCGGCCACCACCCCCAGGTCGTGGGTGATAAAGAGCACCGCGGTGCCAATCTCGGCCTGGAGCTTTTTCATCAGCTCCAAAATCTGGGCCTGGATAATCACGTCCAGCGCGGTGGTGGGCTCATCGGCGATGAGCAGGGAGGGGTTGCAGGAGAGGGCCATGGCGATCATCACCCGCTGGCGCATCCCCCCCGACATCTGGTGGGGGTAGTCGTCCACCCGCTTGTGGGGGTTGGGGATTTCCACCAGGTTGAGCATCTCTATGGCCAGTTGGCGGGCTTCCTTGCGGCCCTTACCCTGGTGCAGCACGATGGCCTCGGCAATCTGGTCGCCCACCGTGTAGACCGGGTTCAAGGAGGTCATGGGCTCCTGGAAGATCATGGCCATTTCGTTGCCACGGATCCGGCGCATTGTAGCCTCTTCGGCCCTTAGGAGGTCGAGCACCTCCCCGCTTTTGCGGCGAAAAAGGGCCTGTCCGCCCACGATGCGCGCGGCGGGCTTAGGTAAAAGCCCCATCAGGGACAAAGCGCTCACCGATTTGCCCGAGCCCGACTCCCCTACGATGGCCAAGGTCTCACCCTTCTCCAGGTGAAAAGAAAGCCCCTTCACCGCCTCCACCACCCCGTCGTCGGTGTGGAAGTTCACCGCTAGGTCACGCACCTCCAGCAAAAGGTTTTCCTGCATCTAGGCTCCTTTCTGCCTTCATGGCCGCACCCCTTGCCCCAGGTTGGCCGCCAGGGCCACGGCCCAGTCGCCAAGCTCCTCCCAGCCATCCACCGGCGAGGCCAGCTCGAGCCGGCCCTGCAAGGGCCGCGCCCCAAGCCAGCCCAAAAGCTGGGTGTAGATGCTCCCCGCCTTGCAGAAATAGGGGCCGTAGGCCCGCTCCCCCAGGGCGCAAACCGCGTAGCGCAGCCGGGAGAGGTCGGGCCGCTCCCTGCATAGGCGCTCGTAAAGCCAGGCCGCCCCTTGCGGCAGTAGGTCGGCGGGTTCCTTAGGGCGCAGGACCCAGCGCCAGGTGGAAAGGCAAAAGACCGCCCGCTCCTCCCGGGCAAGCTCCGCTGGGCCCACCGCTTCAGCAAAGACCAGCCGGGAAGAGCAGCCCAGCCGGCCCAGGCAGCCCTGCAGCCGCTCGGCCACCTCGAGGGCGCCCAGGGTCTGGGTTCCTACCACAATCCACATGGCCCGCGCCTCCCTAGTTTTGCGGACCAGCCTCCAGCAAGCGGAGGATGCCCTCGATGCGGCGCAGGTCGGTAACAGGCCCGGACTGGGGTTCTTGCACATCAAGCAAGAATCGGTAGATGGGCACCTTGCTCTGCTTGAGCATGCGCTCGCTGGTCAGTTCGGGGTAGCGGCCGTCTGGGCTTTTAGGCCGCAAGTAGATGGCCCAGTCACTTTGCACGTTGAGCAGCACTTCGCTCGAGATAGGGGCGTAGGAACGGTCGGGGATAGAGACCCCTGGGATGCCCGCCAGTTCAAAGCCCAAGCGGGTTAGGGCGATGGAAAAACCGAAGCGGGGACCAAAGATGCCGGTGGTCTCCTCGTTGTAGAAGAACAGCAAGGTCACCCTGGGCCTGCGGGCCACAAAGGGAGCTGCCCTGAGACGGTAGGCCTCGAGTTGAGCATCGTAGCGCTTCAGCGCTTCTTCAGCTTGCTTATCCCGCCCCAGCATCCGGGCTGTCTCGGTGAAGGCCCGGCGCCAGCCTACTTTTTCGTCGCGGTTATAGTCCCAGCCCACGGTAGGGGCAATTTTCTTGAGGGCCTCTGCCACCGGTTTAGGCGCGGTGGCCCAGAAGAGGATGAGGTCGGGCTTGAGCGCGGTGATGGCCTCCAAGTTGGGCTGGGTGTAGGCGTCCCCCACAAAAACCGCGGGGCCGATCTCTTCGGGGCGGTAGTAGGTCAGCCCCTCGACCCTTCCCCCCACCCGCACCCCGCTCATGCGGCTTGAGCCGTAACCTACCGGCTTGACGCCCAGAGGAATCAAAAGCTCCATCAACTCCTCGCCGAGTACCACGATTCGCTCGGGCTTCCTGGGAATCACGGCATCGCCGGCGTCGTGTTGGATCCGCATGGGGTACTGGGCCAGGCTTAGCCCCGAAAGCAGCGCTACGGCAAGCCAGAATATGCTGCGCATCCCTTACCTCCGGGTCATGGCTCCCACTACTGCCTCCACCAACCCCTCGGCCGAGAGCGGCCCGCCGAAGGTCCAGGTGTTGCCGGGCAGGCGGTAGGCGCGCCGGTTGCGCACGAAGTCCAGGTTTTTCCAAAGCGCTTCCACGCTGCTGCCGGCAAAGACGTTGTCGTTCTCCTGAACGATGTAGATGAAGTGGTCGGTCTTGATCTGGCTCAAGGCCTCGAGCCCCACCTCGGTGTAGCCGTAGGGCTGGGGCTTGTCCCCCCAGGCGTTTTTGAGGCCGATCTGCTCCAGCACCTGGCTGACCAGGCTGTTGCGGGTAAACAGGCGCATGGTGGCGAGGTTTTGCCGGCTGGTAAAAGCCTGCGCCAGCACGAAGCGCTGCCCAAACAGGCCCGCTTTTTGCAGGGTCTGGCGGGCCTGGGCGAAGCGGGTTTCCATCCGGGTAAGGACGGTGCGGCCCTGGGTGCTGCGCCCCAGCACCTCGGCGATGGTCTGGAAGGTGCGCACCATCTCGGCGTACTGGTTGCCCCCCTCAGTAAACGGGTCAAAGGTCAGGGTGGGGGCAATCTGGGCGAGGCGGGGGTAAATCTGCCGCACCCGGAAGGCCGGGGCCAGAATCAGGTCGGGCTTGAGGGTGGTGAGCACCTCGAGGCTCGGCTGGGCCCGGGTGCCCACATCCACAACGCTCTTATCCAGCGCTATGGGGATACGCACCCACTCCTGGTAGCCCTTGATGTCGGCCACCCCCACCGGCTGCACGCCTAAAGCCAGCAGGTCTTCCACGTAAGTCCATTCCAGCGCCACCACCCGCTTGGGAACCCCCACCACGCAGCTTTCGCCCAGGGCGTGCTGAACCAGCCGCCCGCCGCACTGAGCCTGGGCCAGCCCCAGCAGGGTCATCCACACCAACAAAATCCCTATACGCTTCATAGCACTCCTTTCCTAGTCGGCATCCGGGGCCGAGTCCCCGGCCAGCTCAAAGACCGGGTCGCCCACCAACGTCAGCAGCACCCCTAGGGTCTGCTCGGCCTCGAGCGCTCCCCACAGGGCATACCGGTTGCGCAGGATGAGGCCCAAAAGCCCTTCCCGCTTGGCCCCTTGCAGGTAGATAAAGTGATGCCCCACCGCAAACACCGCCCGTCTTTGGCCCTCGTGATTCTCAAAGCCCAGCGGGGGACCCAGCAGGCGACGGTGCTGGGCCAGCGCTGCCGGGTAGGCTGGGCTCCCCACCACCAGCGCGTGCAGGCCGGTCACCCCATTGGGGTGTTGGGTCTGCTCGGACACAGGGAGGGGAGCGGGAGGCTCGAGCCACAGCGGCAGCGGCGGTGGGCACAAGACCATTTGGGGCAAAAGCCTCTCCCCTATCACCTCGTAGGGAATATCCCGTTGCTCGAGCTGCGCCGGGAGCGGCACAAGGGAGGCAGTGTGGCTCAGGGCATAGTCCAGAAGGCCCTTCTTCCCCTCATAGAAACGCCGACGACGCTCCAGTAGCTCGCTTTCTCCACCAAGGCCACAGCCCCGGTTCAGCGGCAGATGGGCCAGGGAAAATAGTTCCAGCACCACACCATCGGCCAGGAAAATCTGGGCCCAGCCCGGTCTGCGCCGAATGACCCAAAAGCCCAGACGGGCGTAGGTCTCGGCGGCCCGCTCGAGGTCGGGAAAGGCCAGCCACACCCTTGATACCGCGTAAACCATGGTCCTCGGCTACCCCCACACCAAAACACATATTTCCGATTGACTTACTTAGGATTTGGCCGTTTTTTTTGGCTAGGGCTCGTTCACCTCCACAAACCCGGAGTGCTCAAAGATAGCCCGGTGCAAGGCCTGGGCCGCCTTCCCCAGCCGGGGCCCTCCGGCAGCGCTCAGGCCGTCGGCTACGGCAATGACCCTGTGGGCCTGTCCGGCTTGCGTCTGGGCCACACCGGGCAACCGCAAAAACCCCTCCAGCCCGCCCACAGACCCCAAGCCACTTTGCAGCACCACCACGAAGTCGGGGTTGAGCTGGGCCAAAAGCTCGGGGCTGCTGGGGCGGCACTCATCCCAGTCGGCGGCGTTTTTCGCCCCCACGAGCTCTATCAGCCCGGCGGTGTTGGACGAGCGCCCACAGATAAAGACCATGCTGGGGCCCCGCATGTACATAAAAACACCCCTCAGCACAGCGCTCGAGGGTTTGAGCTGGGCCAGGTCGCGCTCGAGGGCCGCCACCAAGGCCTCACCCCGCTCTACCTGCCCCACCAGTTTTGCCAGCAGGCGAATCCGGGCTTTGGTCGGCTCTACCCCCGGCTCGGCGGGAACCTGCACATACGGAACCCCTCGGGCCTTCAATTGAGCCGCCAGATCGTCAGGCTTGAGGCCTACCTTGCCCACCACCACCGTAGGGTTTTGGGCCAGGATGTTGTCTACAACGTAAGGGAAGGCCATCAGACCCACCACCGGCAACTTCTGGGCCTCAGGGGGGTAGACCGAGCTGCCGTCGCGGGCCACCACCTTGGGGCCTGCCCCTAAGGCGAAGAGAATCTCTGTGCTGGTCATGTCCAGGCTCACTATGCGCTCGGTGGAGGCAACCGCAATCTCCTGGCCGGTCGCGTCCACCAGCCGCAGGGGTTGGGCCTGCGCCAAGAGCAAAGCCGTCCACAGCAAAACCACTAGCTGCCGCATCCAGACCTCCTTAATCCTCTTCCCAGCGCACCAGGCTCTCTAAGCTGGGGTATTTGCGCGGGGCCAAAGCCCGCTTGGCAAAGCCCATGTAGAAAAGCCCCAAAAGCCGGTCGGGGGGCTCGGCCCAGCCGAAGTAGGCCGCCAGGTCGGGGTGGGTAGCCACCGGGCCGCTGGCCCAAAGCCCCCCCAGGCCCTGGGCCGCGGCCATCAGGTGCAGGTTCTGCACCGCCATGCTCACCGCGGCCAGCTCCTCCCACTCCGGCATAGGCCGCTCGCGGCGGGGTTGCATCCCGATGGCAATCCAGACCGGGGCCCCGAAGATGAGCTTGCGGTAGCTCTCCAGCCAGCGCGGCTCGTAGCCCGGCAGGGCCTTGGGGAAAACCTCCTGCACCTTGGCCCAGAGCCTTTGCTTGGCCTCGGGGCCGGTGATGACCACGAAGCGGAAGGGGTGGGTGCGCCCGTTGTTGGGGGCGTAGCGGGCCGCGTCCAAGCAGCGCTCGATGAGGGCGCGGGGCACCGGGTCGGGCTTTAGGGCCTGCACCCCGTAGCTGCGCCGCCCCCGGATGATGGCCTCGAGGGCGTCCGCATCAAAGCTGGGGTAGGGCCGGTGGGCCGGCTGGGGCCGGCTCATCAGCGCCACCAGCATCTCCCGCAGGTGCAGGGCATCTCTGGCGGGCTCAGCGAAGCGATGCTCAAAGCGGGCGCTCTGCTCGCCGTCCCAGACCAAGGCAGTGAAGCCCTCAGGGCCGAGCGCCGTCATCTCGGCCCCCTCGGCCCACTCCGGACCGCCCAGGGCCTTGATGGTGGCCAGCAGCTCCTCGGCGTGGTCGTCGTTGATGTGCTCGAGGTAGGCCGAAAGCCGCTCGGGGGTCAGGTCGGTGGTGGTCACAAATCCTCCTAGCGCAGGAAGCGTTCAAGGTCCTCCATGACCTTGTGGGCCCCCAGAATCCCGATGGCCAAAAACCAGGTGTCGTCGTCCACGGCGATAGCCCGCTTGTTTTGCACCGCCTTCAGCCGGCCCCACAGCGGGCTGGCCAGCACAGCGTTCTGGTCGGTTTTAAGCGGGTCTCCGAAGGTGGAGTAGAAGAGGTAATCGGCGTCCAGGTCAGGCAGGCGCTCGAGGGAGATGTAATCGGCAAAGGTATCCTTGTTCTGAAAAGCCGGACGCGGTAGACCAATATCGCTCAGGATGGTGCCGATAAAGTTGGCCTTGTTCATGCTGCGAATCTGGCCTGGAACAAATCGCAGGATGCTTACGCTGGGCAATCGCCCACGCCCCCCCAGGCGGTTACGGAGTTGGCCGGCCCGCCGCTCGTACTGGGCCAGCAAGACCCGGGCCTGGCTGCTGCGGCCCAGGGCCTCTCCAGCCAGCAAGAGGTTTTCCTTCCAGACCACCCCTACGCTCTCGGCCATCACCGTGGGGGCGATGCGGGAGAGCTGGTCGTAGATGGCGCCATGACGAAGCTTGTTGGTGAGAATGAGGTCGGGCCGCAGGGCCAGGATTTTCTCCAGACTGGGCTGGGCAATGGTGCCCACCACCTCAATACCCTGGGTCTGGCTACCCAGGTAGCGCTGAAAGGGCTGATTGGGCGTGGCAGTTACCGCCCCCACCGGCTTGACTCCCAGAGCCAGGGCGCTATCCAACTCGCCGGTGTCTAGCACCACCACCCGCTGCGGCACCTTGGGCACGCAGCTTTCTCCCATCGCATGTTTGACCCACCGGCCGTTGCAGGGTTGGGCCAGGGCCAGCCCAAAACCCAACGCCACCGCAAGCAAACCCCAGGCCCTCACGGCTTCACCTTCTCCAGAATCAGCCGGGTTAGCTCGCTCACGTTGCGCAGGCTCACCAGCGGGCCGCTGTAGGGGCTAAAGGGCTCGGGGGTGTAGAGGATGGCCTGGTCCTTGAGCTTCTGCCCCACCGGGCTGTCGAAGAAGGCCTTGGAGCCGTCGTACTGGCCGCCGGGCGGGAAGACCACCACCAGGGTCTGTTTGTCCAGGCTGATGAGGGCCTCGTCGCTGATCTGGGCCCCCACGCCCAGGGTGACCTCCTTGGGGGTGTAGCCGTCCTTGAAGCCCATGGCCCGCAGGTCGGGGATGAGCCGCACGTTGGTGTAGACCCAGTTGGCCCCTCCGGCGAAGGGGGCCACCACCACCACCTTGGGGTATTTCTGGAAGACCCCCGCGTTGCGCAAGCGGGCGGCCGCGGCCTGGTAGGCCCCCCGCACCTGGCCGATGATGCGCTCGGCCTCGGTGCTCTTGCCGAAGATGCGCCCTAGGTCGCGCAGGCCCCGCTCCCAGAAGCCCTTGCCGCCTTCTTCATAGCCCAAGGTGGGGGCGATCTGGCTCAGCTTGTCGTAGTACTTGTTGCCCTTCCAGGTGAGCCGCACGATCAGGTCGGGCTTGAGGGTGAGCAGGGTTTCCAGGTTGGGCTCGAGCCAGGATCCAATATAGGCCGGGTTGTTGAGCCTGGCCCGGGCCAAAAAGCCCTTCTGCAACACCTCGGGCTTGATGCGCCCGCCCGCAATGTCGGCCGGGGTCAGGTAGGCGCTGGCCAGCCCCACGATGCGCTCGCCCACCCCCAGCGCGGCCAGCCAGCCCAGGGCCTCCTCGTCCATCACCACCACCCGCTGGGGGTTGAGGGGTACCCGGGTGGTGCCCTCGTCGTGCTCAATGGTAAGGGTCTGGGCCAGGGCCAGTCCTAGGGCAACAAACAAGGCAACAACGCTACGTAGTTTCATCTTTGTTCTCCTTCCAGCTCAAGAGCGATTTCTGGACTTGGGTTTTTTGCCAACAGACACGTTTCACCTCAGATAAGCCGCTCGCACCGCCCGGCGCTTGAGCCCCTCGGCCAGGAAGTAGCTGCCCAGCACCGCCCCCACCGCCAGAACCTGGGCCAAGAGCCCCTCCCAGGTGGGGTAAAGCCCGAGCCACATCCCCGCCCAGTAGGGAAGGGCCAGCCCCCCGATGGGGTGCGCGGGCAGCCAGCCCACCACCTGCCAGACATGCACGGTGGTGCCCACCATGGTGAACAGCACCAAGAGCAGCAGCACCCCGGTGGCGATGAGCATCCGCTTATAGGGCAGCTTGGCCTGCAGGGCGAAGACCACGAGGCCCACCCCCAAAGTGGCCAGCAGGCCCAGCCCGATGCCCAAGAGCACCGGGACCAGGCTGGACTGGAGCACCAAGGACTGCAGGAAGAGCACCGTCTCAAAGCCCTCGCGGTAGACGCTCACGAAGCCCAGGGAAAGCAGCCCCAGGTACTGCCCGGCCTCAGCCCGCAGGAGGCGCTGCTTTTGCTGGTGGAAGCCGGCTAAGTGGTCGGTCCAGTAAACCTGGTGGAAGAACCAGTTCATGATGAGGAGCAGCACCGCAATGGCCAGCAAGGAGACCACCGCCTCGAGCCGCTCGCCGTAGCGGGCGAACTGGGTCAAAAGCCCCCGCATGGCGAACCAGGTCAGCACCGTCACCCCAAAAGCCAGCAGGGCCCCCTGCCACAGCGGGCGGCGGAAGCGGCGCACCTCGGGGCGCTTCAAGCTCCCCAAAAGGGCGGCCAGAATCAGCACCGCCTCGAGCCCCTCGCGAAAGACGATCACCGCGGCGTTGGCCAGGGTGGCGGCGGGGGCGCTTTGGGTGGAGAGGAAGCCGCTGGCCTCGCGCAGCTTGGCCTCGAGCCGCCGCCGCGTCTCGCGCACCTCGCCAGGCGGGGCCTTCTGCCGGATCAGGCGGGCCAGGCCATCCGGGTTGTGCCCGTTCCAGAACAGGTCCTCGATCTCCAGGGCCAGGGCCGGGGCGAAGACCCTAAGCCGGGCCTCGGGCCCCGACTCCAAGAGGGCGTAGGCGTCCATGCGGGCGGTCTCGGCCAGGTCGTAGCGGCCCTGGGCCACCGCGTTTTCCAGGGCCTTGAGCTGCTGGCGGATGACCTCCAGGTCGCCCGCGGGGTCGGCCCGGCGCCACTCGGCGGGCAGCAGGGCCTCGAGCCGCTGGCGCAGGGCCCTCACCCCTTCCTCCAGGGCCTGGGCGCTGGGGGGGTTCTCCCCCCGGTGGGCGGCCTGCAGGCCCCGCTCGAGCTCCCGGAAGCCCTGCCGCACCCCCTCCACCTTGGCCGCCGGGAACATCGGCTCCAGGTCGCTCCAAGCCGCGCGGGCGCTTTCCAAAAAGGCCGTGGCCTCCTCAATCTCCAAGGCCTTGGTGACCCGCACCGCCCCCGCCGGGCCCGCCACCCCCCGGCCGTACTCCACAGCTACCAAATCCAAAAAGCGCAGGGTCTGGCCCGCCCGCCGGGCCCGCTCGTGGGGGGAGAGGGGGGCCGCCTGGAAGCCCGAGAGGGCCTCCCGGATGGCCGCAAGCGAGCCCGAGGTCAGCGCCTGGCGGGCCTCGGCCAGCTTGGCGCCCCCCCGCGCCTCTTGGTAGGCCGGGGCCAGAATCTCAAAGTAGCCCTGGGCCAAGGCCCGCTGCTCGGCGGCCCGGACGGGCTGGCCTTGGGACTGGGCCTCCTCCAGGTCGCGCAACGCGGCCTCCAGCCGGGCCTGGTAGGCCCCCAGCAGGTCGGCGCGCAGCGCCAAAAGGGCCTCCTCGGCCTTCAGGCGGCCCTGGCCCAGCTCCTCCAGGGCCAAGGTGGCCTCGGCCTCGGGCGCGGCGTAGCGGGTGGCGGGTCGGTACTCGCGCAGCAGGGCCCAGCGCTGGGCCGCCGCAAGGTCCCCGGAGCGCACCGCCTCCTCCAGCCTCAGGTAGCCCTGGCGCAAGACGTCGGTCCACAAGCGGGCCCGCGCCCTCGCAAACGCCGCCTCGTCCCGCGCCCTAAGGGCCTCCTCGAGGGGCTTTAGGTCTACCGTTAGCCCGGCTTTAGCCAAAGCCGCCGCCTCCGCGTGGGCGGCCTGGAGCAGCCCGGCCGCCGCCTGGGGGTCGAAGGCCAGCTCGAGCTGGGCCTCCACCAGCCTGGCCCTGAGCCCCTCGGCCCGCTCGGCCGGGGTGGGCTGGGCCAGCGCCAGCCCAAGCCCCAACAAAAGCCCCACCCAACGCTTCATTGGCCCACCTTGAAGCCCAAGAGGGCCGCGGCCTGCGCCAGCTTGCCGGTGACAGCGGTGGCCCGGTTGTCGGCCTCCTTGTAGATGAGCTCGGCCTGCTCCAGGCTGAAGCGGCGCGTCTTCTCCTGGGCCACCAGCCGCTCGGCGTAGGCTCTCAGGCCCGAGAGCCCCTCGGCAATCTGGCGGTCTAGGGCGGGGTTTTTGGCCCGGACCAGGCTCGAGACCCCCCCGTAGAGCTCCTGCCAGGAGCGGATGTTGTTCACCAGGTCGTCCAGCGAGGAAATCACGTTGAAGTCGCGCCGGGTGGCCTTCTCGCCCAGCACGAAGCGGGAGGTCTTCCACCGGGCTACGAAGACCGAGGCCGCGGTGGGCACGTTGGCCACCAGGGCCCCAAAGACGTCGCTGGGGGTCGGCTTCCACCCCTGGGCCGCCGCCAAGAGCCCCCCGGTCAGCTCATCCAGCTTGGCCGCCCCGGCTTTGAGCACGTAGGCGTCGGGCAGGTAGTCGCCAAAGCCCAGCTTGCCGTCGCCGTCCACATCAAAGCGCACCCCGCTGCTAAAAGCCCGCTCGGTGCCCCAAAGGGTACCCTCAAGCACCCCAAAAGCGTTGCCAGGGCGGCGCAACACCCGGCCGTCCTCCAGCTTCAGGTCGAAGGTGACCACCGCATCGCCCCCCTCGGCGGCGGAGGCCCCGGCGTCTAGGTTCAGGTCAAAGTCGGCCAGCGACTCCACCCCGGCCACAATCCCCTCCACGCTCTCGTAGATGGGGCTGGCCTTCACCCAGGCTGCCCTGGCCGCTTGCAGGCTCTGGCGCAGTGGACCGGGCTGGGCCTGGGCCAGCTTGCGGTAGTCAAAGCCGGCCTTCTGAGCCAGGGCGAAGTAGTCCTGGCTGGCCTTGACCAAGGCCGCGGTGGCGGCTTTTTGCTGCTCCACCCGCCCGATTAGGTAGCCCTTGACCGCCTCCACCCCTTGGGCCTGGGCCAGACCGAGCAGCGCCCACACCACAACCGAAATCACACGCATCCTCTACCTCCTCAGCAAAAGCGCCTCAGTTCGGCAACCTCACAAAAGGCCTAGCCTGGCTGGGCTCGAGCCGGGCCTGGCCCAGCTCCACCAGGGCCGTGCGGATCATCCCCCGAAGCTCTATGCCCTCGGCGTGGCTCATCCGCAAGGCTACGCTCCCCACCCAAAGCACCAGGGGCAGATCGGGGCTGCCCCTCCCCACCGCCTCCTCCACCACCGCGGCCAGCCAGGCAAAGTCCTTGAAGCAGAGGTGCAGGGTGGCCACGTCCCAGGAAAGGTGCACAATGCCCCCACTGCAAGGGCAGCTCTCGATGTAGCGAAACTCGCCCAGGGTGGCTAGCCGGCGCAGGTGCGGGCAGCTCATGGGTTCCACACCACCTTTCTCTGCCAGTCTCCGCGCGCGCCCTGGGGGAGCGGCCCGGCCGGGTAGCCCAGGTACAAAAACCCCAGAAGACGGGCCGGTGGGGTCAGGCCACAGACCCGCGCGGTGTGCTCGTGCACCACCGGCCGGCCCGAGGTCCAAAAACCGGCCAGGCCCAAAGCGGTAGCGGCCAGCCAGGCGTTCTGCACCGCGCAGGCCACCGCCGCCACCTCCTCCCACTCGGGGAAGCGGCCGCTGGGCTCCAGCCCCAGCCCAATCCAGACCGGGGCCTCCCAGACCCGCTCGAGCTGGGCCTTATAACGCTCGGGGCGGAAGTCCGGGCCGCTGAAGGAGCGGGCGTAGCTTTCGGCAAAGGCCTCGCCCAGCCGGCGCCGGGCCTCCCCCTCAAAAACCACCCAGCGCCAGGGCTCGGTGCGGCCGTGCGAGGGGGCCCAGTGGGCGGCCTCCAGGATTTGCTCGAGCTTCTCGCGCTCCACTGGCTTGTCTAGGTAGCCCGCCGCCAGCGAGCGGCGGGCGCGGATGACCTCAAAAACAGAAGGAAGGGTCGCTTGCATGGCAAAACCTCTCATAGGCCCGGCACCGCGGAGGGCTCAGCCTGGGCCAGCGGCATCACCCAGGGGCGGCCGCTGGGGTGCTGGGCCAGGGCGAAGGGCAGACCGTAGACCGCCTCGAGCCGCTCCGGCCGCAGCACCTCGGCGGGGCGGCCCAGCGCCACCATCCGCCCCTGGTGCAAAAGCAACAACCGGTCGGCGAAAAGCCCCGCCAGGTTCAGGTCGTGCAACACCACCACCACCCCCAACCCCCCCTCGGCCAGCCGGCGGCACAGGGCCATGACCTCCACCTGGTGGCGCGGGTCTAGGTGGTTGGTGGGCTCGTCGAGGAAGAGCAACCTGGGCTCCTGGGCCAGCACCCGGGCCAGGTCCACCCGGCTCTGCTCCCCGCCCGAGAGGCTGGGGTAGGGGCGGGGGGCGAAGGGAAGGGCCTGGGTATGGGCCAGGGCCTGCTCGGTCTGGGCGTGGTCCAAAGGCCCTTCGGCCCGGCGCTCCAGGTGGGGCAGCCGGCCCAGGAAGGCCACCTCGTAGGCGCTGAAGGGAAAGCCCACCTCGCGCCGCTGAGTCAGCACCGCGCGCACTAGGGCCAGCTCGAGGGCCCCATAGCGCTCCAAGGGCCGTCCCAGGAGCTCAACCCGGCCCTGGCTGGGCCGCGCCTCGCCCGAAAGGAGGCGCAGCAGGGTGGTCTTGCCGGCCCCGTTGGGGCCCAGCACCGCCAGCACCTCCCCGGCCTCCAGGGCGAAGCTCACCCCCTGCAAGAGGGGGCGCCCCGCCACGCTGTAGCCCAGGCCCTCGGCCACCAACAGGCTCACCGGGCCACCTCCCGCTTGTGGCGCAGCAGCAGCCAGATGAAGAAGGGGGCTCCCAGGAGGCTCGTCACCACCCCCACCGGCAGCTCTGCCGGGGCTACCGCGGTGCGGGCCACCAGGTCGGCCAGGACGCTAAGGGAGGCCCCCAGCAGGGTGGCCCCGGGCAGCAGGTAGCGGTGGTCGGGGCCGGCCAGAAGCCGGAAGAGGTGGGGGGCCACCAGCCCGATGAAGCCCACCCCGCCTGCCACGGCCACCGCGGTACCCACCGCCAGGGCTGAGAAGGCCACCGCCCGGCGCTTGAAGGGCTCGAGGTTCACCCCCAGGTAGAAGGCCTCCCGCTCTCCCAGCACCAAGGCGTTGAGGGGCCGGGCCAGGCGCATCAGGCCCCAGACCGCCACCAGCCCGGTGGGGGCCATGGCCAGCAGGGTCGGCCAGGTGGCCCCGCCGTAGCCCCCCAGGGTCCAGAAGGTGAGGCTCCTGAGCTGCTCGTCGGTAGCCCGGCTGATGAGGAGGCCAATCAGGGCCCCCGCCGCCGCGTTGAGGGCGATGCCCGCCAAGAGCAGGGTCAGGACTTGCACCCGCCCCCCGCTGCTGGCCAGCCGCCAGACCAAAAGGGTGGTGAGAAGCCCCCCCACAAAAGCCATGAGGGGCAGGGCGAAGACCTGCAAGGCTCCTGCCCCCGGCACCAAAACGATGAAGATGGCCGCCCCCAGCCCAGCCCCCGAGGTCACCCCGATAAGCCCCGGGTCGGCCAGGGGGTTGCGGAAGAGGCCTTGCAACGCCGCGCCCGATAGGGCCAGCAGGGCCCCCACCGCCGCGGCCAGCACCACCCGGGGAAAGCGGATGGAGACCAGCACCGCGTAGGCCTGGTCGGCCTTCTCCCAAAGGATGCGGGGAATCTCCAGGGGCGGGATATAGTAGGCCCCCATCCCCGCCGCCAAAAGCAATGCGACCGGCAGAACCAAGGCCAAGGCAAGCAGGGCCCGGTGGTAGCGCAGGGGGCGGTACAGGCCGGTCATACCCCCTCACAACAAGGCGTGCCCCTCGAGGCGAAACGCCCGGTAGACAAGCCCTTGGGCGTCCTGCCGGAGCACCTCACGACTCTTGGGCAGCCAGACCTCACCCACCTGGAGGTAGGTGTCGGCGTAGCTCTCCACCGCCTCTAGAAGCTCGCCTCGCCGGTAAACCACCGTGAAGTGGTGGGGCAGGCGCCTCTCTCCAGCAGGAAGATGGCTTTGCACATGGATGCGGAAGCGCACCTCCCCGGGGTTGCGCTCCACCAACACCACCTGCCCCTCCCGTACCCAGACCACCGAGCGCAAGGGGTCGTCCAAGGCGATGGCCACCCCAAAGGGGCTCTCCTCCACCACCCGCAAGGAGTACCGCCCCTCGGCCTCCTCAAAGGGGCGCGGCGCGCGATGGGCCAGCATAGAGGCCAGCTCCTTCTGGGGCCAGGTCTTAAGCCCCTCGGGAAGGGCCACCTCCACCTCCTGGCCTCGAGCCCGCACCCTACCGGCATGCCAGCCCCTATCGTAGAAGGCCAGGTCAGCTTCAAAACCGGCAAACCCCTGGGGCAGGGTGTAGGCCGCCTGGCGGGCAGAGCGGAGGAGTTCGTAGGCGGAAACCGCGCTGCTCATGGCTGGGCCGGCTCCCCGGCGATGTAGAGCCCCTGGCGCTCGTAGGCCCCGACAAACAAATCCAGCGCGGCCCGCCCGGCCCGGGGGCCAAACCCGCCCAGGTAGAGGTCATCAATGGCCACCACCCGCCCCGCCTGCCCCGCCGGGGTCTGCATCACCCCGGGGAGCTTGCGCAGGCCCTCCAAGCCCCCTACGCTTTCCAGTCCTCTGGTGAAGACCACGATCACATCGGGCTGGGCCGCCACCACCGCCTCGGCGGTCATCTGGGCGCAGTCCTTGATGCCCTTAGCCGCGTTGGCGATGCCGGCCAGTTCCATCATCCCCACCGGGTTGGAGCCCTCCCCGCACACGTAGGTCACCTGGGTGCCTCGCAGGTAGAGGAAGAGGCCCTTCAGGGTCTTCTTCGCGGTGGCCTGGCGCTGCTTGGAGCGCAGCACCAGAAGGTCGCGCTCCAAGGCCCGCACCAAGGCCTCACCCCGCTCCACCTGGCCCACCGCCGCGGCGATGGTGCGAATCTTCTCCTTGGCCCCCTCGAGGGTGGGCTTGTCCGGCACCCGCACCACCGTCACCCCGGCGGCGGCGAGCTGATCAAAGACCTGGGGCGGCCGCGCATCCTCCCGGCCCAAGACCAAGGTGGGCTTCAGGGCCAGGATGCCCTCGGCGTTGAGCTGGAACTGGTAGCCCACGGTGGGTAGCTTGTTCACCGCAGCCGGGTAGTAGCTGCTGGTGTCGCGCCCCACCACCTTGTCGCCCACCCCCAGGGCGAAGAGAATCTCGGTGGTCACCCCGTTCAGGCTCACGATGCGCTCAATGGAGCGCACCACGACGGCCTGGCCTCGAGCGTCCTTGACGACGAAGGGCTGGGCTAGGCCGAGCCCCAAGGCCAAGCAAGCAGCCAAGACAAACCCCCTCATGCCCGCTCCTCCTTCAAGGCCGAGTCGGTGACCACCGAGAAGCTCTCCAAGCGGCTGGGCCCACGGAAGGCCTCGCGGGGCAGGGTACTGCTCTTGGCGTGGCCCTCCTTGAACTCGGGGCTGTTCACCCAGTTCTGGAAGTGGGCCTCGCTCTCCCAGAAGGTCATCACCACGTAGGGCTCCTCGGCTGGGTTGGCCGGGCGCAGCACCAGGTTGCGGATAAAGCCCGGCATGCGGTCTACCAACCGAGCCCGCTGGCGAAAGTTCTCCTCAAAGCGCTGGGCATGCTCCGGGTTTACCGGGATGCGGTTCATGGTCACGAACATGCCTACCTCCACGGAGCCAAGGCTAGAACGCCCTGAGGTTAAAGTCAAGTATTCCGCTCGGTTTTTGTTATTTTGCAAGTGATAACTACTTGCACCAGGGGACAGCCGGCGAATTGAGGCCTCGCTCACCCCATCTTTTTTGATATTTGATTATCAATAATCTTATGCGTTTCTTCATTTGGCTTCTTCCCCTGCTGCTCACCCCAGGCTTCGCTCAAACCCTCAGGGTAGCCGCCACCACGCCCATCCTGGCCGACTTGGTGCGGGAGGTGGGGGGTGAGCGGGTTGGGG
>NZ_QWKZ01000023.1 GCF_003574085.1 Meiothermus luteus | reverse complement strand
GGGGGTGGGGAGCCTACGGGCCGACCTGGCACTGGCCAGGGCCCGCGCGGCCTTGGCCAGTGCCAGGTCGGCCCGTAGGCTCCCCACCCCCAGGGCGGCCACCCGCTCGCTGATCCCTTGGAGGAGTTCTTGGGGTAGCGTTAGTGCTCCCAGCCGCGCGCGGGCTTTGGTGAGCTGGGCCCGGAGCCCCGCTTGGGCCTCGTCCCAGGCCCTGCGGAATCCCGCGGGGTCGGCCTCAAAGGCCAGGCGACGCCTTAGGGCTTCGGCCCGCTCCGTAGGGTCTTTGAGGCTCTGAACCGATACCTTTAGGGCGAAGCGGTCGTAGAGCTGGGGGCGCAGCCGGCCCTCCTCGGGGTTCATGCTGGCCAACAGCACGAAGCGGGCCGGGTACTCCAGGCTGAAGCCCTCCCGCTCCAGTCGCCCCACCCCGCTCGCCACCACGTCCAGCAGGGCGTCGGTCAGGTGGGGGGCCAGCAGGTTGACCTCATCAATGTAGAGCACCCCCCCGTGGGCCTGGCTGAGCAGGCCGGGCTTTAGGGCTGGCTGCCCGGCCAGGGCTTTCTCCAGGTCAAGCCCGCCCAGAAGCCGCTCCTCCCCCGTGCCGATGGGCAGGTTCACAAAGGGGGCTCCCTCGGGGAGTAGCTCGGCCAGGGCCCTGGCAGCGGTGGTCTTGGCGCTGCCCTTCTCTCCCTGCAGGAGTACCGAGAGCCCAGGATCGGTGGCCGCCAACAGCAGGGCCAGCCGCATGGTTTCCTGTCCTACCAGCGCAGCGAACGGGTAGTTCATACCTCGCTTGAAGCCTCCAGGGCTGCTTCGCCGGCCAGCATGGCCTCCCGCAGGGCCTCCAGGGTTTCCTCGCGGGCCTGCCATAGGCCCCGCTCAGCCGCCTCCAAGAGCCGCTCAGAAATCGCCCGCAGGGCCCAGGGGTTGGCCTCCTTAAGAAAGGCCTGGATGGCGGGGTCCAGCGCGTAGGTCTGGGCCACCCCCTCAAAGATGAAGTCGGGCACGACCCCTGCGGTGGCGCTGTAGCCGAACAGGTAGTCCACGGTGGCGGCCATCTCCAGGCCGCCTTTGTAGCCGTGGCGCTGGATGGCTGAAAGCCACTTGGGGTTCACCACCCGGCTGCGGTAGACCCGCAGGATTTCCTCCCGTAGGTCGCGCATCCGGGGCTTCTCGGGGTTGGCAGTGTCGCCGAAGTAGGCCTTGGGGGCCTCCCCCTTTAGGGCCCGCACCGCGGCGATGAGCCCCCCGTGGTACTGGAAGTAGTCGTCGGAGTCCAGGATGTCGTGTTCGCGGTTGTCCTGGTTGTGCAGGGCCAGCTCCACCTGCCGCAACCGCTGGGCGAAGGTTTCTTTGGCCTCAACCCCCTCCACGCCCCGTCCGTAGGCGTACCCTCCCCAGGCCAGGTAGACCTGGGCCAGGTCGTGCGGGCTCTCCCAGTTGCCGGCCTCCAGCAGGGGCAGCATCCCTGCGCCGTAGCTTCCCGGCTTGGAGCCAAAGATGCGCCAGTGGACCTCCTCCTGACCGCACCCATCGCTTGTACAAGAAGCGCCCAGCGCCTCCAGGTAGTGCTTGCGGGGGTAGTTTTGCTCAGGGTCCTCCGGCAGGTGCATGACCATTTCAAAAGCCTCGTCTAGGAGCTCTATCAGGTGGGGAAAAGCGTCGCGAAAAAAGCCGGAGATGCGCAGGGTCACATCAATGCGGGGGCGGTCCAGCTCGGACAGGGGGATGACCTCGAGCCCCTCTATGCGCCGGCTCAGGGGGTGCCAGCGGGGGCGCACCCCCAGGAAGGCCAGTACCTCGGCCACCTCGTCCCCCTGGGTGCGCATCTGGGCCGTGCCCCAGGCCGAGAGGGCCACCATCTCCGGGTAGCGCCCGGTTTCCCGGAGGTAGCGCTCCAGGGTCTCCTGGGCCAGCCGCTGGCCCACCCGCCAGGCAGCCTGGGAGGGCAGGGCCCGGGGGTCTACCGCGTAGAAGTTGCGCCCGCTGGGGAGGACGTGGGCCTGGCCGCGGCTGGGGGCCCCGGCGGGGCCGGCGGGGATGTAGCCCCCCTCCAGCCCCAGCAAAAGGTGCTCGATCTCGTCGTCGGTGCGCTCCAGGGCTGGCACCAGGTGGGTGCAGGCGAAGCCCAGGGTCTCCTCCAGCTTGGCCAGGGCCCCCTCATCGTACCCTGGGGGCAGCACCCGTCCCAGCACGGAGGGGATGGCGGTGGAGGCGAAACCTTGCTGCTCCAGCTCTTCGTAAAGCCTGAGGGCCAGCCGCTCGAGGTTCTCCAGCACCTGGCCGTGGCTTTGGCCAAGCGGATGGGGAGGGTCTAGGCGGGCCCCCATCCGCTCGAGCAGGGAGTCTGGGTGGAAGCCGTAGGCCTGGGCCAGGGTGGAAAGCCAGCCCGGCACAGGCCCGTTGGGCAGCCGGGTGAGGGCCCTGAGGGTCTCGGGGAAGGGGGGAAGTTCGCCCAGGGTGTGCAACCCGTCGCGTATCTGGGCCAGCCCCAGCTCGCAGAGGTAGCCCTCAATATCCTCCAGTAGGTGGGCCACCTGGGGCCCCTCCATCTCGGCCAGGGTGGAGGGGATGCCCTCTGGGGTTAGGGTATCGTCCCACTCGTGCTTGTGGTCGCCGTGGTCGGCACTGAGCAGGGTTTTTAGCTCGAGGTCGGCTTTGAGCTGGGTTTCCTCCAGTATCTGCCAGATTTCCTGCTGCAAAAGGGGCAGCTTGCTGGGGTCGAGTTTCTCCAGGACGTAGTACTCGTTCACCAGTTCGCTCAGGCGGGCCAGCGGCCCGTAGGTTTCGGCCAGGGTCAGGGGCGGGGGTAGGTGGTCCACCACCGCGGCGTGGGCCCGCCGCTTGGCCTGGGTACCCTCGCCCGGGTCGTTGAGGATGAAGGGGTAGAAGAGGGGCAGGCTGCCCAGGAGGGCATCGGGGGCGCAGGCCGCTGAGAGGCCCACCCCTTTTCCGGGGAGCCACTCTAAGGTGCCGTGCTTGCCCAGGTGTACGATGGCATCGGCGCCCCAGCCCTCCTCCAGCCATCGGTAGAAGGCCGCGTAGTGGTGGGTTGGGGGGAGGTCGGGGGTGTGGTAGATGGCGTCGGGGTCAAGGCCGTAGCCCCGCGGGGGTTGGAGGGCGATGAGGACGTTGCCCAGCTCGAGGCCAGCCACCCAGTAGCTCTCCTCGTCGCTGTACGGCTCCTCGTTCAGGCTTAAAGCGCCCAAGGTTTTCAGCCCTTTGAGGGTTTTCTTGTCGGTCTTGGGCTTGCCCTGACGCAGGGTGTAGCCCCGCTCGCGGGGGGTGCCCCAGAAGTCCTCCATGCGGAAGCGCAGGGCCTCGGGAAACTCCCTGAACCAGCGCAGGTAGGTCGGGCGGGGAATCCGGAAGGCCTGCTTGGGGTCTAAGGGATGCTGGGGGTCGTAGCTGCCCCGGCTCAGCAGGGCCTCCATCAAGGCCTTGGGGCTTTCCGGGAGTTCGGGGAGGGTGTAGCCTCGAGCCCGCATGGCCCGCAGGATGCGCAGCAGCGAGGCCGGGGCGTCTAGGCCCACCGCGTTGCCCACCATTTGGGCCTTGGCCCCGGAGTTGGTGAGCACAAAGGCGATGCGCTTTTGGGGGTTGGGTTTTCGCCGCAGGGCGGCGAGGCGTGCGGCTAAGCCGGCGATGCGCTCCATCCGGTCGGGCTCGGGAACGTAAAGGGTCTGTTGGCCCTGCTCCTTGAAGCTGATGGGCACCCCTATCAGCCGGCCGTCAAACTCCGGCAGGGCTACCTGCATGGAGGTCTCGAGGGGGTTGAGCCCCCTCTGGCTTACCTCCCAGGCCCCTTTGGGCATTCCCGGGGTTAGGGCCTGCAGCACCGGCACCCCAAGCCGGGCGAAGGCCCCCACCCCTTGCCCCGCCGGGGTGATGGCGCCGGCGTGGACCTCCCCCAGGGCAAAGGCCAGGGTGGAGATGAGCACATCCACGCGTCCCTCCAAAAAGCCCAGCGCCACCGGAAAGCCCTCCTCCATCGCCTTGAGGGAGGAGGTGTAGACCGGCAGGGCGTTCATTCCCCGGGCCTCCAGGGCCTCTACCAGGCCGTCCACGAAGGCTAGGTTCCCCGAGAGGAAGTGGGCCCGGTAGAAGAGCAGTCCGGCGGTGGGCCGGCTGGGATCGCGGATTCGCTCCCAGTCCTGCAGCGTGGCTCCCTGGGGCAGGCCGGGGTGGTAGAGGCCGTGCTCGGGCTGGGGGATTGGGGGGGTATGGCCGTAGCGGCTTTCCAGCAGGGTGTCCGACAGGTACTTGCAGAGTTCCACCAGGTTGTCCACCCCGCCTGCCGTCAGGTAAGCAGTGGCCTCCCTCAGCACCAGCGAGCCCCCGTCGGAACACCGGGCCAGCTCCGGGGAAAGCTCCCCCAGGCCGCTTACGAACAGAAGCCGCTGCCCATGCTTCCGGGCGTAGGCCCGCAGGGTCTCCAGGCCGGGCACCCGCTCGGGTGAGCTGTGCAGCCGTAGGACCACTACCTGGGCCCGGCCCAGGGGGCCTTGGAGCCATAGAGCCATCTGCTCTGGGCTTCTGAGCCGGTTGAGGCTCAGGCCCACCACCGGGGGGAAGCCAGGGGGCAGCAGGCCCTTGGCCGCTTCCAGGGCCAGCAGGTCGGTGTCGGCGTGGCTTAGCAGGGCGATGCCCGATAGGCCCTGGGGGGCTTCGGGGAGGCGAGGGGAGGGCAGGGCCACGCCGCTGCGGGCCTCCCAGTCGTAGAAGTTGAAGACGTACTCGGCTAGCTCGGGCGGGGGCGGCAGGAAGCGGTCGGCGGCCAGCATGGCCTCTATGTGGTCAAAGATGAGCCGCACCTGCCAGGGGGTGTTCACCGAGTGGAACCAGACCGAGCGGCCGTCAAAGACCAAGCAGGCCACATTGGCCAGCACACAAGGGCCTAGGCACCCCCCTTTGGTCAGGTGGACCAGGTTCCTCAGCCTTCGCCGCAGCCACTCCTCCTTGTAGACCTCGGCGGGTACCGGGGCGTAGCCCCTTTCGGTGTGGCCGCAGCAGCAGCCGGTGTAGCAGTAGCTGAGGTGGCCCCGCTTTTGCACGATGTGCACCAAGCGGCCATCAGGCCTTTGGACTCTCTGGCGGTAGAGGTTCATGGGCTTCAGTGCTCAATGCCCCGCTGGGCAGGCACCCCAGCGTCAAAGGCGTGCTTGACCTTGCGTACCTCGCTGGCCGTGTCGGCCCGCTCAATGATTTCTTCCGGCATGCCCCGGCCGGTGAGCACCAGGTGGACCCCTTTTGGTTTTTGCTCCAAGGCCTGGAGTACCTCCTCTAGGGGAATCCATCCGTAGCGGATGGGGTAGCTGATCTCATCCCAAACCACCAGAAAGTACGTTCCAGAGAGGAGAATCTCCCGGGCCTTCTGCCAGCCTTTGTAGGCCAGGGCGGCCGAGTGGTCCAGGTCTTTGGACTTCCAGCTAAACCCGTCGCCCAGCCCCTCAATCTCCACCCCCAGCCGTTCTAGGGCCCGGTGTTCGCCGAAAGCAGCCCGCTCGTGTTTCATGAACTGAAAGATGCGCGCCCGGTAGCCCCGCCCCACCGCCCGTAGGACCAGGCCCAGGGCCGCGGTGGTCTTACCCTTGCCCTCCCCGGTATAGACCAAGACCAGCCCCCGCCGTTCCCCGGTGGGTTTTTGGTAGGGTTTCTCCCGTTTGGGCTGTTCCATCGCTCACCCCCAGTGGAGGCCCTTTCGGGCCCGCCACAACAGGTATAGGAAGAAGGGGCCGCCCAGCAAGGTGGTGATGACCCCCACGGGGAGTTCCGCGGGCCGGGCCACCACTCGAGCCGCCCAGTCCGATAAGGCCAGCAGAAGCGCCCCCCCCAGGGCCGAGGCCGGGAGCAAGTAGCGGTAGTCGCCCCCCACGAGCTGGCGGAGGGCGTGAGGGGCCACAAAGCCCACAAACCCGATGATGCCGGCGTGCACCACCGAGAGCGCGGTGAGCAGGGTGGAAAGGCCAATCAGCACCAGCCTGAGGGCCGAAAGGGGCAGGCCCAGGCTTTGAGCGGTCTCCTCTCCGAGCGCCAGGGCGTTCAGGGCCCGGGCCAGCCCCCACAACAGGGGCAGCGCGAAGCCCAGCCCCAGGAGCATCAGGCCCACCCCCCGCCAGCCCATGAAGGCCAGGCTGCCCAAGGTGTAGCTGAAGACCTCGCGGATGCGGTCGGTGTCCAGCAGCAAAAGAAGGGTAGAAAAACCGGTGAGCACGCTGCCCACCACCACCCCGGCCAGGATTAGGTGTTGCCCGCTTTTGGGCCCCCCGGCCAGGGTGAGGGTTAGGACAACCGCGAGAAGGGCTCCCAGAAAGGCCCCCAACGCCGCCGTGGTGGGCAGGCTGGCGAAAAACAGGCCTGCCCCGAAGCCCGCCAGGGCCCCGCTCAGACTCAGGGTGAGGGTGAAGCCGAAAGAGGCCCCAGCGGCCACCCCCATCAGGTAAGGGTCGGCCAGGGGGTTGCGGAAGAGCCCCTGGTAGGCGGCTCCGGCCAGGCCCAGGGCGGCCCCCACCAGCATGGCCCCCAGCACCCGGGGCAGGCGCAGCTCGGTGACGATGGGGTTTTCACTCTGCCCCAAGAGGGCCTGGAGCACCTCGAGCGGGGGGACGTAGACGGCCCCCTGGCCTACCCCCAGGACCAGCGCCCCCCCCAGGAGGAGGGCCAGTGCGGTGAAGGTGAGGGTCCGCCGGGCTGGAAGGGATAGGCCCGTCCACCCCCGGGTAGGGCTCAGGCCGCCTTGCATGGCCTACTTCAGCTCCGGGTGGAAGCACTCGATCAGGAACTTGAGGCCCTGGGCCACCCGGGGGCCAGGCCGGGAGAGCAGGTCGGTCGCCTCGCCGCTGAAGGCGCAGATGCGGTTTTGCTGCACCGCGGGGATGGCCCCCCAGCCGGGGCGGTTCCGGATGCCCCCCACCTCTGGGTGGGTCACCACAATGACCTGGGGTTTTTGCTGCACCACCAGCTCGGGGTTAATCTTGGGGAAGTTTCCCAGCTCGGCTGGGATGATGTTCCGGCCCCGGGCTTTTTCTATGAGGGCCCCGATGAAGGAGCTGGGCCCCGCGGTGTAGGGGGTGGGGTCAATCTCGTAATAGACCAGCGGGCGCTCCTTGGCCTTGGCGGCGCGGCTTTCCAGGGCGAAGACCTCGGCCTGAACGCGGGCCACCAGCCGCTCGGCCTCGGCCCGCAGGCCCAGCATCTGGCCGTAGGCCCGGGCGGTGCGGAAGATGTCGGCGTAGGTCTGGGGGCGGGTTACGTAGACGGTCAGGCCAGCCCGCTCCAGCGGTTCTACCAGCCGGGCCGAGTTCACGATGACCAGGTCCGGCTTGAGGGAGATGATGAGCTCGGTGTTGGGGTTGATGAGGCCACCGGCCTTGGGCAGGCTGCGCACCCGCTCAGGCCAGTTGGAGAACTGGTCGGTGGCCACGATGCGGCGGCAGGCTGCCTCGGAGAGCGAGCAGATGGTCTCGGTGGCCGAGGGCAGCATGGTCACGATGCGCTGAGGCGGTTTTTGCAACGTGATGCTGCGGCCTTGGTCATCGGTGAGGGTCAGGGGGAACTGGGCTAGAGCGAGGCTTAGAACGAACGCCAGCAGGAGGAAAAACAAGCGCTTCATTTCGGCTCCCTAAAGCTCGAGCTTGGATTTCGCTGGGCAGAGGCCCAAGAGACCGAGGGAACCCCGTATCTCTCCCGTTGTGCGCGGGAGTCCTCCGTTGCGGCTCCGGAGGACTTCTCGGCAGGTATTCGGACTCGAGGCGCCGAGGCGCCTCACACCGCTGCGCAACAGTGCCGGATTCTCACCGGACTTCCCCACTTTAAGGCTGGACTACGCGCCCAGCCACCGAGAGCGGCTCGAGCTTTTGGCCCCTAGCGGGGCGTATACCAAAGCTACATCGGGCTTGGGCTTGGGGCAAGAGGCGCTGGGGCCGGTAGACTATGAAGGTGCGTTACCTGAGGGTGCTGTGGCGCTTTTGGGGTACGGCTATGGCTGCGGAGCTGGAGTACCGCGGCAACTTTTTGATTGCGGCCCTCTCGGCCTTCGGAGGAGCCTTGGGCAGCCTCTTCGGTATCTCACTTCTGTACCAAGGCGGCTACCAGCCGGGGGGGTGGCGGTTTGAGGAGGCCCTTTTAGTGCTGGCCGCCTTTTTGATGCTGGATGGCTTTTCCTTTGTGCTGCTGTACCCCAACCTGGGCCGTATCGTGGAACACGTCCAGAAGGGCACCCTGGACTTCGTGTTGTTGAAGCCTATAGACAGCCAGTTCTGGCTTTCCTGCCGGAGCCTCTCCCCCTGGGGGCTCGCCGACCTTCTCATCGGCTTGGGCCTTTGGGTGTACGCGGGGCTCCGGCTAGGGCTTGGCCTCCTGGACTACCTGCTGGGCCTGGGCTTTCTGCTGCTGGCGATGCTCATCCTCTATAGCCTGTGGTTCCTAATCGCCTCGAGCAGCATCTGGTTCGTCAAGGTGACCAACGCAGTGGAGGTGCTCAGGGCCCTTCTGGAGGCCGGGCGATTTCCCGTGCAAGCCTTTCCACCGGTCTACCGCTTTGTCTTTACTTTTGTGGTGCCGGTGGCCTTTCTGACCACCGTTCCGGCCGAGGCGGTGCTGGGACGGCTGGGTCCCTCGAGCCTGGCGCTGTCCGTGGGGCTGGCCTTGGGCCTGTTGGGGCTGTCCCGCCTCTTCTGGCGGGTGGCCCTGAGGAACTACACCTCGGCCTCGAGCTGACCTATGCCCGCAGAGGCTGCGCGGCCTCCTTCCACGAGGCCCGCAGCTTGCGCCACACGGTGAAGCCGAGGAGCAGGGCGGTGCCCAGGGCAGTTACCCCGATGACCAGCGGGCTCAGGCCCTGTACCCGCATGGCCAGCAGGTTGAAGAGCAAGGTGATGACCCAAAGCGTCAGGGTGGCGCGGCGTTGGGAGAAACCCCGGGCCAGCAGCTGGTGGTGGATGTGGTCTTTGCCGGGGGTGGCCATGGGGTTCTGCCCCCGCAGGAGCCGCCGCACGAACACCTGGGTGGTGTCCAGAATGGGCAGGAGCAGGAAAAGCGCGGTGGGCACCAAGGAGAAGGCGGTGGTGAGCTTGAGGCTGCCCAGAAGCGCGGTGGCGGCCAACACGTAGCCGAAGAAGTAGGCTCCGGCGTCGCCCATAATGATTTTGGAAGGGTGGAAGTTGTGCCGCAAAAAGCCCAGCGCGGCCCCCGCCAGGGCAGACAGCACCAGGGTAGCCGCGGCCCACTGGGGGCTTTGGGCCGAGACGGCCAGGAGGCTCATAGCGGTTATGAAGGCCACCCCTCCGGCCAGGCCGTCCACCCCGTCCATCAGGTTGATTGCGTTGGTGATGCCGATGACCCAGACCAAGGTGAGCAGGATGCCCAGCAAGGGGTCCAAGGCGGTGCCGAAGGTAGCGTGGAAGCGGATGTCCACCGCCACCAGAAGCAGCGCAGCCAGGAGCTGCACGAGCAGCCGGAACAGAGGCGGTAGCCCAAACTGGTCGTCCACAAAGCCCACCAAAACCAGGATGGAACCCCCCAGGAGGATGGCCAGCACCTGCACCTGCACCTCCTGGATGAGGATGGGCCGCAGGGTGGTGGCCACGACCAAAGCCGCCACCACCCCGGCGAAGATGGCCAGCCCCCCCGCGTTGGGCAGGGGTTCTTTGTTCAGCCGCCGGGCGTTGGGCTGGTCGGCCCAGCCCACCTTGAGTGCAAACTGGCGCACCCGCGGGATGAAACGCCAGGTCACCACCCAGGCCACCACGAAAGTGAAGACCACCGTGAGCCAACCGGTACCCCCGGGGTTGGCAATGCCGATGGCCTTGAGAAACTCCGTCATCCTAGACCCCAGACAAGGCTACTACCCTCCGGTGAGAGCGGGCTTTAGCGGGTGCCGTAGATGCGGTCCCCTGCGTCGCCCAGCCCCGGCACGATGTAGCCATGGTCGTTAAGGTGGCTGTCCACTGCGGCGACCACGATCTCCACATCGGGGTGGGTTTCCTGGACCCGCCTTATCCCTTCCGGGGCAGCGATGATGCTCATAAGCTTGATTTGCTGGGCTCCCTTGCGCTTGAGGATGGACAGGGCGTGCACCGCGCTGCCCGCGGTGGCCAGCATAGGGTCAAGCAGGAAAACCCGGCGTTCGGCGATGTCGGAGGGCAGTTTGCAGTAGTACTCCACCGGTTTCAGGGTTTCGGGGTCCCGGTAGAGCCCGATGTGCCCCACCTTGGCCGCCGGCACCAGCTTCAGAATGCCGTCCACCATGACCAGCCCGGCCCGCAGAATGGCCACCACGGCCAGCTTTTTCCCCGAGAGCATGTGGGCGGTCATGGTGGTGAGGGGGGTTTCTATGGTTACGGGGTCAAGCTCGAGGTCCCGCATGGCCTCGTAGGCCAGAAGTAGGGTCACCTCCTCGGCAAGCTCGCGGAACTCCTTATTCCCCGTGTGCTTGTCCCGCAGAATGGCCAGCTTGTGCTGCACCAGGGGGTGGTTGACCACGGTGAGTTTCATGCTGGCCGAATCGTAACATTGCCCTAAGGATGGGGGCAATGCGGCTGGAAAAATATTGATATATTTATATATATCAATGTAAAATCGTCCCGTGGGCGCGTTCTCTTTGGCCTCTGAACCCAAGGCGGTGGCACTGCTTTTCAAGGCCTTGGCGGACCCGGTTCGGCTCAGGATACTGCTGCACCTGGCGCGAAACCCCGGGGCTTCTTGCTGCGGCCCCGAGCCTGGGGTGTGCGCTTGCGACCTGGAGCGGTTGACCGGGCTGGCCCAGCCCACGGTCTCCCACCACATGGCCCGGCTGACCTCGGTGGGGCTGGTCAGGGCGGAAAAGCGGGGTCGGTGGGTGTACTACCGGCTCGAGCCACAGGGGTTGGCCCAGCTTAGGGCGTTTCTCTCCCATCTAGAGACGGCACCGGTCCCACAGGAGGTTGGCAGATGACGCTAAAGGCTTTCCTAGAGGCCATCGCCCCTTACCCCGAAAAACGCCTGGTCTTTTTTCAAGGTGAGCGAATTCCTGGCGACTACCACCTGACCGAGGTGATCTGCGCCACCTATACCAGCGTGGAGTGCGGAGGAGGGGTCCACGCCTGGCGCGAGACCGTGGTCCAGCTCATGGGCCCTGGCCCGGAGGACCCCCAGGAGTATATGCGGGTCCTGCGTATTTTTTCCCGGGCCTCCGCCGCCATCGGGTTCTTTCCCGAGACCGAGTTGCGCTTTGAGTATGGCCGGCCGGCCCTTCGCTACCGACCGGAGCGGCTGACCCTTAGGGGAAGGCCTGGCGGTTCAGCTCGTCCCCTTGGGCGTTGCCTGCAAGCCCCGTGAGCGGGCTTCGGGGTGCTGCTGAGGGCGGTATTCCTATGGATGAGGGCCGGGGCTTTTACGGCTGGCGCATCGTGGCGGCGCTGGCCGTCACCCAGACTGTGGGCTACGGGGTGCTGTACTACGCCTTTGGCGTCTTCGTCCAACCGATGGAGGAGGAGCTCGGCTTCAACCGGGCCCAGACCGCAGGGGCCTTCTCGCTGGCCCTCTTGGTTTCGGGGCTGGCCGCGGTGCCGGTGGGGCGTTGGTTTGACCGGTATGGGGGGCGTTCCCTAATGGCCCTGGGCTCCCTTTGGGGGGCCCTGCTGCTTTGGGCCTGGGCCCAGGTGGAGGGCCTTTTGGGCTTCTACCTGGTCTGGGCGGGCCTGGGCCTGTCCATGGCCACGGTGCTCTACGAAACGGCCTTTGCGGTGCTGGCGGTCTGGTTTCGCCGCCAGCGGGCTCGAGCCCTGCTGGCGGTCAGCCTGGCGGCGGGGCTGGCCAGCACCCTTTTTGTTCCCTTGGCCACGGGGTTGGTAGAGGCCTTGGGGTGGCGGGGGGCGTTGGAGGCCTTGGCCCTGCTTTTTGCTTTGCTGACTGTTCCTCTACACGCCCTGGTGCTGCGCACCCCACCCTGGGGCCATGGGCAGCCGCAGGAAGGGGTCGGTCCCTCTCCCTGGCTGGCCCTGCGCCAAGCCACCTTTTGGTGGCTCACCCTGGGCTTTGCCCTGGCTCGAGCCACCAGCGTTGCCATGACCGCTCACCTGGTGCCCCTGCTTGGCGAGAGGGGGTACGCCCCTTGGCTGGCGGCGGGGGTGGCCGGCGCGGTGGGGGTGGTGCAGCTTTTGGGGCGGCTCCTTTACACCCTGCTGCTCGAGCGGGCCTCGCCGTTTTACCTAAGCGGGGCTTTTTTGGGGGGGTACGCCCTGGGCCTGCTGGGGTTGCTGGGGCTGCCCGGGGGGGTGGGCCTGTGGGCCTTCGTCCTCTTTTTTGGGATGGCCAACGGGGTCATCTCGCTGGCTAAGCCGGTTTTGCTGGCCGAGACCTACGGCGCCCGCCATTACGGGCGCTTGAGCGGGAGCATGGCCTTCTTCGTGGCCATTGCCCAGACCCTGGCCCCCTTTGGAGTAGGCCTTTTGCACGGGTTTTGGGGTGGGTATACCCCTGTACTTTGGCTTTTGCTGGGCTTAGCAGCCCTAGCAGCCCTGGCGGTGGGGTTGGCCCGACCACCTGACGCTGCTGTGAAGAAGGGGGGGTAGTATTTAAACCGGTGAGAATCCTGGTCCTCTGCACGCACAACTCGGCCCGCAGCCAGATGGCCGAGGGTTGGCTGCGCCACTGGGCGGAGCAGGTGGGGCTGCCGGCCCAGATTTTTTCGGCAGGAACCGAGAAGACGCGGGTCAAGCCCGAGGTGGTTGCGGTGATGGGCGAGCTCGGTATAGACCTGACCGGCCACACCTCCAAGACCCTCTTTGAGCTGCCCGACTGGAATTTTGACCTTGTCCTCACGGTCTGCGATGCGGCGGCGGAGAACTGCCCGGCCTACCCTGCCCAGACTCAAAGGCGGCATGTCTCCCTTCCCGACCCCAGCGGGAAGGGGCTGGAGGATTGGCGCAGGGTCCGCGACGCCCTAGGCCGCATGAGCGAGTACCTGGTTTGCGAGCTGAAAGCGGGCCGTTGGCCCAGCGATGAGGCCCTGGCGGAGGCGGCGGGCCTTCGGCCGTAGCTAGGTCCGGCGGTTATACTAGGGGGGTGCGGCCCTTTTGGTTCTTGTGGGGGCTTTGGGCCTTGCTGAACTATCCGCTGGGCGAAGCCCAGGAGACCCTTTTCTTGAAGGGGGTCCGGCATGAGTACCAGCGCTTCAACAACTGCGGCCCAGCCACCTTGGGCATGGCCCTGAGCTACTGGGGCCGCCCTGAGACCCAGCGCCAGATTGCCCCAGCGCTCAAGCCCAACCCCAGCGACAAGAACGTGAGCCCGGAGGAGATGGCCGCCTATGCCCGTGGTCTGGGCTTTGGGGTGCACCAGGGGATGGCAGGGGATATAGGCCTCCTCGAGCGGCTCCTCCAAGCAGGCTTTCCGGTGATTGTGGAGACCTGGTTCGTGACCCCTGACCACGGGGGGATGGGGCACTACCGGCTGCTGGTGGGCTACGAGCGGGCCCGGAGGGTCTTCTACGCTTTTGATAGCTACCTGGGGCCCCGGATCGTCCTACCCTACGCCGGGCTGGATCGGCTCTGGCGGGTTTTTAACCGCACCTACCTGGTGGTCTACCCAAGGTCCCGGGAAGGCCGGTTGATGGCGGTTTTGGGGGAGCGAGGGCGGCCTGGGCGCGAGGTCCGGCTGGCCCTAGAACGGGCCCAGCAGGAGGTTCGAGGGAGTCCCGCCAGCCCCTTTCCCTGGTTCAACCTAGGCAGCGCCTGGCTTCGGCTGGGACGGCCCCAGGAGGCTGCCCTTGCCTTTGACCGCTCCCGCCGGATGCCCCCAGACCGGGGGCTTGACCCCCGTCCTCCGGGGGGTGAGGCCCTGGGCTGGCCCTGGCGGATGCTTTGGTACCAGTTCGGCCCCTACGAGGCCTACTACCAGACGGGCCGTTATGCAGAGGTGGTGGCCTTGGCCAGCGGGGTGCTGGCTCGAGCCCCAGACCACGAGGAGAGCCTCTACTGGCGGGCCAGGGCCCGGGGGGCCCTGGGCGACCTGCGGGGGGCTAGGGCCGATCTTCGGGCAGCCCTGGGCTACCGACCGGGCTTCCGAGAGGCCGCAGCGGCGTTGCAAACCTTTAGGTGAGGCGCTTCCCCTGGGAAGGCCCGGGTCTAAGTGTAAACAAGTCCTATTCTCAAAAAGTTTATAAATCCGACTGGAATACTTGACATTATCCGGGCTCCCCCGTAGACTCACCCTGGAGTCGGCAACGACTTGAAATTTTTGCAGGAGGTGGAAAGTGAGACTGCAATCGGTTCTGGTCGGAGCGGCCCTGGCCCTAGCAAGCCTGGCTCAAGCCCAGCAAACCACCCTCACCGTGTACAGCGGGCGGGGTCAGGCCCTGGTGGAGCCCCTGGTCCGGCAGTTTGAGGCGGAGACCGGTATCAAAGTCAACGTCCGCTATGGCCGGGACGCAGAGATTCTGGCCGCCTTGCAGGAAGAGGGCAGCCGCAGCCCGGCCGATGTCTTCTGGGCCAACACCGCCGGGGCCTTGGGGGCGGCCTCGGAGCGGGGCCTTTTCCTCCGCCTTTCGGATACGCTGACCCAGCGGGCCACCGCCTTTGTCCCCGCAAGCCGCCAGTGGGTGCCCCTGACCGTCCGCCTGCGGGTGCTGGCCTACAACCCGGCCAAGGTCAAGCCCGAGGAGCTGCCTAAGAGCATTCTAGACCTGCCCAAGCTAACCCAGTACAAAGGCCGCATCGGCTGGACGCCTACCTACAGCAGCTTCCAGGACATGGTGGCGGCGATGGTGGTCCAGTTTGGCGAGGCCCGCACCCGCCAGTGGCTCAACGAGATGAAGGCCCTGGAACCCAAGGCCTATCCTTCCAACCCGGCCATGATGGAGGCCATCCGCTCGGGGGAGGTTGACCTGGGTTCCACCAACCACTACTACATCCAGCGCTTCGTGCGGGCTGGCCAGCAGATTGGGACCTACTACTTCGCCGATGGGGACGCGGGCAGCCTGGCCTTGGTGACCGGGGCTGGCATCCTCAAGACCAGCAAGAACATTCAGGCCGCCAACCGCTTCCTGCTCTGGCTGCTGTCGCCTAAGGCCCAGCAGTTCTTCGCCAGCGAGATTATTGAATACCCCGTGGTCCGGGGGGTGGTGCTGAGCGGCAACCTGCTGCCCCTTAACCAGGCTGTGGCCAAGAGCCCCAAGGTGGACTTTGAGAAGCTGCCCCTTGAGACGGCCCTGAGGCTTCTGCGCGAGGCGGGGCTGCTCTAGGAGGGGCACCCCAACCCCGGTGCGCCACGGCGCACCGGGGTTTTCCATCCAAACTCATCCGCGGGGTGGCAAGCTTTAGGTTATGAAGAGGCTGGCTTGGGGCGTGGGGCTGGGGCTGGCTTTGCTGGCCCTAGCCCAGCCCTTTTCCCTAGAGCGGATGCAGGCCGACCTAAGGGCCCTGCTGGCCCAAGGGCCACGGGTGGCCGGGACCCCGGCGGCCGCTGCGGCGGCGGAGTACCTGGCGGAGGAGCTACGCAGGGCGGGGTACAGCGTGGAGTTCCAGAGCTTCACCTATAGCCGCACCCGCGACCTGGGGACGGGTCTGTGGGTAGAGGGAGAGGCCCTGCCGGCGGTGGGCGTGGCCGGAAGCCCTGCTGGGCGGGTGGAGGGGCCTTTGGTGGTGGTGCCAGGGGCTGGGCTGGCGGCCGATTTTGCAGGACTGGACCTGCGGGGGGCCATCGCGGTGGCGCGGCGGGGAGGCATACCGGGCCTGGAAAAAGCCCGTCTGGCGGCTGAGCGGGGGGCCAGGGCAATTGTCCTGCTGACCGAGGAGCCCAGCGGCACCCGCTTTACCTTTGGTGGGCAGAGCCCCATCCCCGGGGTGACCCTGGGCCGGCGTGAAGGGGAGGGCCTTTTGGGCCAGGCGGGGGCTCGAGCCGTGCTGGAGGTCCGAATCGCCTCGGAGGAGGTCCGGGGGCGCAACGTGGTGGCCTGGCGGAGCCCTAGCGCCCCCCGGGTGCTGGTGGGGGCCCACTACGACTCGGTGCCGGGCAGCCCTGGGGCCAACGACAACGCCTCGGGGGTGGTGGCGGTGCTCGAGCTGGCCCGCACCTTGGCCTCTAGTCCCCTTTCTGAAGCGGTCTGGTTTGTGTTTTTTGATGGCGAGGAGGACGGCCTATGGGGCTCGCGCCGCTTCGTGGAAGACCACCCTGAGGTGGTGCGCGGCCTCAGGGCGATGCTCAACCTGGACATGGTGGGAGTAGATGTGAACGGCAGCCTGGGGATAGGGGGCAGCCCCGAGCTGCGGGTCCTGGCCGATTGTGGGGCCGTCCAGGCGGTTTGCGGCGGCGCGCCGGGCGGGGGCAGCGACCACGTGCCCTTTGCCCAGGCGGGGGTGCCGGTGCTGTTCTTCTTCCGGGGCCTGGACCCCAACTACCACCGCCCTACCGACACCACCGCCGACCCCCGGCTCCTGGCCCAGACCGCCCAGGTGGTGCAGGGGGTGTTGGAACGGCTCCTTCCGCTGAGGCCCTAGGGCATCCAGTTGCCCCCGCAGAGCACCACCCCTATTCGCCTGGGCAGCGGGTAGCCCATGAGCACGGGTCCCAGGGCCAGCCCGGCGGTGGGCTCCACCACCTGCTTGAGCCTTTCCAGGACAAGGCGTTGGGCCTGTAGGGTCACCTCGTCCGGAACGGTTAGGATGCGGTCCACATACCGTTGCATCACCGGGAAGGTGTGCCTTCCCACCGCCAGGGTGCGCACCGCGTCGGCTATGGTCTTGGGGGCCTTTGGCAGGCTAACCCGCCTACCGGCCTGCAGGCTTTGCTGGGCGTCGTTGGCGGTTTCAGGCTCCACCCCGATGACCTCCACCTCGGGCCGCAGGGCCTTGACCGCCGTGGCCACCCCGGAGATGAGGCCCCCACCCCCCACCGCGACTAGAACCGCTTCCAAGGTGGGGGCCTGTTCCAGCAGCTCCAAAGCCAAGGTGCCCTGGCCGGCCATTACCCGGAGGTCGTCAAAGGGGTGTATGAAGGTGTAGCCGGTTTCCTGGGCCAGCCGTTGGACCACCTCCTCGCGGTTTTCCACTGTAACCCCTTGATCATAGACCTCAGCCCCGTAGGCCCGGGTGGCGGCCTTTTTGGTGGCCGAGGCGTCGGCCGGCATGACCACCAGGGCCGGCACCCTGAGAACCCGCGCGGCGTAGGCGACCCCTTGGGCGTGGTTGCCCGAGGAGACGGTGATGAGCCCTTTGGGGGTTGGTAGCTGTAGGGCGGTGTTTAGGGCTCCTCGAGCCTTGAAGCTGCCGGTTTTTTGTAGGTGCTCGGCTTTGAAGAAGAGGGCTTTGCCCAAAAGGGCGTCCAACCCTTGGCTGGTCAGCACCGGTGTGCGGTGGATGTGGGGCGCAATCCGCTGAGCGGCGGCTAGAACCTCGGAGAGGGTGAGCACCTCCCCATGCTACCAGGCCCGATTAACGCCGGACCCTCGCGTAACGCAGAAAAACACCCCAGCGGCCTGCCGGTCTCGGCTACCTTGGGGCCATGCGCCCGCTCGCCGAGGTTCTCTACAGCCTGGAGCCTGGTCAGGTGCTGTCCGGCCAGATGCATCTCGCCCAGGGTCTCCTAAGGCTCTGGGTACACCGCCGCGAGGAGGGGTTTGACCTGTATGTGATCCATCTTTCGGAGCCGGGGGCATCCTCCAGGCCCCTTCACAACGCGGTAGGTCGGGACCTGGTCTCCGCGACCGAGGTGCTGGAGGTTTTGCACTACCTGGAGACGGTCTACCCTGTCCGGGCCTCTGAGCTCTTCGCCCTTCCCGTGGTCCTACAGCAGGCCACCCCTGAGCTCGAGCACCTCATCCAAAGGCAGGCGCTTTCCTCCCAGATGGGGACCGAGGGGGCCGCGCGGGTCATTCAGCTTCCTGGGGTGCGGCAGGAGTGGGCCGGTGAGGGCGACGACGAGGTGGCCTCGCTGGTCGTCACCGAGACCGACCCTTGACCCCGCGCCCTGCTTCCCCCACAATGCCCCTGGTGGAGGGGCTTCGGCTGGCTGTAAGAACGCTCGGCTGCAAGGTTAACCAGGTGGAGTCGGATGCCCTGGTGGGCCTTCTGGGGGCCTTGAACCCTAAGGTGGTGCCGGTAGAAGCCGGGGCGGACCTGGTGGTCATCAACACCTGCGCAGTTACCACCGGGGCCGAGGCCGATGCCCGCAAGGAGGTGCGCCGGGCCCGGCGGGCCAACCCGGAGGCCTTTATCGTGGTCACCGGTTGTTACGCCGAGTTGGCCCCTGAACAGGTGGCCGAGCTGGGGGCCGATGTGGTGGTCCCCAACCGGCGCAAGGCCGAGCTGCCGGGGATTATCCTGCAGCGCTTTGGCCTGCCCGCTGACCCCCTGACCACCCCCCCCAACGCCTTCTGGGGTGCAGGGGAGCGGGGCCTGCTCAACGATTATGTTCGGGCCTTTGTCAAGGTGCAGGATGGTTGCAACGCGGGCTGCGCTTACTGCATTATCCCCCGCCTGCGGGGGCGGGAGCGCCACCGCCCGTACCAGGAAGCCTTGCGGGAGGCCGAGGCCCTGCTGGCGGCTGGGGTGCAGGAAATCGTGCTCACCGGGATCCGCCTGGGCTCCTACCGAGGACACCCTCGCGGTATCGCCGGGTTGGTGGAGGCGCTGGCCCAGATGGGGGCTCGAGTACGCCTTTCCTCCATTGAGCCCGAGGACACCGGGGAGGAGCTGCTGCAGGTCCTTCACCGCTATGCCCCGCAGGTCCGCCCCCACCTGCACCTGAGCCTGCAGACCGCCTCCGACCGACTCCTGGCATTGATGGGCCGGCGTTACAGCAAGGCCTACTACCGCGCCCTGGTGGAGCGGGCCTATGCCCTGGTGCCGGGTTTTGCCCTCACCACCGACGTAATCGCCGGCCTTCCCACCGAAACCGAGGCCGAGCACCGGGAGACCCTGGCCTTTTTGGAGGAACTCCGCCCCAGCCGGGTGCACGTGTTCACCTACACCCCCAGGCCCAAGACCCGTGCGGCCTCCATGCCCCAGGTACCCGTGGAGGTGCGCAAGCGGCGGAACCAGGAGCTAACCGCGCTGGCCCGCCGCTTGGCCGAGGAGCGGGTTCGCCCCCTTTTGGGGGGCCGGGTGGAAGTTCTGGTGGAGAGCTTTCGGGGGGATAGGGCCTACGGCCACACACCGGACTACTACGAGGCCGAGCTGGTTGGAGCAGCCCGGGTGGGCCAGACCGTGTGGGCCCGTGTGGAGGGGGTTTCGGGCTACACCCTGCGGGGCTTTGTGGAGGGCCTCAAGGAGGAGCCTTACCCACCCTTGCGCCTTTCTGCCAGGTAGCGCACCACAAAGCCCAGGCATATGAAAGCCGTGGCGAACTGGGCCATGGCGGCCACTGGACGCTCCACGGCGCCTCCGCCGAGTAGGGTTAGGAACTCCGGTATCCCCCTGAGCGAGCCCAGGATGCCCACCAAAGAGAGGCCCAGGGCCAGGCCCAGGGCTAAGCGGGCTTGGTTTGGGCGCTTTTCGGCCCAGATGCCCATGAGGGCAATCAGAAGGCCCAGGAGGCCCGGTATAAGGGCGGTGGGGGTAGGTTTGGAGGCCATCACCGCCAGCGTGGAGATTAGGATGAGAAAGACCCCGGTCCAAAGCGCCCTTGCGTTCAAGTTTCCCAAAGCACACCTCCTTTGTCCGTGGCTTGGTAGCCCTAGCGGCACCGCGGCTGGGTAGAATTTGGTCCATGGAAATCGTAGGCTTGCGCGGTGCGCCTCAGGAGAGCCTATCGGCCCTCAAAGAGGCCCTAAAAGGGGTGAACCTCCCGGAAGCGGTGGTCACCTACGTCACCGATTGGCAGGATCAGCGCGACCAAGCGCGCTATGCGGTCTATGTGCGGGAGGGCAGGCATCAGGTGCTTTCCCTGGACGCATTTGGCCCTCGGTTTGGCCCTCAAGGGGTGAAGGCGCTGGATGCGCTTACCCGCTACCTTCTAGAGCAAGGGGTGAACGAGTTTCGGGAGGCGGTGGTACCGCCCTCGAGGTACGCTGCGCTCTTTAAGTTAGAGGAGGACGAACTCGCTAAGCTTTTGGTTGCTGCGGCCAATCCGGCCGACCCCTCGCTGTACCTCGACCCCACAAGGCGGCCTGAGGGCCTCAGACGTTGAAGCCGAACATCCGCATCTGGCGCTTACCCTCCTCGGTCATCCGGGCCGGCGTCCAAGGAGGTGTCCAGACGAACTCCACGTTGACCGCGTTTACCCCGGGCAGGCGCAGCACGGCGATTTCGGCGTCGGCCTTCACGATGTCTTGGGCGGGGCAGCCTATGGAGGTAAGGGTCATGGTGATATCCACAATGCCCCCTTCTTTTACCTGAGCGTCGTAGACCAGGCCCAGGTCAACCACGTTGACCGGAATCTCTGGGTCCCGCACCACTTTGAGGGCCTCTAGGATTTCTTCTTTGGTGGGTAGTGTGGCCTCGCTCATGCTGGGTATACTAGCCCAAAGACCCACCCTAAAAGCTGCCTTGCGTCGCAAAGGACCTACATGAACCGCTTGCGCCGACGGTAGCTTTTGACCTCCCTGAAGCTCTTCCTCCCTCCCGACTTGGCCACCCCCAGGTAGAACTCCTTGACGTCGGGGTTGGCCTCTAGGTACCCGCGGGTGCCCTCCAAGGCGATCCGCCCCGACTCCATGATGTAGCCATAGTGGGCCACCGAGAGGGCTACCCGGGCGTTTTGCTCAACCACCAGCACGGTCACGCCCTCCTCGGCGTTAACCTGGGCCACGATGTCAAAAATCTCCCGCACCAGCAAGGGAGCCAGGCCCAGGCTGGGCTCGTCCAACAGCAGGAGCCGGGGGCGGGCCAGCAGGGCCCGGCCTATGGCCAGCATCTGCTGTTCTCCCCCGGAGCAGTAGCCGGCCAGGCGGTTTTTAAGAGCTGCCAGCCGCGGGAAGTAGTGGTAGATGCGCTCCAGGTCCTCTTTGACCTTGTCCCCATCTTGGCGGGTGATGGAGCCCACCCGGAGGTTTTCCTCCACGGTGAGGTGCTTGAAAACCCGTCGCCCTTCGGGTACCTGCACGATGCCCATCCGCACGATTTCTTCGGGAGGGCGGTTGGCGATGTTTTCGCCGCGGTAGCGGATGGACCCCGAGACCACACGCCCATCCTCGGGTACCAGGAGCCCGGAGATGGCCCGGAGGGTGGTGGTCTTGCCGGCCCCGTTGGGGCCCAGAAGGGCGGTGATGTGGCCTTCGGGTACCTTTAGGGAGACCCCTCGGAGCACCTGGATGATGTCCTTGTAGACCACCTCAATGTTGTTTACCTCGAGCAGGATGGGTCCTATATCCTCAGGCTGCATGCGGCCTCCCTTTAAGGGCCCAAGGCCGAAGGCAGCCTGCCTTCGGCCTTGGAGGGCTTTAGGGGTTCCTCACCTGCCGGAAGAGGGCGGAGGTAAAGGGGTCGGTGATGGGCACGAACTTACCCCCCCGCACCTCGAGCACCCGAAGCCCCTCGGCCCCGGTCTGCTCACTGCGGGTAAAGTCAATCTCAATACCCGCCTTGGTAGAAACCGCGAAGCCTGGTTTGAAGGCGTTTGGTCCGTTCATGCCGATGATGGACTGGTAGACGGTTTCGTTGTCAATTCGGCCACCAAAACGTTGCGCGGCCCGCTTCATGGCCTCCACCGCGATGGCTGCGGCCAGCATTCCGGCGGTGTAGTTGGTGGAGTTGAGGGTATCGGCGCTCCGGTTGTACTTGGCCGCGAGCTGCTTTTGCAGGGTGATGCCAGGGGTGTTCTCGTCCAGGGTGTAGTAGCTGCTGGCCCACAAGTAGCCCTCGGCGGCATCGCCCGCCAGCCGAATTAGGTCAGAGCCCCCGGTGTAGACCGCCCCCATCTGCCTGATCTTGCGGTCAAGGCCCAGCCGCTTGGCATCTTTGAGGATGTTGGCCACAGGGCCGGCCACGTTCTGGTGGATGATGTACTGCGCACCGGCGGCGTCCAGGGCCCGCAGCAAAGCGGTGTTGTCCAGGTTGCCCCCACCCACTTCCCGGACGTCCACAATGGTTTGCCCAAGCCGCTGGGCAGCCCTTCGGGCGTGGTCCACCACGGCCCTGCCGAAGGGGCTGGGGTTGACCACCAGGGCGATGCGGGCCCCTCGGTCGGTGCGGTTGATGTACTCCATCAGGGCCACCACCTGCTCGGAGTAGCTGCTTACCGGAAGGAACATGTACTGGTTGTTGGGAGGGTCAATCAGGCCGATGTGCGCCGAGGCAGGTATGGTGGGGAGCTTGACCTCCTGGATGAGGGGTTTGAGCTGGAGCATGGCCCCCGTGGAGTAGCCCAGGTAGATGGCTGGCTTAGACCGGTCCAGGGCCTCCTCCAGAATCCTTTGGGTGATGGGGTTTTGGTACTGGTCATCCCGCACGATGCAGTTCAGGGTGACGTTGGGAATGAGCCTCTGCTCGTTGGCGTACTTGCAGTAATCCTCAATGCCCGCAGCGTAAGGCCCCCCTACGTCCGAGGTGGGGCCGGTGATGGCCCCCGACCAAAGCAGGGTTACCGTACGCCCTTGGGCTAAAGCCAGCCCCAGGGCCGCCACCAGACCTAAAACCAAGATGCGCTTCATGGTGCCTCCTTTGATTGCAACGCGCGTGAAGCGGTGTTGCCTACCCTAGTACTTGAATGGCCAGGTTCGGAAGTAGCTTCGGATGAGCCGCCACCAATTGTAAAGGCCGCGCGGCTCAAACATCAAAAAGAGGACGATGACCAACCCAAACGAAAGGGGCAGGAGGGCCGAGGCCACGTCGACCCCTGCTGGGGTGATGCTCTGTATCAAGGCGTTGCCCTTCATCCACTCCGAAAGCCGCTCTACGTAAAGCCTGAGGAGCTCAATAAAGGCCGGCCCCAGCAGGCTGCCCACCACCGTGCCCAGGCCGCCCACGATGGCCATGGCCAGCAGGGCCACCGAGCGAACCAGGGTGAACTCCTCCACCACCACCGCCCGCTGCATGTAGGCCAGTAGCCCGCCAGCCACCCCCCCGTACAGGGCCCCCAAGGCGAAGGCGAAGAGCTTGGTGCGGCCCGGATTCATTCCCATAGCGTCTGCGGCGCGGTCGTTGTCCCGCACGGCAATCAGGGCCCGGCCGTACTTGCCCCTCAGCAGGTTGCGCCAGGCTATGACCAGAACCACCAGCGTGAGGAGAATCACGTAATACCAGAAGTAGTTGTGGTTTCGGAAAGTAATCTCTAGCCCCAGAAAATTGCGCATTTCTACTGGGATTGCAGCTCCCTGGGCCAGCGCTGGGCTGCGCCCGACGACCCATACGAAAATCTCTTGGAAGGCTAAGGTGGCCAGGGCTAGGTAGAGGTGCTTTACCCTCAGGCTAGGAATCCCCACCAAAAACCCCACCAAGGCTGCGGTCAGGCCACCTAGGGGGATGGTGAGCCAGAAGGGCAGGTGGGGTGCGGTGAGGGCTACGGTGTAGGCGCCCACCCCCATGAACGCGGCCTGCCCCACGCTGATAAGCCCCGCGTAGCCGGTGGTGATGTTCAGACCCAGCACCGCGATTGCGTAGATCAATATGAAGTTGAGCACCAGCACCTGAGAACGCTCTAGAAAGGTGGGGAGAAGGCAGAGTCCGATGAGGAGCAGCCCTATGGAAACAATCTCCCGATAGTTGGCGAAGATGGTGGTGTCTTGGGCGTAGGAGGTGCGGTAGTTTCCAGTCTGGGCCCAGGGGTTGCGCATGGTGTGCTCCTTTTATACCCGCTCAATTTCCTCGGTGCCGAACAGGCCGTGTGGCTTGAACCAAAGCATTATCAGGAGGACCAGAAAGGGCACCGCGTACTGCGACCCACCCCCCACCAGCCCTATCTGGGCCAGCAGGCCGTCCAGGTAGGCAGTGGAGAAGGACTGCAGGATTCCGATGACGATGCCCCCCACCACCGCGCCCGGGACCGAGTCAAGCCCACCCAGAATGACGGCCGGGAAGACCGCCAGGCCGATGGCAATCAGTCCATCCTGGTTCAGCCCGGAAACTGCACCCACCACGATTCCGGCCGCCGCGGCGGCGAGGCCTGCCACCGCCCAGGCCAAGGCAAAGACCTTCTCCACCGAGACCCCCAGGCTCATGGAGGCCATCTGGTCGTCGGCCACAGCCCGCATGGCTATCCCCAGCACCGACCGCTGGAAGAACCAGCCGAAGATTAGGAGAAACACCGCGGTGAAGCCAATGGCCAGAAGCTGGGGATAGGAGACGCTGAGGCCCCCTAAGTTTAGGCCGCCTGGAGGGAGGAACTGGGGAAAGGTGAAGTTGCCAGACCCAAAGGGGGTCAGGTACATCAGCCCATCGAGGACGCTGGCCAGGCCGATGGTGACCATGATGACCGAGATGATGGGTTGGCCAACCAGCCTGCGTAGAAAAATTCGCTCTACCAGGAAACCGAGGCCTGCGGTGAGGAGCATGGCTAGGAGCATTGCCAGGAGGACCGGGAGCCCAACCCAGACCGCCAAGGCATAGGCCAGAAAGGCCCCTATGGCAATGAGCTGGCCGTTGGCAAAGTTGATGACCCGGCTGGATTTGTAGATAAGGACAAAGCCTAGGGCGGCCAGGGCGTAGATGCAGCCCACCGCGACGCCGGAAATTAGGTTTTGCACCAACTCCATTGCAACCCTCCTACGCCCCCACCAAGGGCTGGTGAGGTTGGGTCTCGAGCACGCTCACCTCGGTGGACACCCTTTGGGTGGAGCCATCCTGGTACTTGAACTCGGTTTCCACCTGTACCCGCTGGGCCCCGCTGTAGAGGGCCTCCACTAGGTTTTGATAGCGCTGGGCTATGAATTTTCGGCGCACCTTCCCAGTGCGGGTGAGCTCATCGTCGTCGGCGTCCAAGAGCTTGTATAGAAGCACGAAGCGTTGGATGCGGAGGTGTTCCAGGAGGCTCTCGTTGACTGCCTGTACCTCCTTGCGAATCAGCTCGGCCACCTGGGGCTTTTGGGAGAGGTCTAGGTAGGTGGTGTAGGCGATTCGGCGGTCCTCGGCCCACTTGCCCACGGTCTGGGGGTCTACGTTGATGAAGGCGGTGATGTAGGGCCTTTGGTTGCCGAAGACCACCGCCTCTTTGATGTAAGGGCTAAACTTGAGCTTGTTCTCGATGAACTGAGGGCTGAACATGTGGCCGCTGCTGGTGTGCATCACGTCTGAAACCCGGTCGATCACCACCAGGTGGCCCTCCGGGGTGAGGTAGCCGGCGTCGCCGGTGTGCAGCCACCCATCGGCGAAGGTCTCAGCGGTGGCCTCGGGGTTTTGCCAGTAGCCCGCCACCACCGCATCGGAACGGCAGAGGATTTCTCCTCGCTCGCTGATCTTCACCTCGCCCCCAGGAATGGGCAGCCCTACGGTGTCGGCCCGCACATCGCCGTCGCGGTGTACGAAGGCAATCCCTATAATCTCGGTTTGGCCGTATATCTGCTTTAGGTTGACCCCGATGGCATGGTAGAAGCGAAAGACATCCGGGCCTAGGGCAGCCCCCCCCGTGTAGGCCCGGCGCAACCGCAGGAAGCCTAGCTGGTCGCGCAGAGGTCTGAACATGATTTGGTCGGCCAGCCAGTAGGCGATGCGCAGGCCGATGGGCATGGGCTTTCCGCGCATGCGGTAGTCGGCGGCGCGATAGCCAATCTTGAGCATCTGGTTGTAGACCCAGCGGTTGAAGGCGTAGGTCTCGGAGATGCGAACCCAAATTTGGCTCTGGGTGCCCTCCCAGACCCTAGGGGGGCTGAACATCACGTGGGGGCCGATCTCCTTAAGGTCGTTCATAGCGGTCTCAATGGATTCGGGAAAGTTGACCGCGAATCCCCCGGCGAGGGCCATTCCCACGGACATCATCTGTTCGCCAATCCAGGCGAAGGGCAGGAAGGAAAGGTAGTCATCGGTAGGCTCCAGGGGATCTACCTCCTGCAAGGCCACCCCCATGTGCAGGAGGTTCCGGTGCCGCAGCATGGCCGCCTTGGGTCTGCCCGTGGTGCCAGAGGTCAAGGAGAGGTGGCAGACGTCCTCTGGGTTTCCCTCGTCAATACGCTCTTCCACCAAAGCTGGGTGGCGTTGCAGGTAGGCTTCGCCCAACCGCTCTACCTCTTCGTAGCTGATGAGCCAGGGGTCGTCCCGGTAGGTCCGCATGCCCTTGGGGTCTTCGTAGATGACCTTACGGACGCTGGGGATTTCACCCCTGATTTCTATGAGCTTGTCCACCTGTTCCTGGTCTTCCGCCAGGACGAAGGCGGTTCCCGTGTAGGAGAGGACATAGGCGATTTCGGGAGGCAGGGAGGACTGGTAAACCCCGACCGAGATACCCCCCACAGCCTGGGTACCCAGCTCGGCGTAGAGCCATTCGGGGATGTTGTCGGCGATGATGGCCAGCCGCTCCCCCTTCTCAAAGCCCAGGGCCAGCAGCCCTGCGGCGAAGCGGGTGACGTGGCGGTAGTAGTCCTCGTAGGTAATTTCGTTCCAGATGCCGAAGTCTTTTTCCCTCAGCGCCACCTTTTTAGGCGTGTGTTGGGCCCGCAGCCGTAGAACTTGGGGGAGGGTGTACTTTTTGAGCTCGTAGCCCGAGGGCATCACGGGACCACCCCCTGAAGGCGGAGCCGGTAGTGGCTCCTGGCCTGCGGTTTGGTTTTTAAGGTGGCCTGAGGTCTATGCCCCATGTTCCACCTCCACCCCCACGTAGGCCTCCTGCACCCTTGGATTTTGGCTGACCTCTTCGGGGAGGCCCGAAGCGATGACCTGTCCGAAGTCAAGGACGTAGACGCGGTCGGAGATGTCCATCACCACCCCCAGGTCGTGTTCAATGAGGACGATGGTGGTGCCCCGCTCGGCCCTTATGTCCAAGATGAAGCGCACCATGTCCTCCTTTTCTTCAAGGGTCATGCCTGCCATCGGTTCGTCCAGGAGCAGCAGCTTAGGGGAGAGGGCCAGGGCTCGAGCCACCTCCACCCGTTTGCGCACCCCGTAGGGCAGGTCGCCCACCAGGGTCTTGCGGTAGGGCTCGAGCTCCATAAAGTCAATGATTTCCTCACAAATACGGCGGTTTTCTACGCTAACCCGAAGGGCCCGGCCATAGAACCAGAGGTTGTCCCACAGGTTGTAGTGGCCGAAGATATGGCGGGCCATCATCAGGTTCTCCAGCACGGTCATTCCGGTGAAGAGCTCGATGTTCTGGAAAGCCCGGGCAATCCCGTAGCGGGTGACCAGGTGGGGCGGGGCGTGGGTCAGGTCGTGGCCTTCAAAGACGATCCTCCCAGAGCTAGGGTGGTAGAAGCCCGAGATGCAGTTTAGAAGGCTGGTTTTTCCCGCTCCGTTGGGCCCTATTACCGAAACCAGCTCGCCCCTGTCCACCTCGAGCGAAACCTGGCTCAGCGCCTGCACGCCACCAAAGCTTAGGGTGACCTTATCTACCTGAAGTTGCACCGCGCCTCCTGGTAAGACTGCCAAAAACCCCGAATGGGTAGGCCTAACACGCGTTTGGTTGGGGCCAAGTATAGCGACACCTGGAAACTATGTCAACGCTTTGTAGCGATTTTTGATAAAAAGCGTTGCATTTTGCTTCCGGTTGCCCGGCCCGCGGCAGCCTAGACCGGCCGCCCGGCCATCATGAAGCTGGCGGTCATGCCCCCATCCACCGGGAGGATGGCCCCGGTAATGAAACTGGCCTTCTCCGAGGCCAAGAACAGCACTGCCTCAGCGACCTCTTCGGGCCGCCCTAGGCGGCGCAGGGCGTGCAGGTCTTCCCAGTCTTGGCGGGTGAGTTCGGGGTGGGTGGACATCTGAATAGCCTCCAACACCGCCTCGGTGGCGATTGCACCGGGGGCCACCGCGTTGACCCGGATGTGCAGGGGAGCTAGGTCAAGGGCCAAAGAGCGGGTGAGGTTGACCAAGCCGCCCTTGGAGGCGTTGTAGGCGGCGTTGTTTTGCTCGGCGAAGAGCCCCTGTACGCTAGCGATGTTCACGATGGCCCCTCCGCCCTTCCGGGCCATCTCCCGCGCGGCCAGGGCCGAGAGGTGCATGGGGGCGGTCAGGTTCACCTCCAGGGCCCGCTGCCACTCCTCGAGGCTCACCTTGAGGGCTGAGCCGGGCGGGGCTATGGCGGCGTTGTTGACCAGCACGTCTACCCCTCCCCACTGCTTGACGGCTTGCTCTACCAGCCGCTCGCGGTGGCCAGGCAGGGCCAGGTCGGCGTAGACGAACAAGCCCCCCAACCGCTTGGCCACTTCCAGACCCTCCGGCCGCACATCGCAAAGCACCAGCAGGGCCTTCTCTCGTGCAAAGGCTTCTGCGATGACCCGGCCTAAGCCCCGCGCCGCCCCGGTGACCAGCACCACCTTGCCTTGAAACATGGCCCTATCCTAACCAAGCTGGGCGCCTTCTTGGCCAAAGCAATAAAGGAGGCCAAGGCCTCCTCTATTGGAAGGGACGGGATGCCTACTTCTTGACCGCTTCCTTCAGGGCTTTGCCCGGTTTGAAGGCGGGGTACTTGGAAGCGGGGATTTTGATCTTTTGGGTGGTGCCGGGCTTGACCCCCGTGCGGGCCTTGCGGCTGCGCACTTCAAAGGTGCCAAAGCCGGTGAGCTGCACCTTGCTGCCAGACTTGAGGGCGTCTTCAACTTTGCTCAAGAAGGCATCTACGGCAGCTTTGGCGTCCTTCTTCTTCAAACCGGCTGCGGCGGCCACCTGGTCTATCAGGTCCGCTTTGGTCTTGGTTTTCCTTGCTCCAGCTTTTGCCATAGCATTACCTCCTTTGTTTTCCCTTCAGCACGGAGTCTATCACAGCTTAGTGTAGAATTGCAAGCGCCAGGGCGAAAAGGAAGCCTTTTCTGCTAAAAACAGAATACCTAAATGGTGGGCTTCCTGTGATACTCGGGGGGGAGAAGGGCGGTTACGGCAGCCTCGAGCTGCTGAGTAAGGGCTTCTAGGCTTTGGTGATCGGTCTTTCCTGGGGATACCGCTATGGGATCGCCGAACACAACCCGGATGGGCCGGCGAAGGCGCGGCCCTTTGCCCACCGGCCAGGCCTTGTCGCTTCCGATGATGGCGGCCGGGACGATGGGGGCGCCGGTGCGCAGGGCGATGGCTGCGGTGCCGGTTTTGAAAGGCTCAATGTAGCCGGTGCGGCTGCGCCGTCCTTCGGGGAAGATGCCGAAGACCATGCCGTTTTGCAAAGTGCGGATGGCTGCTTTAATGGCGGCCAGGTCGCCTGCCCCCCTGGCCACGGGTATCACGTACAGCCGGGGCAGCAACCAGCGCAGGATGGGGTACCTGAACAGATCGTCGCGCGACATGTAGCTTACCACCCGTGGGCAGGCCACGCCCATCACCACCGGGTCTAGGAAGGACATGTGGTTGGAGGCCAGGATGACCGGGCCTTCTTTGGGAATTTTCTCGGCCCCCTCCACCCGGAAGCCGAACAGCACCTTGAGCAGGAAGGTGGCCAGAACCTTGCAAACCCTGTAGACGCTAAGGCCATAGGCGTACATGGCATCTCATCATAAGAAAGAGCCCCTCGAGGGGCCAGCCCTGCGGGAGGTGCAACGTAAAGGAGCGCTCAAGGCCAGGGTTAAGCTCCCCTGACGTGGGTTTCATGGTGGGGGCGGGCTTTCCCCCTAGCCTGGAACCCAGGAGGAACCATGAAACGTTTGGTAGCCTTAGGGAGCCTGGTTTCTTTAGCCTTCGCAGCGCCGCTGAGCCCCCAGGGGATTTTGGTGAGCCCCGTGCCTCCTGGGCTCGAGCTGCGGCTTTGGCTTGACCGCGACCCCGCGACTTACTCCTTTGGGGACAGGATTCGCATTTACGCCCAAGCCAACCGGGACGTCTACATCTACCTCTTCAACCTCGGTGCCGACGGCCAGGTTGGCTTGATTCTGCCCAACGCCTTCTCTTCGGAGAATTACCTGCGGGCGGGTGAAACCCGGACCTTCCCCGAGCCGGGGGCCCGCTATGAGTTTACCCTGGGCGGCCCCGCCGGGGTGGCCCAGGTATTCGCGGTGGCCAGCCGCCGGCCCCTCTCGCCCGCCCAGCTCGCTGAGATTGGGCGGCTGCGGGCGGCGGGCGGGGGGTCTGTTTTGCTGCCCGAGCGCGACTGGGTGAGCAGCGCGGTGCGCTACCAGGTGCAGCCCCCTGTGGCGGCCCTCAAACCTCCTCTCTTTTTCATCCCGCCCCTGCCGGGCTACGCGGTGCTTTGGGAGGACCGGAAGGAGACCGAGTATCGGGTGGCCTACCGGGGGGGCGATGTGGAGCAGGTCTTTAGCCACTACCACAGGGACCTTCTCTCCAAGGGCTGGGTGAAGGTGAGCTTCCGCTCCAAAGGGGACAAGAAGAGCCTGGCCTACCGGGCGGAGTACCGCCGGGGGGAGGATAGGCTCGAGGTGAGCGTGGGTCCAAGGGGCGGGGAGCTGGTGGTGCGGCTGGAGTGGGGCAGGTAAAGCCCGCCCCCGCGGGGGCCTGGTAGAATGGTGGTCGTGCCCCTCTGGCCCGTAGCGCAAACTAGGCCCCTGCGCTTTGCCCAGGCTATCGTGGCTGCTGGTAAGTGAAGTACGCTCCTGCGTGGTGCGGTCAGGCTCTGGCTGCGCCAATTTTTTGTGGGAGGGAGTCATGAGAGAGCTCGAGGTTCACCCCGACATCGCCCAGGCCTCCACCCTGCCGGCTAGCTTCTACAAAGACCCGGCCCTCTACGAGGCCGCCAAGGAGAAGGTCTTTGCCCGGAGTTGGCAGTGGGTAGGCGACACCGACGACCTGAAGGCCCCCGGTACGGTCAAGCCCTTTACCTTGCTCGAGGGCTGTTTGGACGAGCCCTTGGTGCTGACCCGCGACTTTGACGACCGGCTGCACCTTCTCTCCAACGTCTGCACCCACCGGGGGATGCTGGTGGCCGAGAGCGGCGGCAACGCCCGCTATCTGCGCTGCCGCTACCACGGGCGGCGCTTTGGCCTGGACGGCTGCTTTCAGGCCATGCCGGAGTTCGAAGGGGTGCAGGGCTTCCCCAGCCCCAAGGACGACCTGCCCAAAGTGGCCTTTGCGACCTGGGGGGAGGGGAAGTTCCTCTTTGCCAGCCTGAACCCTGCCGTTCCCCTGGAGGAGGTGCTGAAGCCCATAGAGGCGCGGGTGGGCTGGATGCCCTTCCGGCAGTTCTACTTTGAACCGGCCCGGGCCCGCGACTACCTGGTGCGGGCCCACTGGGCGCTTTATTGCGACAACTACCTCGAGGGCTTCCACATCCCCTACATCCACGCCTCGCTGAACACGGCCATTGACTACGGCAGCTACACCACCGAAATTTACGACTGGTGCAACCTGCAGCTGGGCGTCGCGGCCCCCGGCGAGCCCTGCTTTGAGCTGCCCAAGGACTCGCCCGACTACGGCAAGCGCATTGCGGCCTACTACTACTGGGTGTTTCCCAACCTGATGCTGAACTTTTACCCTTGGGGCCTCTCGGTCAACGTGGTGCGCCCTTTGGGGCCGGAGCTGACCAAGGTTTCGTTTCTGCCCTATGTTTGGGATGCAAGCAAGCTCGAGGCGGGAGCCGGGGCTGCCCTCGACCGGGTAGAGCGCGAGGACGAGGTGGTGGTGGAAGCGGTGCAGAAGGGGATTAAGTCGCGCTTCTACCACCAGGGCCGCTTCAGCGTGAAGCGGGAGCAGGGGGTGCACCACTTTCACCGGCTGCTCGCGGAGGCGCTTTCCTAAAAAGCCCTAGCCTTTCCTTAGGCTACAAAGCTTTTCCCTAGCCCCCCCTTAGGCTTGGGTCATGCGCGTCCTGGTCACCGGGGCCACGGGGTATGTGGGGGGGAGGCTCGTGCCCCGGCTTTTGGAAAGGGGCCACCGCGTCCGGGTCTTGGTGCGGGACGCCCGCCGCCTGGGGGGCCGCCCCTGGGCGGGGCAGGTGGAGGTGGTGGAGGGGAGCCTCGAGGACGAGGAAGCCCTCCTTCGGGCCCTGGAGGGAGTAGAGGCCGCTTACTACTTGGTCCACGCCATGCTCTCCGCGGCCCGCTTCCAGGAGGCGGAGGAGCGCCAAGCCCAGGCCTTCGCCCGAGCCGCCCAGCGGGTGGGCCTCCCCCACGCCATCTACCTGGGGGGGCTCCTGCCCCGAACGGGAAGGCCCTCTCCCCACCTGGCGAGCCGGGCCCGGGTGGGAGAGATCTTGAGGAGGGCGGTGCCCACCACGGAGTTCCGCGCCGGCCCCATCGTGGGCTCGGGCTCGGCGAGCTTTGAGATGGTCCGCTACCTCACGGAGCGTCTCCCGGTGATGGTGGCCCCCCGGTGGATCCTGAACCCCGTCTCCCCCATCGCCATCCGGGACATCCTGGCCTACCTCCTCCTGGCCCTGGAGCGGGGGCCTTCGGGGGTGGTGGAGGTCGGGGCCCCGCCCCTCACCTTCAAGGCCATGATGGAAACCTACGCCGAGGTGCGGGGCCTAAAGCGCCTCATCCTGTCCGTGCCCGTCTTGGCCCCAAGGCTTGCCGCCCTCTGGGTGGGGCTCGTGACCCCCATCCCGAACCGCCTGGCCCTGCCCCTGGTGGAGGGCATCCTCCACCCCTTGGTGGCGGACACCGCCAAGGCCCAAGCCCTCTTCCCCGAGGTGACCCCCATCCCATACCGCAAGGCGGTGGAGCTGGCCTTGGCGCGCATTGCCCTGGGCGAGGTGGAAACCCGCTGGTCCGGGGCCCTCCAGGGGCAGAGCTACTTCCTGGAGGACCGGGAGGGGATCATCCGCGAGGTGCGGGCCCTTCCCATCCAGGCGCTCCCCGAAAGGGTCTACCAGGTCTTCGCCTCCCTCGGGG